>JAAUSF010000008.1 GCA_012033255.1 Cyanobacteria bacterium RU_5_0
CTTCTGGGACGTGGCGAAACAGCCGATCGCCTCAACAACGTGCCTTAGCCGATCGCGCGATGGACGTTTCGGAAGGGGCGATCGCCTGCAACCACGAGTGCAAGACCCTTTGCGGAGCCAGCTAACGTTCGTGGTCAGCGGCGGCAAACAGCCTTTGCCACACCACTAGCGGCTTGCAACAGTCCGCTGCACCACGGTTGTTATGCCGCCGCTGACTTCTCCCAAACCATTGAATAACGCCAAAACAGGTGTTTCCTAACTTTTGCTCTCCTTAATGAACTTGTGTAAATTCGTCGTGCTTGCGAAAGGGTGAGGTACTCGTCTGTGCGGAGATGCTCTCTCATCGCTGCTGCGGCTTCAGGTGATTGTTGAATATGGCTATTCTTGAGCGCCTGCAATAGCCAATTTAGAGGAACAGCAATAAAATCGCTTAACTTATCTTGCAAAGTCTCATGTTCTAGCAAATCCAAAATCACCAACCTACCACCGGATTTCAAGGCAGCTTTCAAATTAGGCAACAAGCTTTCAACTGGTAAATGATGAAGTGTAGCGATAGAGACAATCACATCAAATTGTTCGGCTGTTGGGTCCCACTGCGAAACATCAGCGACTTGAAAATCAATGTTTGAAAACTGTCTTGAACGCTGTTTTGCAACCTCGATCATGTTTGAGGATAAGTCGATTGCAACAACCCTTTCAACACGCTTAGCCAGAAGACGTGAAAACTCACCTGTTCCACAACCAATGTCAAGCACAGTTTTGCATTGGGCTGGTAACTGTTTGAGTAGGAAGCAGTGATAGTGATTATTGTGATCCCATCCCTCTTGGTCATGTAGAGCAATGCGATCGAAATCATTCCGGATTTTTTGTGTCAGGCTCTCATGCATACCAATTCATTGTTCAACAGCACAATACTGAATCTAACTCAACTTCTCTCACCGTTACTCTCGAATCACCACACCACCGATAACCTCAAGGTAACCTAGCCTTGAACACCAACAGATAATCTTCAAGAACCGTCTCCACCGAGGACTTGCGGCATAACGACCAAGTTGAGCCGCCGCAAATGATTTATCGTTCTCACTAATAACCTCTCGGCGGTCGGCTCCAACGACTTGTTAGCTGGCTGTCGCATACCTTTTGTCAGCATTAGCTACCAGCGTTCCAAAGCTAGTCCATCCACATAATCAAAGTCTGTATCATCTGTCACCAACACCCAACCATGTTCTAAGCACTGAGCGGCAATCCATACATCATTCATCGGAATTGGTCGCCCCTTGCGCTTCAATGCCAAACGGGTTCGGGCGTAGGTTGTTGCTGTTTCTCTTTCCAGTGGCATGACTACACATGCCGATATGAATTCCAGATAACGAGGCAAATTTTGTAATGGACGTGTAGAGTTTTCTGCACCAAACAATAACTCCCCCACTACGACTATCGGTAAGACTATTTCTGGTACTGCCAACACTCTTGCAGTAATCGCTGCGTCTCCATTTAAGAAACGAACCGCAACAGAATTATCTAGTGCAATCTCACCACTCATCTACATGGGAGCATCCCACTTTCGATGAAACAGTCAACTGGCGAGTTGCCCATTGAGGTAGGCACAGCGCAGACTCAACATCGCATTGACGGAAGCCGTATTCCAGCGAGCACCTGAGATTTGGAGGCGTCGCCCAATCTGTTTGACCGCCGACTCGACGGCTCCTGAACCAATGGAGCAGAGTTGCTCGGCTTGGTAGAGCCCATAGTTGACAATGCGAGTTCTATGGGTGCTCAGATACGCTTCAAAGTTACGGGCTTGCTTGCGCCGACAGTCGGCAAAGAGGGCTTGGGCAGCCGCCACGTCCCCTTGCCATAGCAGTGTTTCCGCCGCTGCTAAGCGCTTGAGCGACCCACCGACTTTGTAGAGGTTTTCTTTGAGGTGATACCCTTAACGGGTGACAACGTACTTACAAAGGTTGCTGCATCAGGGATAGGGCATAAAACCCTCGCTGAAAATAGAGCCATTTATGAGGTTTAAGAGCAATCAGACGAAGCACCCAATCGTGCCACAATTCCATCCCATAGATCCATCGTTGCCCATAGAGTCCAAAACTAAAGTCACTCTGCCTGGGGGTTTTATCTTTGTGCTCATTGATACGTCCAGCGTAAATGTCTATCCCTAATTTCCTCATCTGTTGTCCGTGCAGGGTAGCCAAACTATAGGCCATTGCAATTAATAGAACTAACGCTAAAAATCGCGTGTCATTCACCTGGGTGTCCTCTAAGTGATAGCCTGCGGTTTTGCAGTCTTTGAACAGTTGCTCGATGCCCCAGCGGCAGCGATAGACTGCCAAGGCTTGGTTCAACGTGGGGAGGTTGGTCAAGATGTACCAGGGTTCTTTTGCCCCGGCGTTGCGATATTTGCGTTTCCAATAAACAGCTAGATTAAACGGACCGATACCATCGCCTTTATTACACAAAATCCCTTGATAAAATTTGCTCATCCCAGGCTTAAATCCCAAATTTTTGAGGACTTGATAGTCCTCCTGTTCTGCCTGCTGAAAATGGCAGTCCTTTTTCTGGCGCAGGGCAAACGATACGCCCCGCCCATCGAGCCACTCTGCGAGTTTAGGGCTATGGAACTCTCGGTCTCCTAACACCAGAACACGATAATTCTGAAACAGAGGAAGTACCACTTTCAACAGTCGCTTCTGAGTGGTTAGATCACTGTTTCCTACCGATTCTAAGACCTCCCAATACACGGGCAGCGCATGAGTGCCCCAGACTAAACTCACCATGAACACATTGCGTCCTTTCCATTGGGTGCGGTCAATCGCAATAATCCAATAGCCATACCTTTGATGCTGAAGTTTACTCAGACGACGACGTTGGTCTCGATTCAAATTTCGTCCCGTTTGCGCTTGTCGAATCCAATATTTAATCAGCGGAAACCACAAGAGTTTAACGCTCAGTTGAGGCAAAACCAAAAAGCGTTGCAAGTTGCGTTTGCGACTTTGATATTGAATCGGTTGTGGAAACACACTGGCTAAAACGGAGAGTTTAACCTGACGATGAGCCTGTAGCAATAACAACAGAAGCTGCAACGTCAGATACTGACTCTCATTCAAATGGGCACGTAGCGTTGTTTGGTAGAATGCAGGGAACATATAATTTTAGGGGAGCCGCTTGAAGGCTCCCTATTTTTTGTCCTTACTATTCTCTCAAAGCTTTGTCCCCCATAGCTCAGAGTTACCTTGTCACCCGTTAAGGGTGATACCAATCTAGAATCTCTAAGCGGGTCTCAACGGTGGTGATATCAATTGAATATGAAGCTGCGCCAAACTAACACCCCCTGAAGTCCCCCTTGGTAAGGGGCAGGGCTGATTTATTGAAGGAAGGAAAATAGTTGATGAATATCGTGAGCTACTGCTCGAAGGCCTTTGGTAATCGAAGCAAAGCCATTAAGACGAAACAGATTCACAGCAATGGTACGCACAATGGCAAAATTCGTCAGAGCATGACCCGCACACAACGGTGCTTTATCCTCGCCCAACACGACGTCTTTGACCCAATGTAGATTATTCTCCACCTGCCAGTGGTCTCGAATCCGTTGGGCGAATTCTGGGGCATCCAGCTTGAAGGAACTCAAATAAAACAGGGTTTCCTCAAATGGCTTGCCAGAACGGGTGCCTCGTCGTTCCACTTGAATGACTCGTTGTCCCCCTACCCAGGCTGGGTCAATCTTAGCGGGGGGAGCCAGCACTGTAACAGTCCGTTCGACATGACGATCCCGAGTTGGTTCGACTTCCGTTGTCACCCTGATTGCTTCAGACTGCTCAAAGTGAAGTTGCACTGCCTTAAATAATTTGCCTTGATGGGCTTTGAGTGTCACCAGATAGTCATTGCCACTTTCAATGATTTGCTCAAGTGTGTTTTTGGGTGTGCAGGGCATCCATCGAAAAGCACACCCCGCTCAAGTGCAAGGGGTTCACTAAGGTTTGCACGGTGGCAATCTCGCTAGTTTGACCATTTCGCATGGCGGCTAATCCCACGACCCCCCCTTGAGTGACACTGAACGCAGAAACGATGTTGACCAAGTCCTGATAGCTTTTGTCATACTCAATCACACTGGCTTTAATGCCTTTGCCATCGGTCGCAATTTGCTCAGTGGCAAGGGTGGGAAATGTTTCTACAGCCCAAGCATTGAAAGCAGAAGCTAAGGCAGCAAAGTCAAGTCGCACCATAATGCGTCGTAGGGTTGAAAACGACGGCAGGCGCTTGTAGGGCAACTCCAGCAATTCAAGGAGCACTCGTTGATGCCGCTCGCCAAAATCTTCCAGGGCACGGTAGCCCTGACACCCACTCATCGTGCCCATGATCACCAGCAGCAGAATGACCCACAACGGGTAGCGAGGTTGGGTGCGAAAGTCAGGAATTGGCTTGAGATGGGCGATGAGACTCATGGCAGAACAATGACAATAACCACTATCCTGTCATTGTCATTTTTCTACCGTCGATAAATCAGCCCTGCCCCAGCATTGGGGGATTTAGGGGGCAATGCCGGAATGAGGACAATCACAATTCATCCCGCTATTCAGCAACGCCCATCCTGAACGGCAAACGTTCGATCGCTTACTCAAACCCAAAAACACAAGTAATTGTTTTATCTCCAAGTCTTTTACAGGTGTCAAATCTTGATTGGGCGTAACCAACGACGAAAATTACACCAACTACTAGAAACAGTATCAGAACTTGATCAGATTTCATGGAACAAAGCTGTTTTATCAACAACACTTTAGGACGGAGATAACCCAACCATCCTATTCTCTTTAAATACAAATATAGCAATCCCAAATCAATTGTGAAAAAACCCAAAGGGGTTTGGGGACTTCGTCCCAAGGAGGGGGCACTGCCCCCTCCACCCCCTTCTTACAAATGATTTAGGGCTGCTATATACAGAGCCCGATTCCGGGGAACTTTGAGCTTGGTTCCCCCTAACATTGGAAGACCAGGGAGACAAATCTGGTAAGAAATAACCCTTTTAGTATCATAGGGTGGGCAATCCCCACTCCAAAATGGGTTTTCGGATAGGCGCTTAGAACATTCTCTTAGAGCCATTGAGCATAACAGATTGATACATTGCCTGACAGCGAGTTTTGGCATTCAGCTTTGTCAGAACATTGTTGATGTGAAATTTGACTGTGCGCTCACTGATATGAAGACAATTAGCAATATCTCGATCGCGCAAGCCCTCGGCTAACAGGTTCATAATTTCTTGCTCCCGCTCTGACAATATTTGGGACTCTCGCTCTGGTTGCGCCGTCATCCTCCAACATTCTCCTCGTGTTGCCGCTTCCACGGCTTCTCGCAGTTGGGCAGCATGAACAGACAGGTCGATGATACCGATAGCAGTGGGAGGTGGAGATTGGGAGGAGTGAGCTAGCCACAAGACGCGATCGCTTGCAGAAGCTTGTGCCAAATCATCAGTCAGCAAGGGGATTTGCGGATCGTTCAGGCTACACAGTCTCAACTTTGCCAGATGAGCGAGGTGAGTCATTGCCATTTGCAACATCGGTGAACTCAAGTGAATTCGCAGTTGTGTGCCCAAGGTGCCTTCAGGATAGGGAAGTTGCAATACTAGTTGCACGACTTTTTGATTCGCACCTGTCGAGGTTTGCAGCGTTCCGCCTAAGCTAGTGGCAGCATATAAGAGATCACCAAAGACAGACGTTGCCCAATTTCGCAGTTCATTGGGTGGCATGGCGGGCGGAAATACCATCGCTTCTAACAAAATCCGATCGCCTTCATAACTCAACCGACACGCAGGACACTCCCATTCTCTCAACACTTCAGCCGTTCTCAGGAGGATACAGGTGAGTGAGGCGGTCAGCGATCGTTCCGTTCCAACTAGGGTGAGGCGCGTATGATGCAGAATTCCGGCTAACTGCTCTGACAGGGGAATAATGCCTGGATACGAGGGAGTCTGCCAGGATTGTCGTTCTTGCTGATAGTGAAGGGCATGCTCTAGAGCAATTGTGACAGTCATGCACAGCCCTTGTAACACCTCCAAAAATTCAGGAGAAAGGGGATGATAGCTGAACACAGCCAACACACCAACAACCTGATTGTTTGTCATTAGAGGATAACCTGCAAATCCGGTGATATGCTGCTCGATCGCCCAATCTCGATCTTTGACCCACGGTTCATCTGCCAGATTATTACTCAAAAAAGGAATGCGATTTTGGGCAATTTTGCCAACTTTGAATGCGCCAACTGCAACTCTGGCAAACGAGCCATTGGTATGGGTGTATAGCCCTGAAGAGGCAACCAAGCGCAACGACATTCGATCCGATTCAACTATCCAAATGCGGGCAAACGCACAATCAAATTTTTCCACTAAACCATCTGTCGTCTGTTTGGCGATCGCGTCCGGTTCTAAGCAACCACCAAAGCTCTGCACAACCTCGCTCACTCGCTGCAAATCAACAAGTAACCGCATTGAATCTAGGAATTCGGTAGATGATTCCGAGTGCATGAGCTTCGCTGACAACGCTAAGGAATGGAGATTAAATAAATCAATAATAACGTAGCGACTTTCTCCAATGGAGGTGGGAATTGGGAATTGGGAATCAAACTGGAGAGCCTGAATAGAGGCAGCATCACCCATTTTTCAAAATTATGCAAAATAGAGGCACATTAGCTTATTGTTTCAGAAAGGACTCCTGCTTCATTTAGTCTGAGGGATATGACGTGAGCGCTGCAAATTTGATTCTGAACCTTTGCTCTACTCTGGTTTATCCTAATGTCTTGGGAAACTAGATTTCGTGCTGATCTGCAAGCATGGCGATTAATGTTGGCGAATGGCATCAATGCGGCTCAGCCGAATCTGAGCCTTGAGAGAATCTATGAAACGGCTCAACTGATCCTCAATCGGTTATTGTTCGTTCGGCTGTTAGAAACCATTAGCCATGAACTCCCAAATAACTTTCTTGAACAAACCTATTTCACCTGGCTGAACACTAGTTCTGATTTGTCATTTATTACACAACTCCAAATTGTTTTTCAAAATACTTGGGTCAGTTACAACACGAGCCTTTTTCAACCTACTTGGATTGATCCGCTTCGTATTCAATCAGATTATTTAAACCCGATTATTGGTATTCCATTCACTCGTCACAAGTACACTTCATCTGTTGCAGCTAAAATTAAATGTCGATCGCTCTATCACTATAATTTTGAGAACTTAAACCAAGACAGTTTAGGAATAGCATATGAGCAATTTCTAGCGCATCATTTGATTTGTGAGAATCATGTCATCAAACTTTTGGAAAATCCCTCTTCTCGAAAGCAAAAAGGAGCATTTTATACACCCAATTACATTATTCAACAGATTATACATCAAACCCTACAGCCACTCGTCAAACCCAAAATTGATCAAGCAATTCACCAATTAGAGCAGGGATATTTTAAAGATGCCTACGAAATGGCTATCTCGGTTTTAGATCTGACTGTGCTTGATCCAGCGTGTGGTTCAGGATTGTTTCTCATCGGTGCATTTCATTACCTCCGAAATGAATTAAAACGATATAATGATGCTTGCAATAGTGTTATATGTCAGGAAAGCAGTGAATCTCTTAGTCGCAAGCAACCGCAGTTAGTTCAACAAATAGAAGTCCAGATCGTAATCAAAATGCTGTATGGAGTCGATCGCGATCCGCAAGCTGTTCTGCTGACTCAATTATCACTCTGGCTTCAGTTCATTCAAAGTCAAGCAAGTAAACCCAATCAGGTTTTATATTCTTGTTTCCCAGATCTAAACTTAAATATCCGAGTCGGTGATAGTTTGATTCATGCGCCTGTCGATCGAATAGCATTTATCTCGTTATTAACATCATTGCCGATCGTGGCTGATTTAGCACAAACTGTTAGAGACATAAGCCATCAAGAAGTCGATCGAAGTCAGGCGATCAAGCGTCTAAATTGTATCGTTTCGGCTCTTAATCAACAAGCGAATTCTAATTTGACTAGTTTTTTTGCAAACGATGTTGTTAGCAAACGCCCATTTAACTGGCAAATTGAATTTCCTCACATTTTTGATCCGCGTTTACCCGCAGAACAACAAGGGTTTGGAGTGGCGATCGGCAATCCGCCCTACTTCAATGTAGATGCCACTTTTGGGAAAGGAGCCTTGGAATTACAGTGGCTAAAGTTTGCTTATCCAGACATTTACACTGACAAAACAGATATCTTATTCTATTTTCTACGACGGAGTTTTGAGTTATTAAAATATCAAGGTTATGCTACATTCATCCTTTCTCGTGCCTTCATTCAAGGTAGTAAGTCTCAAAACCTACGAAAATTTTTCAAAGAGAAAACTACACTCATTAGCCTTTTTGATTTCTTGAGTCATCCAGTATTTAAGGCTGGAATCGCAACCTGCATTCTTCAGTTTCAGAAGAAGTTACCTGACACCGATCACAGTTTCACGACAGCTTATGCTTTGAATTCTAATAAAGACAATGAAACTTCAGAAAAATTAAGTAAAGAAATTGTCAGAGTTAGTATTTGTCAAAATAATTTAATTGATGAGCGATGGAACCTTTCACCCTACAACTCCATCTTTGAGCAAATTGATCAACACACTATGAAATTGAAACATTCTCCATACGGAATGTTGATGAAAGGAATTGATACAGGATTAGATGCCGTTTTTGAAGGACAATTTTTAGGGCGATTTCCCCATGAATTTTTGCGATCGAGAGTTGCCACTTCATCCATTCGTGCATTTGGCTTTCACCCACCAGAAACTCAACTGATTTATTACACTCATCAAACCAAATGGGAGTCATTACCAGGTATTCTCCAAGATTATTTAGCGGAACATCAAGATGCGTTAAAAAATCGATCGGTCTATCAATCAAGTCACTATGATTGGTTTCATCTTCACCGTCCACGAGTAGGATTATTTGAAGCAAAAATCTTTTTTCCACGTCGAGCGAATTCTAATCGATTTGTAGTTGATGAGATAGGCTCAATTGGTTTCAAGAGTGATGTAGCGGCTTTTGTACGGTATTCAACAGTGAATGTCGATGCGCTTTATTACCTTTGTTCATTGCTCAACTCTAAAGTATTAGAATTTCGCTATCGGGCGATCGGTGGAATGGGTAAACTCACAGGCAGGCAAATGTTTGAATATTTTGAACATCAGGTCGGCGATTTACCCATTCCTGTGATTAAAAATCTTGACTCTCATCCTGACTATCAAGCACTTGTGCAACTTGGTCGAGAAGCTCATCAAATACAGAAAAGCGGCAATCAAACACTCACAAAAATTCAGGCTCAGATTGACCAGATCGCCTATCGTCTTTATGACGTTACACAGTACATTGATGTGATTGAACAAGCGTTAAGAATGGTATTTTGATCGGAGTAACGATAAACCGCAGCACTACAAAAAATTGATTTTTCTTTAGCCATGAGAATACTCTTAAAATCCTATGAGAATTTTCTCATGAAAAGGCTTTTATCGATTTGATACAGCTATGCTATTAACTAAGGATACCTGATTGACTAATAACTCTCGTTCCCAGGCTTTGCTTGGAATGCCCCTTCGGAGGCGAAGCCTCCCGTAATTAGTGGCAGAGCCACGTCAGCGGCTATTCCCAGATAGAACCTGGGCGCGAGTGCAGGTCACGAAACTATTGGGTTTCAGGACTTTTGTCAGCCAGCAAGGATATTTGAGAAGTATCCAAGGGTCTGCATTTTCCCCTAAACCCTCCCATTCTGGGGGTTTAGTTCGATTCCCCCCAAGTTGGGGTGCTAGGGGGCGAATCCGGTAGTTACTTTGCGCCATGTGCAAGTTCTTTCTCTGATGCCGATTCCCAAAGATCGGCTGTGTAAGTTGCGGTTATTCAACATTACTGTATCAGGTGAATTGTTGCTCCTACCGATTGTCAGTGCCTGAATGAAAGAAGCTCAATACAGGGTAGTTAGTATAGTTGAGTGCTGAGTGCTGAGTGCTGAGTGCTGAGTGCAATCAACATAAGCCTTTCAGGAATCAGGGATGTCCTAACTCATGTCGATACTGCTATATAATTCTTACAGTGAACGCGGTTTGCTCAGATGCCTGTTTTCTTTAGAAGAAAGACTAAAAATCTTAATCAGCAGGAAAGCCACAGCGCTTCTAGAGTTAATGTGGTGGCTGCAAAACCGCACAGTTCTGCTGACTTGAGTGTCACTAATTCATCCAATTCTCAGCATCAGCCCAAGTGGTGTTGCGTTTTTGCAGAAGCGCGCACTCAAATTCTGCTGTGCTACATCGGCTTGATGGCGCTTTTCGTTGGATTATCGATTCCCGTTATTTATCATGCCTTGTCTCAGCGAGTTATTTACCGGGTTCGTGAAGAGGTTAGCGGTGAGGTAATTGAATTTGTTGAGGATGCTGCTCAACAGAATCTCGATCGCCCCGATCAACTCAAACTATTCATGATCCACTATCTTGAAAACGAGCGGGTGGAATCGGGACTCTATCTCATCACCATTTTAGATCATCAGTTTTTTCAGTCTAGTCCTGAAAAATTGCCCGAACCCATGTTACCCAATTCGGAATTGATGCACTATTGGGAAACTGTTGAGCAGCCGATCAAGGGAGACCAATCAACTCCTAATTCATCGGTCGGGCGCATTTTTTATCAGGCTGAACCAATTCAAATTCAGGGGCGAACCGAGGGAGTGTTCATTGTCGCTTATACAGAGGCCGAAGAGTGGGAAGAAGTGGCGGAAGCCATGAAAATAGTGATCAGTGTGATGCTGATCATTTTGCTGTTTGCCTCGTTGCTGGCTTGGGTCATTTCGGGTAGGATTCTGCGATCGCTCCGCTTAATGTCGGCAACTGCCCGAAACATCAGCGAGTCTGATTTATCTCAACGAATTCATGTGACCGGCAGTGGCGAGATGGCAGAGGTGGCAAAAACATTTAACGAGATGATGGATCGCTTGCAATCAGCATTTGTGAGCCAAAGAAACTTCATCAACGATGCGGGTCACGAGTTGCGAACTCCAATTACCATTATTCAAGGTCATTTGGAACTGATGGGAGATGATCCAGATGAGCAACAGGAAGTGTTAGCGCTGGTTCGTGATGAACTTAAACGGATAAAGCGATTTGTCAGTGACTTGTTGCTATTGGCAAAGGCAGAACAACCTGATTTTCTACGACCAGAACCCGTGGAGTTAGATTTGTTGACTGAGGAACTGTTCGCGAAAGCGAGGGTTTTAACTCAGTGTGATTGTCAACTGGAATCTGTGGCGATCGGCTATGTTTACCTCGATCGCCAACGCCTGACGCAAGCCGTTATGAACCTCGTAGAGAACGCCGCTCAGCATACGCCTGATGATGGGTTAATTGTCCTCGGATCTGCGATTGAGAATCAAGTTATACGGTTCTGGGTGCGAGATACTGGAGAAGGCATTGCGACTTATGAGCAAACGCGCATTTTTGAACGGTTTGCACGGGCGAAAAATAACTATCGCCGATCGGAGGGTGCAGGCTTAGGGCTGGCGATCGTTCAGGCAATTGTAACTGCTTGCGGTGGATATATTGAGCTTGAAAGCCAATTGGGTCAAGGATCAATGTTTACCCTGTTATTACCGCTTCAATCCAACTCAATTGATACTTTTTTGAATAGACCCATCCCTCGTTCAAAGCATGGATGAAGACAATTCAAGAGACCCCTCCCCGATGCGGAGAGCTATCGTGTATGCACAAGTCTTAAAACCCCTATCTTCTGGGTTCTCAGACTTTGCCTGGGAACGAGGTTTGGGAGAGGCTCTCTGCCTCCGGGTGTCTCTAGCGGCAGAGCCGCCATCGGAGAGCATTCCAATTGAGTAGCCTATTCAGGATATTCGGGTTGTACAAGGGTGTTGACATTAGCAGAGGAATATGTGATCAGGGATTTTTGGGCGAGAAGACTCCAAGAAAGTTTTACAGCGATCGCTCAAACCTTTGTCTAACGTCAAATTTGGAATTGCTGATTCACCCTTGAATTCGGTACTCTGTAGGGGGCAGTGTCTTCGTACCTGCTCTGTTACTCGATCAGGCAATTTTTGGGAGATTGCAGCCATATCTCGTTGACTAGGATGTTTTGTAGATAACATCAATCGGTGCAATTTCCATTCCGAGTGATTTCACTCCGTGCTGTCTTCCCGATGTTGCCCCATTTTAGGACAATTAATCATGACGACTACAACCGATCGCTTTCCCATCGACCTTGGCGCTTATAAATCCTTCGCACTCAACCCAGCTAATCCGACGCTAACTCGTGAGCAATTAGAGACGCTGAAAGCAAATATTCAACTTTGCCGCGATGCGATCGTCTTTTTCACTGCCACAGGAGCCGCTAGAGGCGTTGGTGGACATACGGGTGGACCTTACGATACCGTACCAGAGGTGATGATTCTTGATGCTTTCTTTCGAGGCGCGCCAGATCAGTTTGTGCCAATTTTCTTCGATGAGGCAGGGCATCGCGTCGCGACTCAATACTTGATGGCAGTCTTGCATGGCGAACTCCCGGTCGAACACCTGCTGCACTATCGGGCTGCCCACGCCCGACTCCCCGGACACCCAGAATTGGGACTGACTCCCGGCGTGAAGTTCAGTTCGGGCCGATTAGGGCATATGTGGCCCTATGTCAACGGGGTGGCGATGGCACATCCAGGGAAGGCCGTCTTCTGCTTAGGATCGGATGGGTCACAGCAGGAAGGGAATGATGCGGAGGCGGCTCGGTTAGCTGTGGCTCAACATCTCAATGTGAAGCTGATCATTGATGACAATGATGTGACGATCGCCGGACACCCGTCCAAGTATCTCCCAGGCTTTAGCGTCGCCAAAACCTTGACAGGTCACGGAGTCAAGATCTTAGAGGGAGACGGTGAAGATTTTGATGGGTTGTATAGTCGATTGTGTGAAGCGGTGAATACGCCAGGACCGATCGCCGTCATCAACAAACGCCCCATGTGCCCCGGCATTGAAGGACTGGAAGGCTCCAACCACGGTCATGACGTAATTTCAGTCGATTTAGCCATCAAATATCTCGAAGCGCATGGACATGCGGCGGCAGTAGATTTTCTGAAGACCATTCAAAAACCCAAACAAACCTACACGTTCATTGGGTCTGGTGACAAGTGGGGGTCTAATCGCAATGTCTTTGGTGACGCTGTCGTTGGCATCTTGGGCAGCATGAGCGAAGCAGAGCGCAAGTCAACCGTCATGGTCATCGACAGTGATCTGGAAGGGTCTTGCGGTCTAAAGAAAATTCATGATGCTCACCCAGAAATTTTTGTCCCTTCTGGGATCATGGAGCGCAGCAACTTATCCGCCGCCGCCGGGTTTGGTATGGAAAAAGGTAAACAGGGCATCTTCGCCACATTTGCCGCTTTCTTGGAAATGTGCATCTCCGAAATCACGATGGCACGGCTCAACTATTCCAACTTGCTCTGCCATTTCTCCCACTCCGGGATTGATGACATGGCAGATAATACTTGCCACTTTGGGCTAAATAACTTTTTCGCGGACAACGGACTTGATGACGGGTACGATACCAAGCTCTATTTCCCCGCCGACGCTGCCCAGATGACGGCGTGTGTCAAAGCGGTATTCTTCGAGCCAGGACTGCGATTCATCTTCTCTACCCGCTCCAAAACGCCGAACATTCTGGATGCAAAGGGCAACGATTTACACGGGAATGACTACCTGTTTGTCCCTGGTAAAGATGAAGTGGTACGAGAAGGCAAAGCTGGCTATATTGTTGCGTTTGGCGATGCGCTCTATCGCGCCGTGGATGCTGTCGATCGGCTGAAACAAGACGGGATTGATGTGGGCTTGGTTAATAAACCCACGTTAAACGTAGTGGATGAGGAGACGATCGCCAAGATCGGTTCCACGCCATTCGTCCTCGTGGTCGAACCCTTCAATCGCAAGACTGGATTGGGTAGTCGCTTCGGAACCTGGCTTCTAGAGCGAGGTCTGACACCCAAATATGCTTACCTCGGCACCCATGAAGAAGGCTGCGGTGGTCTATGGGAACAATACCCACACCAAGGCCTTGATCCGGTTGATATCATCAAGAAGGTGAAAGAACTGGTTGGTTAGATCATTCCTATAGCGTTTTCAATGGCGTTCAATCCCTTTGTCTGGGCACGGCGTGCCGTGCCCCTTCGCGTATCGCATACCTGAAAACATCCCATCTGTAAATTTTCTGTTGATGAATGGCGTGTTGTTGGGGCAATCCCGGCGTGGTTGCCCAGAGCAATCCCGGTGTGTTGTTGGGGCAATCCCGGTGTGGTTGCCCAGAGCAATCCCGGTGTGGGGTTGGGGCAATCCCGGCGTGGTTGCCCTGGATTAGCGGGCAGACACGTCGGTCTGCCCCTACCGATGGCAAAATCAACAAAAAATTTACAGGTGGCGTATTTTTAACTTTTACGTTTTAGCGGCGACCACTATAGAGCAATTAGCAATTCTAGACCTATGGCAAAACCAATCATCCTGACGGTGGACGATGATCCGGAAGTCTTACAGGCAGTCGCACGGGATTTGCGACACCAGTATGGCGATCGTTTCCGCATTGTCCGAGCAGATTCCGGCGTATCCGCCCTAGAAACGGTGCAACAGTTGAAACTCCGGAACGAAGTGGTGGCGCTGTTTATTGTGGATCAACGGATGCCACAGATGAGCGGTGTGGAGTTTTTGGAACAGGCGATCGAACTTGTTCCAGATGCGAAGCGGGCACTGCTAACAGCTTATGCAGACACCGAAGCTGCCATTCGAGCGATTAACAATGCCAGGTTAGATTACTATCTGCTCAAACCCTGGGACCCGCCGGAAGAAAAGCTTTACCCTGTCTTGGATGATCTCTTGGATGACTGGCAAGCTTCATTCCGTCCACTGTTTGAAGGAATTCGCGTGATCGGCAATCGTTGGTCGCCTTACTCACATCAGGCAAAAGATTTTCTGGCACGGAATCAGATTCCCTATCAATGGCTTGATATTGAATTGGAAGAAGCCCAACAACTCACGGCGCTGGCTGAAATCAATTGCGCTCAGCAGTTACCGTTGGTACTGTTCCCGGATGGCTCTAGGCTGGTTCGACCGACAAATCTGGAAATCGCGACCAAGATCGGACTAACCACCCAAGCTCGAAATCCGTTTTACGATTTGGTGATTGTTGGGGGAGGTCCTGCGGGTCTGGCGGCGGCGGTGTATGGCGCATCAGAGGGTTTAAGTACGGTGATGATCGAACGGGAGGCTCCGGGAGGGCAGGCAGGCTCCAGTTCTCGGATTGAGAATTACCTCGGCTTTCCAGTGGGGCTGAGCGGTGGAGATTTGGCACGTCGAGCCGTCACGCAAGCCCGACGCTTTGGGGTAGAAATCTTGACACCCCAGGAAGCCATCGGGGTTAAAATCTCTGACCCCTACCGGATTGTTCAATTAGCCGATGGCAGTGAGATTAGTTGTCACGTTTTGTTAGTTGCTACGGGCGTTTCTTATCGCAAATTGGATGTTCCTGGCATGAATAGACTCTTTGGAGCCGGGGTTTATTATGGCGCAGCCATGACAGAAGCGATCATGTGTCAGGGTGAAATCGTTTATGTGGTCGGTGGTGCAAATTCTGCCGGACAAGCGGCGATGCATTTCTCCAAATATGCCCAGAATGTTGTCATGCTGGTTCGATCGGATTCGCTGACCAAGAGTATGTCTCAATACTTAATTGATCAAATTCAAGCGACTGGAAATATCATAGTACGCACCCGATCAACCGTAACCGAAGTGAAAGGTGAGAATAGTTTGGAAGCGATCGTGATTGAGAACTTGGATACAGGTGAATCAGAAACTGTCAACGCTTCTTCGTTGTTTATTTTCATCGGTGCGATGCCCAAAACCGATTGGCTAGACAGCATTGTTGAACGCGATGAACGCGGCTTTCTCTTAACTGGATCTGATACGCTCCGAAACGGTAAGCGTCCGAAAGGTTGGACACTCGATCGCGATCCATTCTTGCTGGAAACGAGTGTTCCTGGTATCTTCGCTGCCGGAGATGTTCGTTATGGTTCCGTGAAGCGGGTTGCCTCTGGTGTCGGTGAGGGATCAATCTCGGTTCAGTTCATTCACCAATATCTCAGCAAGTTATAACTTATGCTTCATGATCCAAATCAGCAAGCAGAATTGTTTCCTACGCTGTCAGACGATGAGTTGGAGCGACTGAAACAACACGGCTGTGAAATCCAACTCGCTCCGGGCGAAGTGATCTTTAAAGAAGGCGACCCGACCTATCATTTTTATGTATTGCTAGAAGGGCAAATCCAGGTCACTAAGCAAGTGGGTGGTGAAGAGCGGGTGGTTACGGTACACCAACCAGGCGAGTTCACAGGCGAGATTTCGATGGTCACGGGTGAAACCGCAAAAGCAACGGGACGATCGCTTGGCGCTAGTCGTGTCCTCAAAATTGAGCCAGAGGCATTCAAACAAGTGCTAGCGGAGTGTTCTCAAGGAGCTGCCGTGATCTTGGCTGCAATGGCGAGACGATCGCATGATCTCGAAGCGCAAATGCGTCATCAAGAGAAATTGGCAGCATTAGGCAGGCTTTCAGCCGGATTAGCGCATGAGCTAAACAATCCAGCTGCCGCCGGACGCCGAGCCGCCCAACAACTACACGCTGCCATTTCTACTGTCCAGTCTCGTTTGTTGCACCTCTGTGAGGAATTGTTTCCAGATGCAGAACGCCAATTGCTCATCGATCTTCAACAAGAGGCGATCGCCTACCTTGCCAAAGCGCCTCGACTTGATCCATTAACGCAGAGCGATCGAGAAGACGCTTTAACCGACTGGCTTGATGATCATGACGTTACAGATAGCTGGAAACTGTCTCCTATCCTAGTTTCTGCTGGTATAAGTGAAGATCGATTGACAGAGGTAGCGTCTCAGTTTAGTGCAGAATCATTGGCTGAAGGATTGAAATGGCTGACAGAAACACTGTCACTGATTGGTCTCGTGAACGAAGTTGAACAAAGCACCTCTCGGATTTCTCAACTGGTCAAAGCGATCAAATCTTACACCTACATGGATCAAGCTCCCTTACAGGAAGTCGATATCCATGAAGGGCTGGATAACACGCTAACCATTTTGCATCACAAACTCAAGTATGGAATCACGGTTAATCGTCAATATACTGCTGATTTACCGCGAGTCTGCGTTCATGGCAGCGAACTGAATCAAGTCTGGACGAACCTGATCGACAATGCCGTTTATGCCATGAACGGCAAGGGCAAGATCACCATTCGTACCTCTTACGCGAACGACAGGATACAGATAGAAATCAGCGATAACGGCCCTGGTATCCCCCCTGAAATCCAATCTCGCATCTTTGAACCCTTCTTCACTACAAAAGGCGTCGGAGAAGGTTCTGGCTTAGGTCTAGATATTGTTCACCGGATTATAGTAAAACGACACAAGGGTGAGATTCGCGTTACTTCCAAACCCGGTGAAACCTGCTTCCAAATCTGTTTACCCATCGATCGCTCCTGTACTCAACCCTGCGCTGAATCGCATCCTGAAGCCTAAATTCATCGATCACCTGATTGCCCCTTCTCATTGGCATAAGCCATACCCCAAATGTACGGGCAAACGGCGGTTCGCCCCTTGAGTTTGTCTCGCCCCCTGAATCCCCCAATTTTGGGGGACTTTGAAAATGGGTTTGAGTCTTGATTGAAATCAATGACTCGTGATAACAATTGCTCTAGAATGAGCTACGGCATGAAAAAATTCCTGGTTCCACTCAAGTTTGTGTTTAATTGGTTTCCCTGTGCCTCGACCATTCAAGGAGGAGGCAATCAGGAAATTGCGTAACCAGTTGTCGTGATAACGAAAGCCGTTGAGGTCTGCTTCGCACGGCTTTCAGCCTACAAACGGAGACATCGAATCGGGTTCTATTGCTTGGACTTTACGTGTGTAGGGATGAAAGGGCAAGACTCACCCCTAAAAACCAGCCAACAGCGGCGGTAACGGTAATATAGACTCGTTCTCCCCACCACCAACTATGCTTTTCATCGGCAACCAGTTGAGGGGGGAATGGCATCCGGGTCTTTCACCGTTGTTCCTACGATTGAGGCGCACTGGATCTCGATAGATGCCTTTGGCTGCAATCTGGTTGCCTCGTCGTCTCTCTATCGCTGAGAGACCCATCACCCGTAGTGCAGCAGTCACAGGGCGTTGAGCTGGACTCAAAATTGCTCCAACCAGCAGCAGCTGGGCATGCTGCCAAACCCGAAGCGAAAGTAACTGAAGTCTAATGCTCAAAATGGCTAAAGTCGAGCTTAACGATTGTTACAAATTTCCCCATAATTCTTTAACGCACAGCCCAGTCTCCTCTTTTACAAAGTACTATTACTGCTTGCGAGTACATCCGACAGTTCAGGTAATTCTGCACTGGCAATTCCCAAAGCTTTCGTGACACCGGGGTCCATTAAATGCACATAAATAGCTGCCATCTGTTGGGCGGAGTAAGGTCTATTGTTGTTTAGCCACCAAATAACCGAGCCGAGAAATGCTCCTGCTACATAATGGGCTACCAGATTGGTGGAAACACGAGTTTGAGGCTGCTTAGCTGACACTGACTTTGAAATCACATCTTGCCCAGCAATTTGCTCAGCAATCTGGCTAATAATTTCAAGGAGTCGAGGGAAGACCATCGCTGCTCCCTTTTCAGTGAGAAGGACTCGATACAATCCGTGATGATCAGCAAAATGCTGGAATAACAAGCGTGTCGCAGTGCTATGGTGTTCCTCCCCCAGTGCCTCAGAGAGCGGATCGATCAAATCTTCCAGTTGAGAAAACATTTCCTCCAGACTTTCAACTAATAATTGCTCTTTGTCTTCATAGTGCAAATAGAACGTCGCCCGTCCTACATTTGCCTGTTCAGTAATATCATTCACCGTCAGCGAGTCGTAGCCGCGCTCCTCAATCAGCTTGAGTAGAGCAGTACTAAGCAACTGGCGTGTCCGCTGAATCCGTCGGTCTTCTTTGGGTTGAACCATCTTAAATACCTATTTTTTAGACATCAAGTCTACTACTGAATATAGTAACCAAAAATGGCTTGACAGTCTAGTGAATAGGAGGTACATTTATAGACATAGAGTCCAATAAAAGAGAAACCGTCTATCACTACACCGTTGCTTATCTTCTGGCTATCTCTATTTAGAAAGTCTGTAAGAGTAACTTGGGAAGATGCCTGAAAGAAGCTTTTGAGAGAAGCTGATTCGCAGCAGGTATCCCAGCATGAATTTGACCGATTTATTTTTACAGGCTGTCTGACGGTTTGTGTTTCTGACTCCGTACGCTATCTACCTCATGCATGAAGTGGAGGTAACTATGCCGGTTCTTAAACTCAAGGTTTCGTATCTTTTGCTCGCCTGTTTGATCGTTGGACTGCTTGCTAACACTGCTTTACCCCGCTCTACCACCTCTACCACTTCTACTGGAACAGGTGCAGGATTTTGCACAAGATCTTAAATAGGTTCGTAACCCTTTATCCAACTCTCTAAAAGCTATGAACACCAACATCTGGAAAAAGCTGTGGGCTTTTCTCTATCAGCCTCTACCTGAAGATTTAGCAAACATACAACTGCTAGAACGCTGCTGGAATACGTTCTACATTCAAGATGCTGAACCTGATTTACAACTGCTGGAACGCTGCTGGAATATGACCTGCGTCCAATCAAAATACGATCGCTAACTGGTTAGTATTAGCAACAAATGATGAGGGCAAGTTTTCAAAAAATAATTCCCCGCTACTCATTTCGCGCATCAGCCTCTAATCTTCACAAGTTCCTCAAATTGTTGTCATAACCTAGAATCGATACCACTTTCTAATGCCATTGCCTCATCCCCATCGCAAATGAGCATGAGCATTATCTCAGGCTTGAAAGCCTTACTCCACAAAGATTCTAATAGGGACAACAGCCCCTGCGCTTCAGAATTGCTTGGTATCAGTATCTTGTCGAAGCTTTGGAACGGTTACATGCTCAGGCACCTAGTGCATCTTCCATAACTGACATTTTGGAATGGTTCTACTGTACTGTTTTGTAGGTAATTGGCAATGAAAATTCCATCTATCCATATACCGCTTCCCTCTCCAAAAGGGAAACCATTGAAACCAAAGTTGATCACCACAGGCATCCTCCTCCTCAGTATGGGTTGTGCGGGAGCAGGTTGGTGGCTTTGGCAGCAGCATATCACCGAAACTGAAACTTACTCTGCTGACTCTGCTGAAACGCTGCCGCTGACTGTGCAAACGGTGGTTGTTCATCAGCAATCCGTACCGGCAGATCGGAGGCTGACTGGAACCGTGGAAGCGATCGATGTCACAACGCTGACCTCTCGCGTGACTGGACGGGTTGAACAACTCCTAGTACAGGAAGGAACACAGGTTGAAAAAGGACAGGTGATCGCTATTATTGATGTCTCTGATATTCAGGCAAAACAACAGCAAGCGGAAGCCCAAATCATAGAAGCAGAGGCAGCTGTTTTAACTGCCCAAGCCAACCGTCGTAGTGCGCTAACCCAGGTGTATACGGCACAGGAAAAACTCAGTGAGGCAAAAGCATCATTGCTGGAAGCGCAGGCAGAACTGGCAGATGCTCAATTGAACCAACGACGGATGTCTCGACTTTATCCGGAAGGAGCCGTTCCAGAAGTGGATCTGGATACCGCAAATACGCGAGTTGATGTATTGCAGGCAAGGATTCGCCAGATCGAAGCGACGATCGCTCAGTCCGCGTCAACGATCAAAAGTGCGGAAGCTGCTGTTGAAGAAGCGACTGCCAGTGTAGGACAGGCACAGGCACGAGTTGCCCAGGCAGAAGCCACGGCGCGGGAGGTTACCGCTAACTTAGACTATGGGGTGGTGCGAGCGCCGTTTGCTGGCGTGATCACCAAGAAACAGGTGGAGATTGGCGCGATCGCAGGGGTCAACCAGCCTTTGGTGACATTGGAAAGTCGGGATCGTCTACGGTTGAGTGTGGCAGTTCCAGAGTCACTCATCGATCGCGTGCAATTAGGGCAATCGGTGACGGTACACATTGATGCGTTGAACCGTCAGATTGCTGGACAAGTCAGCCAGATTGTTCCATCTGCCGATCCCCAGGCACGCAATTTTACGGTCAAAGTTGCACTGCCTCCTACAACCAATTTGATCTCTGGGATGTTCGGTCGGTTGCAGTTAGAAAACACCGAGCGCACTGCTTTGGTCATTCCCAGCAATACGCTGGTTGAGCGGCTGGGTGTCTCCGGTGTATTTAAGGTGGTCGATGGCAAAGCCCAGTTTCAAACTGTCACGGTGCATCCCATCAATGACGATGCAGTAGAGGTGTTTGCCGGAGTGAATGAGGGCGATCGCTTGATTCTCAATCCAGACCCAGGCTTGCGCGAAAACACTGAAGTTAGTGAATCAAATTATCAGCAATATACCAAAGGAGCGCCCTATGTCGAATGACTCTGGTGCCAAATCTCGTGGGCTGGTCGGTCACATCACAGCCTATTTCATCAATTCGCAACTGACAATTCTACTGGTTATCGCACTCGCCGTGTTCAGCATTGGGACAGTCATACTGGTGCCGAAGGAAGAGAATCCCCAGATTAATGTGCCGGGTGCGGCAGTGACGTTTACCTATCCGGGTGCACCTGCCGAGGTAGTGGAAAAGAGCGTCACAACCATTATGGAATCGCGCATCCGGGAATTGGAAGGCATTGACCATATCTATTCTACTTCGGTCAATTCAGGCAGTGAAATTGATGTTCAATTCTTAGTCGGACGCGACTGGGAAAAATCGATCTTTAATTTGCAGAATCAATTATTTGCCAGTCGAGACCTGTTACCGCCCGGTGTCACCTATGAAGTTCATTCCAGCCGCACGGATGATGTGCCAATTGTCACCCTAACATTAACGGGAAAAGACTACAGCGATAATCAACTGCATCGCGTCGGCGAACGCATCTTGGAGGAATTACGCAAGATTCCGGATACAGGAGTCCTGACCATCAACGGTGGACAGCCCCGCATGATCGCAGTAGACCTGGACCCAGACAAGCTGGCCAGTTATCAGCTATCCCCCAGCATGATTGCCCAACCCCTTGAGGCTGCGAATACCGAACTGCCTGCGGGAGATGTGTCCGCTGGGCAAAATCGCTTATATATTCAAGGCGGCTCTCTCTTTCAGTCTGCTGACGATGTCGCTCAAATCATTGTTGGATTTAGCAGTGATCAGTCTCCCATTTATCTAGGCGATGTTGCCACGATTCGAGATGACTTTCGCGATCGCACCTCCTACTCGCGCATTCACTTCCGTCCCGATTACGAGTTGAGTTCGCCCCATCCGCATATTAAGGACAGACCTGCCGCCGCCTTTGTCAGTCAGCCCGCCATTAGCATCGGCATCGCCAAGAAGAAAGGTACGAATGCCGTGGTCGTTGCCGAGGAAGTCTTCCATCGCTTAGAAGAACTAGAGCCTCAGTTGCCTGCTGGTGTGGAAATGGCAGTCACCCGCAATGACGGTTACTCGGCAGAATCCACCGTCGAAAACCTGTTCCATGAACTGATGATAGCGACGATTGTAGTGGTTGTGATGATGATGTTGTTTCTGGGGTGGCGAGATTCTCTGATTGTTGGGGTGGTGATTCCCCTCACCTTAGGCACCACGATCGGCATTGGCTATCTGACGGGTCACACCATTAACAAAGTCGCGATGTTTGCGCTGATCATCTCGATTGGGATTCTGGTTGATGATGGCGTGGTGGTGGTTGAAAATATCCATCGTCGGTTTGAACTGAAACCCCACTTAACCTTCAAAGAAAAACTGGAAGAGGCGATCGACGCGGTCAGTGAAATTGGGGCACCAACGGTTCTAGCAACCTTGACGGTAGTGCTGGCATTTTATCCCCTGCGCTACATCACCGGATTAATCGGTCCTTATCTGGCTCCCCTGTCATTCAATGTGCCGATCGCCATGATTTTAAGTTTACTTCTGGCAATCACGGTCACGCCCTACATGGCAGTTCGGATGATCAAGCTGTCTCACTCGAATGAGCCACAGGATTTGCACCAGACGCGCATTTACCGCTGGTATTCTGCGATCATGCAGCCGTTAATGGACTCTCGCCGCCGTCGCCGATTTGTCATTCTGGCTGTTTCGGGGTTACTGGCAATTACGCTTACCTTTCCATTGACCCAAGCGGTGAAAGTGCGCGTGCTGCCCAAGGGCAACGATTCTAACTTTCTGGTGCAGATTGATGCCCCTTCAGGAACCGGGTTAGAGGAGACGAATCAGATTGTGCAGGAAGTCGAAGCCGTTTTGCAACAACAGCCTGAAATCATCAACTTTGAAACCTATGTCGGAACCTATGCTCCGGTGGATTTCGCTGCCATGTTCAGAGGCACGTCTAACCGAGGGGAAAAGCATAATGCTGAGATCCGGGTGCATATCACCGATCACGCGGCGCGCTCCATCACCACCGAAAATCTGGTGATTCAGTTGCGTCCCTCGATCGAAGAAGGAGCGACCCGGCACCAAGCGGTGGTCAAGTTCCTGGAAAAGCCACCTGGGCCTCCGCAGCGAGCGACCACCCTGGCAGAAATTTATGGTCCCGATTACACGCAGCTTCGGGAACTGTCAAAACAGGTGCGACAGGTCTTTATTGATACAAACGAAATCGTGGATATTGACGACTCGACCCGCAACCAAATTCCGCAAATGCAGTTAACGGTTGATCAAGATAAGGCAATGCGAGCCGGGATCACTCGCACAGACGTTGCCCAAACCTTGAATGTGCTGTTGACGGGATCGGATGTTTCGACCCTGAAAATTCCCGGTGAAATTCTCCCAGTCGGGATTCAACTGCGCTTTGCGGAAGAATTTCGCCGCAATTTGGATGACCTGGATCGAATTCAATTGCCAACATCCACTGGGTCGCTGGTGCCGTTGACCGAGTTAGTCAACCAACAACCCACCATTGTAGACCAGCCAATCTTTCATAAAGACCAGCAACTCGTGTCCTATGTCACTGGAGAAATGGGAAACCGTTCCTCTATCTACGCGGTCTTCGATCAACTGTTCTACTTCATGCGCCATCCTCTGCCCGCTGGCTACTGGATCAAGTGGGACGGGGAATGGAAAACGACGGTAGACCTATTCCGCGATATCGCTCTGGCTCTGACTGCTGCCACAGCTATGATTTACATGCTGCTGGTTGGACAATTCCGCAGCTTCAAAGTCCCCGTGATCATCCTGGGTAGTATTCCCCTGTCGCTGATTGGAATCTTAACCGCCTTTGCTCTGAATGGCGCTTACTTCAGTGCCTTATCCCTAATTGGCGTCATTGCCCTGGCAGGGATGGTGATCCGAAATTCGATCGTCCTACTGGAATTTATGCAAGAACGATTGCGGGAGGGAGCCGATTTACAACACGCCATCCTGGAAGCGGGAGCCGTGCGATTTCGTCCGATTTTGCTCACCAGTTTGGCGGCAATTCTGGGCAATGCTCCAATTCTACTCGACCCCATCTGGGCAGGTCTGGGATGGACGATTATCACTGGCATGATGGCATCTTCAGCCCTGACGATGGTGGTGATTCCACTGGTCTACTATGGCGATCGCCTGAAGCGTTCGCAGCCTGCAAGTGAATCGCAGGACAGCGATCCCACTCAAGACGACACGGGAGGTGCAAGTTATGCCTCGTAAGGTTTTGAATCAGATCAACCAATGGATTGTCAAAACGCCCCTGCGATCGCTCTCTGAGGCATACAATGCAGCTTTGGCAATTCAAGCGATTGAAGAGAAGCATTTTGCAGGTCAGGCGATTGCCAAAGATTCAAATCATACGGATGCTGCATTCAGTTACTTCCGGGACAAACGAGATTCCTATCTGCAAGTCATCCGATTACGACTGGCTGAGTTTAGAACCAGTGGCCTCCTTTCAAACCTGCTTCATGCCTCGCCTGACAAACGCTTGTCTGGAGAGATGAGCCAGGACAGCGACGAGAGCACGATTCTGGAGAAATTGAACTTGATTGAATCCGTTTTAGCTAGATACGCAATCCAACGGCAATTAGAAGCGACCGTTTTTTCCCAGAAGCAAGACCAGGAGGTCAATCTGCCCTTCGATGAGACCCTGCCTAACTTTGATGAAACAGGTTCACTTCAAAGAATTCGATCGGGGTCCGTTTTTGATACGGCAAATCAAATCAAGAAAGAACTGACCCCCGAATATGAACGGGAAGTTCTACACGAACTGCGTACTGCCCGTAAGCGAACCTGGAGAGCAATTCGGTTTTTGATTTTGCTCATTCTCATTCCATTGATGGTTCAATTTGCAGGGAAAACGCTCCTGATTGAGCCATTAATCCATCAGTTCAATCATTCTCCCCAAATCGTGCTGACCGGTGAAGCTAAAGAACGGGCATTGCACGATCTCGCCCAATTTAGAGAGAGCCTGGAATTTGACACATTGGTGAATGACAGTCATCAAAGTCCGGATTCAGAGCCATTGCTTAAAGCCGAAGCTAACCGTTTATTGGAGCGTTACAGCGAGGAAAATACGGAAGGCATCAAAAATCTAATTGCAGACGGGTTAGCATTCGTGACCTTCGTCGCACTGATCTATTTCGGTCGGCAGCAAATGATCACGCTTAAATCTCTAATTGACCGGGTTTTCTTTGGATTGAACGATGCAACCAAAGTGTTTTTGATCATTCTCTTCACCGATATGTTTGTTGGTTATCATTCGTCTCATGGTTGGGAAATTTTACTGGAAGGCATTGCAGAGCATTTTGGGTTTCCAAGCGATCGCAATACCATCTTCCTGTTTATCGCAACCGTTCCTGTGATGATGGATGCAACATTGAAATACTGGATCTTCAACTATCTCACCCGAAAATCACCTTCAGCCGTTGCCGTTTACAGAACCATGAATGAGTAATGAACATTTCAAGGAGGCAATCATCATGGAAGTTGAACATTTCTCTACTGAAGAACTTTCACCAGAAGAAATCAAACAATTGGAAGAATTGAAGCGGATCATTGAGGCGGCAGTCTCAGATGGCATACTCTCTCACTCCGAACTGGAACATATCAAGAATGTCGCTTTCGCACACAAAAAGATACTTCCAGCAGAATTACAACTGTACTCGAAACTTGTACTTGAAAAAATCGAGCGAGGAGAACTGGAGTATGGGTGGTGAGCGTTGGATCAGTGTAGCAGACAACCTGCGAATGTCCGTTGTGTTGAAACTACCTTAAATAGAAGAGGAAATACAAGGAGAGGCAAAAGCCAATGAATACAACGATTGCTCCCAACTCACACTTAATTTATCAAGATTGGATTCTAACAGAAACCCAGTTTAATCCGGATCAACTCAACTACAAGGAAACAGTTTTTACAATTGGGAATGGCTATCTCAGTAGTCGGGGAAGCTTTGAGGAGGGACACCCTAGTGAAATTCCAGCAACATTCATTAATGGAGTCTACGATGATATTCCTCTTTTCTACACAGAACTTGTCAATTGTCCAGATTGGTTATCTCTACGCATAACCATCGATGGAGAAGAATTTTGCCTCAATCAGGGAGATGTTTTGAGCTACAAGCGCCAGCTCGACTTAAGGCGAGGTTTTCTCAGTCGTAATGTGCGTTGGCGTAGTCCAAGTGGCAAAACGATCGATCTTTTCTTCGAGCAATTTGCCAGCCTCTCGAACCTGCATTTACTGGCTTTACGTTGTCAATTAACGCCTGTTGATTTCGATGGTAGGATTCAAATCCAAGTCGGTCTCAATAGTTATGCAGAGAATCAGGGATTTGGGCACTGGATTCGACTCAACCAGGGACAATCCGATACAAACCTCTGGTTGCAGGTTCGCACTAAATCATCCCAAATTCAGCTAGGAATGGCAGCTAAGGTGACGCTGTCAGGGGCGAAGGGAACGACCGAAGATGATAGTGTTCCAGGCTATCCTGCCGTCAAACTTATTTTCCAAGCTTTCGCTGGACAAACGGTTTCTCTGGAGAAGCTTGTCAGTGTCTTTACCTCACGGGAAGCCGATGAACCTGCTCAAGCCGCACGCACGCAGTTGAGTTCAGTGTCTGGATACGACGACCTGCTCAAGCAACAAGAACAAGCCTGGAATGCGGTTTGGCAAAGAAGTGATATTTTGATCGAAGGAGACAGCAAAGCGCAGCTGATTGTCCGCTACAACCTGTTTCAACTCCTCATTAGTGCGCCTTGGAACGACGATCGGGTCAGCATTCCTGCTAAAACGCTTTCTGGATTGGGTTATCGTGGGCATATCTTTTGGGATACTGAATTTTTCATCCTTCCCTTTTTCATCCATACCCAACCTGAAGTGGCTCGTAACCTGCTCACCTATCGCTACCACACCTTGGAGGGGGCAAGGCGTAAAGCCGCTCATTACGGCTATCGAGGCGCGATGTATGCCTGGGAAAGCGCTGATACGGGAGATGAAGTGACGCCTCGTTGGGGCACGCCCGATGATCCTTACGGGGAGGATATTCGGATTTGGTGCCGCGATCGCGAAGTTCACATCAGCTCCGATATTGCGGCGGCTGTTT
The DNA here is from genome assembly GCA_012033255.1 of Cyanobacteria bacterium RU_5_0. Taxonomy (GTDB): domain Bacteria; phylum Cyanobacteriota; class Cyanobacteriia; order Elainellales; family Elainellaceae; genus JAAUSF01. The sequence goes on from JAAUSF010000008.1 coordinate 27,651, forward strand.
GGTGGTATTGGTACGCTACCCAGGATCATGAGTGGATGCGAGACTACGGCGCTGAGATCGTTCTCGATACTGCTCTGTTTTGGAGTAGCCGCGTTGAGTATAACGTCAAGCGCGAATGTTGGGAGATTCGCGGGGTGATTGGTCCAGACGAATATCACGAAAATGTGGACAACAATGCGTTCACCAATCGCCTGGTGCAATGGCATTTGCAGATAGCGCTTAACGTTTACAACTGGCTGAGCATCACCTATCCCGAAAAAGCGGCTCAACTCGAAAAGCAGTTGCAAATCACTCCACAACGACGTCAGTGCTGGCAAGATATTGTTGCGAATCTCTGGATTCCCTATGATCCAAACACTGGATTGGTTGAACAGTTTGAGGGCTTTTTCCAGTTAGAGGACATCAATCTGGATGATTACGAACCGCGTACTCGATCGATGCAAGCCATTTTGGGAATTAAGGGAGCGAGTCAACGTCAGGTTCTCAAACAGCCTGATGTGTTGATGCTCCTCTTTGTCATGGGGAAGCTTGCAGCAACAGACTATGGTGTGGACGTTCTGAAGAAAAATTGGCACTACTACGCACGACGCACGGACGTTACCTATGGTTCATCGCTTGGGCCTGCCATACAAGGACTTGTGGCAGCGTCTGTCGGCGAAGTAGAGTTAGCCACTCAATATTTGAAGCTAGCGGCATTAGTGGATTTGGAGGATACGCGGGGCAATGCGGCTGATGGAATTCATGCGGCGTCCTGTGGCAGTATCTGGATGGCAATCATTTTAGGGATTGCTGGAATTCAAATTACCGAAGATGAACCCGTCGCAAGACCTCATCTGCCTCCCCATTGGCAACGGCTTAAATTCAAACTTTACTGGCGCGGTGTATGGAAGGAGTTCGATCTAAAACCTGAAACTGAGCCGCTGGTGCCTGAAATTCAGGGCTTTATCTTTGACCTGGATGGAGTTCTGACGGATACTGCTGAGTTCCATTACCAGGCTTGGCAGAGACTCGCGGATGAAGAGGGATTTCCCTTCGATCGCCAAGCCAATGAGACCTTAAGAGGGCTTTCACGCCGAGAGTCACTGATGCGAATCGTGGGGAATCGACCGTATTCCGAAGACCAAATTCTGGAAATGATGGAACATAAGAACCGTTATTATGTGGAATCCATCAAAACCATTAGTCAGAAAGATTTGCTGCCAGGTGTGATCGATTTTTTGGACGAGCTGCGATCGGCTGGCATTAAAATTGCGATCGGCTCAGCCAGCAAAAATGCCCGTCCGGTGATTGAACAACTGGGAATTGCCGATCGCATCAATGCGATCGCCGATGGTTATAGCGTTCAGCAGTCTAAACCCGCTCCTGACCTGTTTTTGTATGCCGCAAGTCAGCTAGGACTCAAACCATCCCAATGTGTTGTGGTAGAGGATGCGGCATCAGGGGTACAGGCAGCCCTAGCTGGAGGGATGCGGGCAGTAGGGCTAGGTTCAACCCAGCGAGTGGGTGCAGCCCATGTTGTACTACCCAGCTTAGAGGGGATTCACTGGAGCGACTTACAAGTGAAACTAGCCCAAGCTTCTAATGGGACTTTGAAAGATTTTAGCTCTAAAAGAGGCTGAACCTCAGGCAGTACAGATTCAGCAGGCAATATGCCGGACACTCCCCATTACCTATTCCCCATCTCCAAGGAGATTAAAGCTATGGTTAATATCGTTCCCAACAACATTCAGATTGAAGACGATCGCACAGGGATTAGTGTCGAAACACTGAAGCGGGCATTCCTGGATAACCTGTTCTACATTCAGGCGAAGTTTCCCAGGATTGCCACCGAGAACGATTACTACATGGCATTGGCATATACAGTGCGCGATCGCCTCCTCAACCGCTGGCTCCATACGACCCAGACCTATATGGAGAAAGCCCCTCGTATGGTGGCTTACCTGTCTGCCGAGTTTTTGATGGGTCCTCACTTAGGCAATAACTTGATCAACCTGGGGCTGTACAACGTCGCCAAGCAGGCAATGGAGGAATTAGGGCTGAACCTGACCAAGTTGCTGGAGCAGGAAGAAGAACCCGGATTAGGCAATGGCGGTCTAGGTCGTTTAGCAGCTTGCTACATTGACTCTCTGGCCACTCTAGAAATTCCGGCGATCGGCTATGGCATTCGCTATGAGTACGGCATTTTTGATCAGGACATTAAAGATGGCTGGCAAGTTGAAATTACTGACAAGTGGCTGCGCTATGGCAATCCCTGGGAAGTAGCACGTCCAGATGCAGAATTGGAGGTCAAACTGGGGGGACACACCGAGACTTACACCGATGAACAGGGCCGCTACCGTTCGCGCTGGATTCCCTTCAAGATGGTCAAAGGGGTTCCCTACGACACGCCAATCCTGGGCTTCCAGACGAATACCGCTAATACCCTGCGGCTATGGAAAGCAGAGGCACCAGAATCTTTTGATTTTGAGGCATTCAACAAAGGAGACTACTTCGGCGCGGTTCATGAGAAGAGTGAATGCGAGAACATCACGAAGGTGCTTTATCCGAACGACGAATCCTATCAGGGGAGACAACTGCGACTGGAGCAGCAGTATTTCTTTGTGTCCTGCTCGTTGCAAGACATGATTCGGCTAATGAAGATGCAAAATCTGGCACTGGAACGCTTTCATGAGCACTACGCGATTCAGTTGAATGATACCCATCCGACTGTTGCCATCGCTGAACTGATGCGGCTCTTCCTGGATGAATATGGCTTCGATTGGGACAAAGCCTGGGATATTACCACGAAGACGTTCGCTTACACTAACCATACGCTGTTACCAGAAGCGTTAGAACGCTGGTTGCTCCCCATGTTTGCTGGCTTGTTACCGCGTCATCTAGAAATCATCTACGAGATTAATCATCGGTTTCTGGATGCGGTTCGCATTAAGTTTCCGGATGATCTCGAACGCATTCGTCGCATGTCGATTATTGATGAGAGTGGTGAGCGGTATGTTCGGATGGCGAATCTTGCCTGTATCGGCAGTCATGCCATCAATGGTGTTGCAGAACTGCACAGCGAACTGCTGAAACAGACGGTGTTGCACGACTTCTATGAAATGTATCCAGAGAAGTTCACCAATGTCACCAATGGCGTCACACCCCGCCGATTCATGGTGTTGAGCAATCCCCGGTTGTCAAATTTAATCACGAACAAAATTGGGGATGGCTGGATCAAACACCTGGATGAATTACGGAAACTGGAGAGCTTTGTGGAGGATAGCGGATTCCGCCAAGAGTTCCGTCAGGTGAAGCAAGCGGTGAAACAAGAGCTGGCAGATCACATCCGATTAAATTACAACATTGAGATTGATCCCAACTCATTGTTTGATATTCAGGCGAAACGGATTCACGAATACAAACGGCAACACCTGAATGCCCTTTACATCATCACCACATACAACCGGATTAAAGCTAATCCTGACATGGATGTAACACCGCGTACCTTCCTATTTGGTGGTAAAGCGGCTCCCGGTTACTACATGGCAAAGCTGATCATCAAGTTGATTAACTCGATCGCCGATGTGGTGAACAACGATCCAGATATGCGGGGTCGTCTCAAGGTGGTGTTTCTGAAGGATTACAACGTCAAGTTCGCTCAGCGTGTGTACCCTGCTGCCGATTTGTCTGAACAAATTTCCACCGCTGGCAAGGAAGCCTCTGGCACGGGCAATATGAAGTTCTCCATGAACGGGGCACTGACCATTGGTACACTCGACGGCGCGAACATCGAAATTCGGGAGGCAGTCGGCGCTGAGAACTTCTTCCTGTTTGGCTTAACTGCTGAAGAAGTGCTTGCCCAGAAAGTCTCTGGCTACAACCCCTGGGACTGCTACAATCGCAATCCAGAATTGAAACTGGTGATCGATCGCCTCTCCTCTGGCTTCTTCTCCCACGGCGATACCAATCTGTTTAAGCCGTTGCTGGATTCTCTCTTGTATCACGACGATTACCTACTGCTGGCAGACTACCAATCCTATGTGGAATGTCAGGATCGAGTCAGTCAGGCATACCGCAATCAAGACCGCTGGACTCGCATGTCAATCTTGAACGTGGCGCGAATGGGCAAATTCTCCAGCGATCGCTCCATTCGTGATTATCTCCAAACGATTTGGAAGACTCCCGCTGTTCAGATAGAAGTGCCAGAGTACAGTCAACCCAACGGTGAGTTAAAGCTCACTTTCTAGTCCATTGATTGTGGGGCAGACATTTTGTCTGCCCGATTTCAATGCTGCCTAGTTTTAGCGGCTGAATACAAATCAATCCAGAGAGTCTATCGACCCTAAGAAGTCGCGTCTTACAGCCTCGAAAGCTGGTGTCACGTTTGCAAGTTGAACATTTCTCTAATGAAGAATCTTCACCGGTACTCGACAAAATCGAGCGAGGAGAACTGGAGTATGAATGGTGAAGTTGTGTCGCAAAAATGACCAATGGTAGACCCAATTACGTCAGATATTGACCGATCGCCTTTACTCAGTTCTGACAATTTAAGCGAATGAAACACAGATTATCTGTACAATATCTATCTCTCCTAAGTGAACGATGTCTTTACTTTAGTTTGTTGTTGCTCCTGGCATTGAGCCTCACCCTGGCAACAAGCCAGATCGGACATGCTCAATTCTCATTACCCGAAGGCTTTGACCAAAGTCATTCAGTTGAGCGATCGGGAAATGTAAATCGCTATGGCCATTTTGAAACGGCTCCAGTGACTTCTCCCCTTGATGGACGGACGCTGTTCACGATCGCCTCTCCCACAGTAGATTATCGGAGTACCGATGCCTCAAGCCCATCCCAGTCCGTTGAAGAACGAGCCAAAGAGGTACACGATCGCCTGTGGCTCGCCATGACCCGATTCAAAGATCCACAATCCCTGGTAGTTGATGTGTTTCGGCTGAACAATGTCACGATTGTTGGTGCGCGGGATGATAAATTCCCGCGTCCTCTGGTTCTTGTATCGGTGACCGATCTAGACGCAGACTTCAATGGCAAGCCGATTGATGAACTGGCAACAGAATGGCGCGACATTCTTAAGCAAGAAGCGCAGGCTGGAGTCGAACTGTTCTCTGGGGATACCTTGAGCAGCCACTTAGGTAGAATGGTTCCAACGGTGGTTGGGCTACTTGCAGCAACAGGCATCATTCTGTTAATTAGGCATGGTGTATCCCGACGACAAAAGATTTTACGACAACGCAAGCAAGTATTGAGCGAATCTACAGCTTCGGATGAGCGATCGGAGTTGCAATCGGATAGGACAACCGATTCTCAACAAAATACACCCCAAAGTTCTCCGAGGGAACAATTGACCCAACAGCGAACCCAGTTTTTGCAGAGGCTAAAACAAACATTCAGCTTAGAGCAACAATTGGGACTGTTAGGGCTAATGCGATGGTTTTTGCTTTGGCTACTCATCCTGCTCTGGTATTCGGGGATCATTAAAGTTGTCAGCAGTATCCCTGTGTTACTGGCATATCGAAAGTTTGTCATCGGTATTCCGATCACACTGCTGGGTATCTGGTTTTTTATAGGTTTAACCATCCGGATTAGCCATCATCTGATTAATCTACTGCAAGTAACCTCGGAGACTCATCATTTTGTCGATTTTATCGATTTAGGCGATGCCCAGCGCCGTAAATTACGCACCTCCACCATTACTGGGGCTATCAAAGATTTAGCCACGGTGTTGATTGCTACAACGGGATTTTTGTTGGGCTTGAAAGTGTCAGGAATTTCTACAGGTTCCGTGCTGGCGATCGGCGGTTTGCTAGGATTAGCCGTATCTTTTGGTTCCCAGAGCTTGGTGAAAGACGTAGTCAATGGAATTTTGATTTTGGTTGAGGATCAGTATGCGATCGGAGATGTGATTGACTTGGGACGGGCTTCGGGAGTGGTAGAGAATCTTACCCTGCGAATCACTCAACTCCGTAGCGCTGATGGTGAACTAATTACGATTCCCAATAGCACCATTACTGAAGTTAAAAACCTGACGCGAAGCTGGTCACGAGTAAACTTCAGAATTGATGTGGCTTATCAAACCGATCCGGAAAAGGCGCTATCGCTACTGCGAGAGGTTGTCCAAGAACTGTATGACGATCCGGAGTGGCATGACAAAATCCCGGCTCCTCCGGAGGTGCTGGGGATCGACAGCATTTCTCATAGTGGTATGACGATCACAATCTGGATTCAGACTGTACCCCTGGAGCAGTGGTCTGTCGGCAGAGAGTTTCGCCTGCGAGTCCGTAAAGCGTTAGAAGCCAATGGCATCGAAATTGGCATGCCTCGACAAACGTATGTGCTGGAATCCTCTCAGGGTAATCCTGTAAACAATCTACGCCAAAATCATGATCTATTTTGACGCAATCAGTCAAACAATATACGAAAAAATGTTTCAAGCGATAGATCAGCTCGTTGTAGGGCATTGGAGTTGGTATAGCCGTCCTCATTTACGAAGTGCAATTGGATTGTCCTCGATTTCCCAAGAGCCTCAATTTGTTAGCCCCTAAACTAACAGTAATTAGCTGAAGTTGGGCGTTTTGCAGCATGTATGGACACACCTCATCATCAAGCGTGTCCTCAATTGAAAGAGTTAAGTATGTAAAGAAGAATCTTTCAAGAAGGTTTTATCAGTTATGGTCACAAGTATTGAAGAATTCTGTCCCAGGACTTTATCAGAGGCAGACCTGCACCCTAGAGGGCGGGTATTTCCCAGCCCCCTGAACTGGCGCGATCAAATTTTGTATCAGCTTCTGCCCGATCGGTTTGGTGATGGTCGGGAAATGCAACGTCCGATGTTCGATCATACCCAAACCGAACAGTTCAAAGCCAGTAACAAAGCTGCGTGGATGGCAGCGGGAACCAAATTTAATGGTGGCACGCTCAAAGGCATTGAAAGCAAACTTGATTATTTGCAAAATTTAGGCGTTACCACGCTTTGGATTAATCCACCCTGGAAGCAGCGCATTGATTTGCAAACCTATCACGGGTATGCTATCCAGAATTTTTTAGACATTGATCCCCGCTTCGGCACCCGTCAGGATTTGCGGGATCTGGTGGATGCGGCACACGATCGCGGCATGTATGTGATTCTGGATATCATTTATAACCACAGTGGCAGCAATTGGTTTTACCGAGATGAGACAGACGGCAGCCCCAAAGAAAAAATGCCCTACCGCTTTTCGCCACCCTACTCCATTCATGGTTGGCGATCGGCTCAGGGAGAAAGTATTCCCACACCCATCTCCATTGATGATGGTGTATTTCCGGTCGAGTTTCAAAATCCAGACTGGTACAACCGCGCTGGAATGATTACCCATTGGGGAGCATCCGGTTGGGAAGACCCGATGAGTCCAATGGTGGAGTTTCGGCGGGGTGACTTTTTTGAACTACGCGACTTTGACCTAGAACGGGAAGATGTGATTGCGGCGCTGGCGCGGGTCTACCAGTATTGGATCGCACTCAGTGACTGTGATGGATTTCGGGTGGATGCAATCAAGCATGTCTCTCCCCGGGCTTCGCGCAAGTTCTGCGACGCGATTCATGGGTTTGCTGCCTCGATCGGCAAAGACAACTTTTTGATGGTTGGCGAATTGACCGATGACAGTATGGTGCGTGGTTATGTGGATATCTTTGGGCGTAATCTGGATGCGGTGCTGGACATTGCAGCAGCCCCTAATCGCCTGTCTGCTGTTGTCAAAGGCTTGGCACATCCCAATGAGTTCTTCTATTTATATGACGAAAATACGTTTGCGGGGAGTTACCGACAGTTAGGGATTTACCATGTGCAGGTTCTAGATGACCACGATATGTGTTCCCACCCCCGCAAAGAACGAATTGCCGCCCACAGTGAATCGCTGCCCCATCGGTATGAGCAGGTGGCACATGCGATTGGAGTAATATTGACCCTACCGGGAATTCCCTCTATCTACTACGGCACCGAACAGGCATTGGATGGTTCCGAGGACTACCACGACTACAGCATCGAACCGGAACATGCCTACATCGATCGCTATATCCGCGAGTGTATGTTTGGGGGCAAGTTTGGGGCGTATGGCACAGAGGGCTGTCACTTCTTCAATCCCGATCACCCAACTTACCTGCGGATTGCCGCGATCGCCCGCATCCGCAATCGCCAGGACATCATTGGTAAAACGCTGCGACGGGGACACCACTACCAGCGAGAAACTTCGTTTTGCGATCGTCCCTTTGCGATTCCTTCAGCAGGTGAAGTCATTGCCTGGTCACAGATTCTCTATACGACAGAAGTCTTAATGGCACTCAACACGCACGGGCGGGAACACCGGGGTGCATTCATTACCGTAGACCGATCGTTGCATCCCAAAGATTCCACGATGACAGTGCTATATCGAAGCGATTGGAGTGATGACCAACTGCGTCATTCGCCTCAAGCGGAAACGTTACCGGTGCAAGAATACCAGGGACGAACGGCAGTACGAGTTGACTTACCTCCATCTGGAATGGTGAGCCTAACTTGATGGAAATAACCAAAGAAAAAAATTAACCTTAGTAACGCTATAGCCCGCAAGCCCTGTTTTGCCGCATTGCGGGTGCTGTGAAGTTTAACTGGGTCGCTGGGCAAGACTCACCCCTAAAAACCAGCCAACAGCGGCGGTAACGGTAATATAGACTCGTTCTCCCCACCACCAACTATGCTTTTCATCGGCAACCAGTTGAGGGGGGAATGGCATCCGGGTCTTTCACCGTTGTTCCTACGATTGAGGCGCGTCCCATCGCTTGAGTGGCATGATACCAGTACAGGGCTGAATGTCCGAGCACATGAGCAATTCCCTCGTAGGGCACCCCATAGCGGCGCAAGTCTAACCCCTTCTCCACTTCCTCGGGTTTTGCCTTCACTGCGGTTTTGCGAATCAAAGTCATCTCACTAAACTGTTTCGCCAATTGACTGGGGTAACACCTAAGAAGTATCGAGACGCGAGTTAGAGGCTGTCTACACTCCATTCAAAATCAACGGCAATTGGACACTAAAATAGTGCTGATAAAGTTGACACCTGACTCTGATTTGGTTCGCCTCCGATTTGATCAAGCCTAGCCCTTCTAATCGAGAAATGAGGGCGAAATCTGGGCAGATATCTCCATCCGTATCGATAATTTGCTTGAAGACTTCTGCCAGATCAGGATTTGCTTGCAGGATCGCTAAACAACTTTGGAGGTGATGATTGTAGATTTTGGAGAGAGCCGAAGTATCCTGCACCAGTTGCTCAAGCGAAACCTCGCCACTCCAGAGATGATAGAGCGCCAGTTGCATAAGATAAGGATGCCCCCCGACCAGGCTCATCAATTGTTGTGTGGAATCAGGGCTGCTCCAGGCTAGCTCATACCTTTCTGCCAATTGTTCAACTTCGGGTACAGTCAATTCTGGAAGTTCGATCGGCAGTCCTACATTGTTGAAGGGAGATTGACTCAGCTTAAGCGGAATGCAAACATCGGTAGAATACGCCAAAACCACCCGTAGTTTTTGCAGAATTGGGACTTGCTTCGCTTCTTCATACCACGATCGCAACAACATTAGAAACTCTCGACATAGCCCTGGATGCTCCAACACCTGATCAAGCTCATTTAACACCAAAACCAAGGGAGCATCAATGCGGCGCAGCAAATAGCGGCTTAAGTAAAGAGTACAACTGACTTTGCTCCCTGTGCTCGTATCCCAGTATTGATCGATCTTGGGTTCTAGCTCTAGTTGTAAACTGATGTTGATGCACAGCCAGCGCAGAAACCCAGCTAAATCAGAGAAAACATCATCATCTGCCTGCTTAAAATCTAGACTGGCAATTCGATAGTTAAGTGTTGCAGCATGATCAGCAATGCGAAGTAAAAACGAACTTTTGCCCATCTTCCAGGGGGCTTTGATGTGAAGTAATCCACCGAACTTGCTGATCTCAGCGTAGGCTTTTGCCGTGATCACGGAGCGATCGACATAAAATTTTGAATGAAGCGGAACCGGACCACCCGGAAACTCTGGAATTTCTGGAGAATCTGGCTTTTCAACAACAGTTCGCGGCTTTGCGAACATGGGCTGATCGCTGAACCGTTGCTGAATGAGAGAGCGAAAATTCTTTTTCTTGACGGGTTCCCGCAACACTTCTGAGAGCGATCGCCACAGTTGCGCCCCTGTATCCCGGATATAGCCGTAATCATAGCCAGACTCTTTTGCGATCGCAGCATACTCTTCACCCGTCCACGATCGTCGAAACACGAGCGTTTGAACAGGCGTCAATGTACCTGGAGGCAAAATTCGCTCCACAATTTCCAACGCTTCTTCAGCCGTCATCATCCCCAATCTGACTAACTGTTTGGCAACCGAACCTATTTATCTACCTATTTATCTCACGATGATACCAGCCAAATCCCTCCGCCTTCCAGAACCTAAGGATGAGTTCAGGATAGAGGACTTGACTGCCGTTGTCTCATTGATTCTTGCCAAATGTTAGCAATCGAAACAATTCTCAGTCCAAAACTAACTGAGGATAATGCCAGATGGGGATGGTGGAATGGGGATGACGAAGAAAATTAACCCTCATTCTGCCGCCATAACTACAGTTGCAACAGAATGAGGGAGTGGAGACTATTTATTCAGGATATCCTGACGGGATTCATCGAAATCAGGAGACAAGTTTGCTTCAGAGGGGGCTGCTTTGTTAATAATGCCTTCACGAGCATCACTAAACCGCTCACCCAATCCACCAGCAACGCCTTTCAGATCTTCCTCTGAAAGTTCACCTTCGTCGGGGGTTGCCTTGTTGATAATTCCCTGACGAGCCTCATCAAACCGCTCACCCAATCCACCAGCAACACCTTGCAGTTGCTCCTCCGAAAGTTGCTCTTCTTTCTTTTCTTCACTCATTGGTGTATGTCCTCCGACTAGAGAGTGGCTTGTGCAGAGCGTTTTCAAACTTAAACTAAGCACACTTCAACAGTAGCTTGGAATTTGGGCACCGTTGAAGCAACTATGTCGGACAAATGTCGGGGAAATGTCGGATAAAAGTCGGATGAGTGTCGGATAGTGTCGGATGAGAGGTTATGGCAGTTTTCAGTTGAATGCGATACGCGAAGGGGCACGGCATGCTGTACCCGTCAAGTTTGAGGGATTGAATGCAATTGAAACCCGCTATAGGTAACGGTTGATGTCGTTATTGATTCAAGAGAAGAGCGAAGTAGAATAATGGTGTAGTGGTGAACCAAATATAGGCAAAGCGCCTGTGTCATGAAAAATTTTACGAATTGCATCGATCGCTACAGTAATCTCGAATCGATCATGAACACACTCCTGATTGCAAAATGGCACTACTCACGGAATGTTTAGCGAATGTTAAGCAACTATTAATCTAATTCCACTTCTAACCCTTTATATAAGTCAATATGGCTGATGTTTTACTCAAAGAACTAAGTAATAGTGATCTTGATTGGATGAGTACGGTGGGACAGCGAGAAACGATCGCTCCTGGCACCGTTCTCGTCAAACCGTGTCAAGATACTGAATCAATTTATGTGTTGCTTGATGGAACGCTGAGTGTGACGATTCCCCAAAAAGCCAACACGACTGATTCGGGTTCATCCATATCAACCCATGTGTCCGAGCAAGAAATTGTACAACTTTCACGCGGAGAAATTGTCGGAGAAACATTCCTGTTTAATTTTTGCTCAATGCCAGCCCTGATCAAAGCAACAGGCAAATCGATCGTCTTGTCTATCCCTCGGCAACAATTAATGAGCAAACTGGAACAAGACATCATATTCGCCGCACATTTCTATCGGGCGATCGCGCTGATCTTGACCGAGCGACTGCGACAAATCTTGGCATTGTCAGAACAAACTGAATTTAGGGGAACTCAACCGATTAAAGAAGCTCTGTTCATTTTCGCGGAACTGCGCGACAGTGATATTGATTGGTTGATTCAGACCGGACAGGTTGAGAAAGTTCCCCCTGGCAAAATCTTGGCTCAAGCAGGCAGACCGATTGATGCGCTTTATCTTGTCTTAGACGGTGTATTGTTGGCGTCAATTCCTGAAGAAGATTACAATCCACTGACAGCCTGCTTCAAATGCTCCCAGGATAGCGACAAACCGTTGGACGAAATCGAGGTTGAGCGATTGTCTAGAGGGGCAACCGGTGGAATCATTTCATTTTTAGATTCTCGTCCATTTCCGATGACGCTTAGAGCTTTACAAGAAACCCTTGTGCTATCCATTCCGCGACAACAGTTAGCGGCTAAACTCCAACAAGATCTGGGATTTGCGTCTCGCTTCTATCGAATAATGGCAATCCAGCTTTCAACCTACTTGCAGTCTGCAATGGTTCTCCTCGGCTGTGACCAGCAAACCTATCAGCAGGATCAGGCAATGGATGAGGATATTGAGTATGGCGATGAACTGTGTCTCACCTCATTGACGCAAGTATCCCAAGCCGCAGTTCGGTTTAATTGGATGTTGAAACGGTTAGGAGTTGTCTGATGAGTGATGATTCCAAGACAAGCATTTTCCGCAAAGAGTCTCTAGAGCGATTGTCTTCTCCAGAACAACTGGATCAACTGATGCAGATTGTCACGCCAAGCAGTTGGATTCCCTTGGCATCACTGGGGACTCTGGTGCTACTGGCGATCGCCTGGAGCATTTTTGGGCGCATTCCAATCACGACGACAGGCGAAGGCATCCTCGTTTATCCAACGGCCTCTTCTAATCAATTAATCAACTTGACGTATTTTGACACTGGCAGCAGCGCCCTGATTCAACCTGGAATGAGAATTATCATCGTTCCTGCTATTGCCAATTCTGAACAAGCGGGCGGCATCTGGGGACGAGTGAAGAGTGTGTCTACACCGACAATCACAACGCTAAATGCTGTTCAACAGGCTGAATCCTCTGATCCCAATGCTTTGTCAGATCAGGCGATCGAAGTCATTGCTGAACTGGAATCTGATCCCTCAACGACTAGCGGCTACAAATGGACATCATTAGGCGGCAGCCAGCTAAACTTAACACCAGGAACAGCAACGACTGTCCGTATCACCCTACAAGAAAAAGCACCGATCGCCTTTGTCTTTCCGTTTCTGGATAATCGTTAAACATTTGATGTCTAACACTTAGAACCTGTTTAATAGAGTCAATTACCTTAATAATGTTTATTAACCCGTTCAAACCTATCCGCTCATCACCAAAACATCAGCGAGTCAAGACGCCAACTGTTTTGCAGATGGAAGCGGTTGAGTGTGGTGCCGCCGCCCTAGGAATTGTCTTGGGATATTACGGCAAAATTGTACCGCTAGCAGAATTGCGTCAGGCGTGTGGCGTTTCACGTGATGGTGTAACTGCCGCCAATGTGCTAAAAGCGGCTCGCCGCTATGGCATGGTCGCGAAAGGATTTAAGAAGAGTCTGGAGAGCGTAAAAAAATTACGGACTCCGTTTATTGTCTTTTGGCATTTTAATCACTTCTTGGTTGTTGAAGGATTTGGGAAAGAACGAGTTTATCTCAATGATCCGGCTTTGGGACCCAGGAAAGTCTCCAATCAAGAATTCGATGATGGATATACTGGGGTCGTTTTGGTACTGGAACCCGGTGCAGAATTTGAGAAGGGAGGGCATAAACCTAGCATTATCTCGGCGTTATCAAGTCGCTTACGGGGTTCAGTCGGAGCGTTGCTTTATTGTGTTCTAGCCGGATTTTTACTAGTCATTCCTAATTTGGTATTACCCGCATTCAGCCAAATCTTTGTCGATAATGTTTTGATGAACGGCAGACTAAATTGGCTGCCCTATCTACTGTTTGGAATGATGTTGACCGTCATTCTGCAAGGATTATTAACGCTGCTGCAACTGCGGTATCTGCGAGGTCTGAGAATTAAATTATCCGTGGGGATGTCCAGTCGATTTGTCTGGCATGTGTTACGCTTGCCTGTTAGCTTTTATGCTCAACGATTTGCAGGCGAAATCAGCAGCCGCGTTCAGTTGAATGATGATGTCGCCAATGTGTTGTCGGGTCGCCTTACAACAACTGTAATTAGTGCAGCGATTGTCGTATTTTATGCAGCCGCCATGCTGCAATATGATGCTATTCTGACAGTAATCGTGGTATCTTTCGCCATCACTAATGTTCTGATTTTGCAATGGGTATCCCGTCAGCGAGTGGATGCTAATTTAAGGCTGGTTCAGGAGTATGGAAAAGCGTCGGGAGTGGCGATCGCCGGACTTCAGAGCATGGAGACTCTAAAAGCCTCTGGCTTAGAATCTGATTTTTTTGCGCGATGGTCAGGCTATTACACGAAAGCCGTCAATGCTCAACAAGAATTGGGTTTACTCAATCGGATCGTGAGCTTGTTGCCGCCGTTGCTTTCTGCTATAGCGGCGATGGCGCTGTTGGTGATTGGCGGTTTGCGCGTCATAAGCGGCGAGTTGAGTATTGGGATGCTTGTGGCGTTTCAGTTGTTGATGCATAGCTTTCAGCAACCCGTTAATCGACTGGTTCAATTTGGCAGCACCTTGCAGAACTTACAGGGTAATTTAGAACGACTTGATGATGTCTTGAGTAACGGCATTGATCCACAACTCGAAATGGCTGACCCATCGGCAACCAGTTCTGTGATCACGGCAACCGGAAAAACCGATGAAACCCCGGATGCGATCGATAAAGTTGATGAGGTGTTAAGTGCCTCCGTGATCGAGTTTGCATCTGTCCCGACGTATCGTTTGCAAGGCTATGTCGATCTAAAAAATATTACCTTTGGATATAACCCTTTAGAAGCGCCGTTAATCGCAAACTTCAATCTTTCCATTAAGCCCGGACAACGAGTGGCGTTAGTCGGTGGAAGTGGTTCGGGCAAATCGACTGTAGCCAAAGTGATTGCCGGATTGTATGAACCGTGGTCAGGCAACATTCTGTTTGATGGGATTCCCAGAAATGAACTACCTCGATCGATTCTCACCAATTCGCTCGCGGTGGTTGAACAAGATATCTTGCTGTTTGCCGGTACGGTGCGAGAAAATTTGACCCTGTGGGATACGACAGTTTCAGATCAAGCTCTGGAACGGGCGTGTCAGGATGCGGCGATCGAAGATGCAATTTTGTCGATTCCGTGCGGATATGATGCTCAACTGCTGGAAGGTGCCGTGAACTTAAGCGGAGGTCAACGACAACGATTGGAGATTGCCAGAGCCTTGGTTAATAATCCTTCGATTTTGATCATGGATGAAGCAACGAGCGCCTTAGACACAGAAACGGAGAAGGTGATCGATCGCAACTTCCGTCAACGCGGCTGCACTTGTTTGATTGTGGCGCATCGCTTGAGTACGATTCGCGATTGCGATGAAATTATTGTTTTAGAGCGAGGCAACGTTGTTCAACGGGGAACGCATGATGAGTTGTGGCATCAATCGGGTTACTATGCCCAACTGATTCGCAGTGAAGGAGAATCGTTATCCAGTTAAGGAATGGTTGCATGGATGCAAAGCTGATTAAAGGGAATCAACCGTTGCTGCTTAATGATCTAAAGGTCGTATGGTTACTTCAGTCGGGTTCCTTAGCATTATTCGCAACTCGAATTCGCAATGGGGAAGCAGAGGGCGATCGTCGTCATCTCTTCAATGTTTTCCCTGGTGAAGCTCTATTTGGGATTGCGCCTGATTCTGACGATGATTGTCTCAGCGTTATTGCGGTTGCCCTTGAACCCGCCGAAGTGGTTCCACTTGAATTTTCTTGCAACGAGATAACGCCAGAGAAAGCTGATTTCTTCGATTTCACCCCTGACTCCCAACCCCTGATCCCTAATCCCCATGCCCTTGTGGAAAATTGGATTCACAAGATTGGTCAGGTCAGTGGTTTACCTCAGCCTAAGTTGGGCGATTTGCTGCCACCTGCTCAATATCTTTCTCTCCTGAAGGGACAAATTTTTCAATCCCGCGATCAGGTGGTATGGGTGCGGATTCAGCAAGGCACAGCACATTGGATGGGGTATCCAGAATTTCCGCTCACTCCAGAAACTCCCTGTTTTCCATTGGGAACGGGAATGTGGTTAGTTGCCGATGACAACCTCGAACTCTATGCTCGTGGGACGTCGGAAGTGGAAGGAAATCACGTCATCCACAATGGCTTAGCGCATCTCTATACCTTTTTCCTCCGGTGGATCGAATGGGTTGAAGCGCAAGAGATGCAGGCAGCGTTACGCCAATTTCAAGCGAGGCAGCAACTCAACCGCCAAGTGACTCAGCAAACCATTCAAAATCTGGCGGCTGTGCTTAAGCCACAACCCGATGGTTTCTTGCAGGCAGACACGCCGCTTCTGATTGCCGCAGGAGCCGTGGGAAAGGCACTAGGAGTGACGATCGAGCCGCCCATGCGATCGGAAGATCTGAAGCGGGTGAAAGAACCATTAGAGGCGATCGCTCGTTCTTCTCGATTGCGTTTGAGACGAGTTTTGCTGCGAGACAAATGGTGGAAAAAAGATGCTGGTCCACTCATCGCCTATACGTGTATCCATAAACACCCAGTTGCCCTGTTGCCGGTTGCTGGAAATCGATATGAACTGTTTGACCCGGTGGAAGCTGGGTTAGTGAACGAACCGGATACGCCTGTTGAATCTACCCCAAAATTAGCATCAGGTCGGATCGCGATCGATGATCAAGTGGCATCTACTCTTGAGCCGGTAGCATTCATGTTTTATCGACCGCTACCCGATGGCGTGATGCGGTCGATCGATTTACTCAAGTTTGCGCTTTCAGGACGACAACGCGATTTAATCGCCATTTTGTTAACTGGCGTTGCAGCGACGCTGTTAGGGATGTTGGTTCCGCAAGCCACTGCCGTCTTGATTGATCAAGCCATTCCTTATGGCAATGCCGGATTATTAGCTCAACTGGGAATTGGCTTGTTAGCCGTTGCGTTTGGCGGAACCTGTTTTCAGCTAGGGCAGGCGATCGCATCCATGCGAATTGAAACGATCTCAGATGCGTCACTACAGGCAGCCGTGTGGGATCGATTGTTGAAATTACGAACGACTTTTTTCCGACACTATTCAGTTGGGGATCTCAATTCGCGTGTCTCCGGGATCAGTGCCATTCGGCGTAAGTTAAGCGGCACCGTTCTACAGACCATCTTTTCTGGCTTCTTTGCCCTGCTGAATTTAGGATTGCTGTTTTACTACAGTGTTTCGTTAGCGGTTCTGGCGTTAGTAGTCGCGATCGTCGTCATGACATTCACGATCGTTTCCGGTACATTGCTGATTCGCAAGAATCGTCCGTTAATTGAGATTGAAGGTGAAATTATTGGTGTCATCATTCAGTTGATCAACGGAGTTCCTAAACTGCGAATTGCAGGGGTTGAGGAACGCGCATTCGCTTACTGGGGACAAAAGTATACTAAACAACTCCGGCTGACTCTCAGTACTCAACGGCTGGAAGATGCGGTAGTGTTGTTCAACACCATACTGCCGACCTTAACGACCGTGGCATTGTTTTGGTTAGCAAGTACGCTCATTACTCCCAATCCAGCCAATGCTACCCAATTGACAACAGGATCATTTCTAGCATTCAGCGTTGCCTATGGCACGTTCATTGGCGGTGTGACGAGCTTAAGCAGCACGGTGATCGAAGTACTCGACATCATTCCGTTATGGCAGCGATCGAAACCCATTCTCGCGGCTGAACCGGAAGTCGATCTGAATAAAGCTGATCCGGGGCGGCTGTTGGGTGAGATTGAGGTAGATCATGTTTCCTTTCGCTATCGAGAGGATGGGCCCCTGATTCTGGATGATGTCACACTCAACATTCAACCGGGAGAATTTATTGCGATCGTCGGTACGTCTGGAAGCGGCAAATCGACACTATTTCGCTTGCTGTTGGGCTTTGACACTCCCATCTCTGGCACGGTTTATTACGACGGTCAAGACTTAGCCGGATTAGACGTTGCAGCCGTCCGACGACAGCTCGGTGTAGTGTTACAAAACAGCCGAATTAATGCGGGTTCAATCTTTGAAAATATTGCGAGTGGTGCGCTCATCTCAATGGATGAAGCATGGATGGCAGCCGAAATGTCTGGATTAGCCGATGATGTTCGGGCTATGCCAATGGAGTTACATACTGTTATCAGCGAAGGCGGAACGAACCTTTCCGGTGGACAACGGCAGCGATTGATTATCGCCCGCGCCTTGGCATTGAAACCCCGTATTTTATTGTTAGATGAAGCAACGAGTGCATTAGATAATCAGACGCAGGCGATCGTCAGTAAGAGTCTCGATCGACTCAAAGTCGCGCGAATCGTGATCGCTCACCGTCTCAGCACTATTCGGAATGCCGATCGGATCTATGTTCTAGATGCGGGGCGAATTGCCCAACAAGGCACATTTGACGAATTAGCCACGCAACCCGGATTGTTTGCTCAGTTGATCCGTCGGCAAGTTACATAACAATCTGCACACCACAAATTTCCAGAATTCTTGTGGGATGATGGGCATCTTGCCCGTCCACTTGTGCAAAATAAATCCGGATTCGAGTCAGTTACGTAACCGCCATGTTCCGAGAGCTAAAGAAGATGCAACGCCAACCGTTTTTCGAGGGGTATCAATGGGTGGGTTTGCTGACGATAATGCAGATTCCAGCGATCAAGAGGGCAACGATACCAGCCAAGATAGCGGTCATAGGTGAAAAACGATCGGATTGATTCAGGACGCCAGCATACAAACTGTGAGCAGCATCGGCTCCTCCAAAAAAGAGTCCGACCCCTAAGCCTGTGTTCTTGGGGAAAACCAGATCTAACGTGAAGGGAAGCGTTCCGTTAATGATTAGGCTAAAAGCAATGCCCAACCCGATCGCCACAATCAGCGCGAAGGAATCACTGAAAACCAATGGCATTAACCCCAAAAACACAGCTACGGCACCTAAGCCAATCAACATCGTTTTGGTGTTACCCAGATAAACAGCTAATTTGCCAGCCGGAAAAGCCGCGATCGCCAATGTCAGAAACATTGCGCCAATGATCATCGGGGGATGAATGCTATCAAGCTGAGCCGTGAGCAGTTTAGGAAAGGTTTCAATGGCGAGGCGAAATGCCAATATCACGCCCAATCCGGTGATAAAAATGAGCGCGAGATGGACGATCGAGACTTGCTGATTCGATCGATCTACATTCTCCTCCAGACTAACAATCGGCGGATTACTGACCTTCAACCAAACTGCGCTCATCACCGTCAGAATGGCAGCAAATACAAATGTCATCGGAGCGCCTAAACTCTTGATCAGTTGATTACCGAATGGGGCAACGGCTCCAACCAAACCGAACATTAACGTCAAAAGGCTAGCCGCTTGCGGCAGTTGAGACATCGGTGCATAGCGTCGCAATAGCGCCAATGCAGGACAACGAAACAGATTTGTGGTGATCGCCCAGGCAATCAGCAGGCTCGGTATAATCCAACGCATAGAACCAACCAACGGCGCTCCAACCGGAATTGCCACAAACAGTGCCGATGACAGAATCACACCCAGTGAAATAATGGGGAAGCGAGTTCCTTTTTGCTGTTGAATCTGATCGGAAAACCACCCAGCCCAAGGTTCAATTACGATCGCGACGATCGCCTCAATCAACAACAGCACCGGAGCAAACGCTTCTGAAAATCCCGCTTGAGTCACTAAGCCAGCTAAATGAACTCGATAGATCACCCAACTCAATGTAAATGAGCCATAAACTGCCGCTAACGCAGCAACAGATATCCACACGATCGGTTGTTGCAATTGGGAGAGCGCAATCTGATTCGTGGTTTTCATGACGTTTCTTGGAATTCGTTTGGAATGGGTTTCAAGATCCTACCAAACCCAATTGGCAATGAGGTTGATAGTCAAAATTCTACAGAAAGATACCAGGTCAAACAGGCTCAAATCGGGCAGTTTCTTAAACTTCTGACTAAATCTGACTTTCTCCGACTTTTTCCGACATTTCCAATTTAACTCAACGCAACGATGAAAAAAATACCTGACTTTTTCTGGCTGACAAACTAATGCAATTCTCTTAATTTGATACTTAAGGTTACTTAAACCCTCGAAACCCCAAGTGGAGTGTGTAATGCTTTTGAATCTAAACCATTTGGGATCGAGAAGATGGAATCCGTTCCCGGATAGCCCCCTCCATCTTTTTTTCTAATTCAGCGCTCAGATTAGTAGAAACAACTGGCTTCAATTACGACCCTAACTTTGCCCAACTTCCACAACGCTATAATAGGGTGGATAATCTCCTAAACTGCCCAGTTAATTGCTACCTACAGCATCAGTCAAAATCAAGTGGCGATCGCATAAAGTTTCATCTGCGAATATGAATTGATGGGTGAATGAGATTGGACACAATAGTTATGTTTGGAGAGTATGTTTGGAGCAGAGATAGTACTGAGCAGCATTACATCTGTGAGTAATATGCTGCATCAGCATAATGGATGGATACAGCTTAATCGTGACAGTAAAGAGGTGATATATCTTGATCACTCTGCTGGAATACAGAATCAATTTCCTCAAATTGCTCAATTCATTCTCGATCAATGTAACCTTGAATCATTTGAGAATGCTACTCCGATCGATGTTTTGTTTGATGGACAACCAATTCAGTTAATTAATGATACAAGCGATGGAATTGTTGCCAGGAGACTTGGCTATTTCTTTACGCTTGATCCCTATTTACGTAACGCTTTTGAAGAGGCATTTACAGCAGGAATAGTCAGCAATCTTGATATAGAAATTGTCAGCCAACAAGGGCTTTACCGAGTGCAAGCAGAGGCTCAAAATATTTTTGATGCTGCCACGAAAAATGCGATCGTCCGTCTTTCAGATTGGTATGTCCTTGGGGACTATGAGACGCTTTGCACTGTATCACTAACCGGAATTGAAAACGAATTTAGTGAAGTTCTCTTGCGGGCGCAATACTATGCCACTTACGGTCAAGCTCTACAACCTTCCGTGTTTCAAGAGTCAGCAACTTTAGCGTTAAGTAGCTTAATCAGTCTTCGGCTGCAAGGAGAACCATTTCAATCCGCAGAGGAAGTCAGAGTGTTTCTACAAGATACACTCGCTCGATCGCGAAGACGCTATGACAGAGCAACCGATTTACCGCTCAGTTCCCCTGATCAAGACTCTGCATTTATTGCCGCCTGGTTAAATGAAAGACTCAATCATTTCTTCCCGACACCATTTCCAGATGGACAAGTGGAGTTTACGGTTGACACTTCGGCCGGAATGGGAAATATCATTAGACCCGTGGTTGTTATGAACTGAATCTTAGCCCACAGAGTGGACAGACATCCCTCAGAACAACCGTGACATATTATTACCTATCCAAAAACCCATTTTGTAGGGCAAGCATTGCCCACCCTACCTGTGATAAATCAAATGCGATCGAGGTGTTCGGATAGACTCTAAGCTGTTCCACATTTATTCCACCTGTAAATCTTTGTTGATTTTGCGATCGGTCGGGGCAGACCTACGTGTCTGCCCTCTAATCCAGGGCGACGTGTCTGCCCTCTAATCCAAGGCGACGTGTCTGTCCTCTAATCCAGGGCGACGTGTCTGTCCTCTAATCCAAGGCGACGTGTCTCCCTCTAATCCAGGACGACGTGTCTGCCTCCCTCAGCCAGGGCGACCACGCCGGGATCGCCCCTACACCCCGCCCTGTATCAACAGAAAATTTACAGGTGGCATTTATTTTGCACAAGTGGACGGGCATTTTGCCCGTCCCACAAGAACTTTACTCAATCTGTGAGGTGCAGATTGAATAGGATTCAGCTTAGTATCTGTAGCCACTCGTACCAGGCTTATGAACGATAAAGCTCATCACCTGACACTGCTTGATGTTGTCAAACGCCACTACGCGAATGTAGCTGTTAGAGAACTCAGAACGGCACTGTTGCACTTCAGCCAACACCTCTTGAGGCGATCGCGCATTAAACAGAGGCAGCTTCCACATTGTCCAGTAATACATGTCAGCCGCCGAGTCTTCATTGAACTCGACGCAGGGAATATATCCTTGGTCGATCGTATATTGAATCTGCCGTGCAATCTGAGCATCGCTGAGCGGAGGCAGATAGGAAAAAGTTTCGTAACGACGCTCTTTGGGTAAAGTTTTCATGGTTTTCTCAAACGTTAGTGAGTGGATTGTTGTCCTCTGCCCTTTGTCCTTTGCCAATGACCAATGACCAATGACTAAGAACTTTCTGATTCTGAACCTGTAGACTGTTCAGGATTTGAGTTTGAAGCCGATGGATCGAATTGCGTCATGCGTTCGAGTTGCTGGCGACGATGCTGCATATTGGCTTGCTGAATCCCCGATCGCACCATCTCTGGCAAGAAATCACAGATTTCATTTGACAGATGCTCTCTGACCGTCAAAATCCGGAATGCCAAATCTTGCCTTTCCTGAAAGAGAGCCTGGACATAAGCTTCACCATCCTGGATACGCTCCTTTGTGGAAAAGCCTTGCAACCAAAATGCTCTCGGTGGATCAGTTTCATTGAGTTGAGCAATCACCGTTCGCACAGCTTGATACGTCAGGTAGCTGATTAGTACCTTGCTCGTATCGTTGGCAATCTGCTTTAGATCCATAAGTGGAAAGATGAATTAGGAAGGATGAAGAATAAATGACTTGATTTTTAACCGCCCGAAGAATAGAAAGAGGTTAGTGAAAAACACTTTCATCCTTCATCCTTCATCCTTCATCCTTCATCAGACGGTATCAACAGCTTCAAATTCAAACTTGATTTCCTTCCACAGTTCGCAAGCTGCCGCCAACTCAGGACTCCAGCGAGTCGCTTCACGAATGATGTCACCCCCTTCGCGCATGAGGTCACGCCCTTCGTTCCGCGCCTGAACACAAGCTTCCAGAGCTACTCGGTTAGCCGTTGCACCAGGAGCATTTCCCCACGGGTGTCCTAGTGTACCACCACCAAACTGAAGTACAGAATCGTCACCGAAGATCTCGACCAGCGCAGGCATATGCCAAACGTGGATACCACCGGATGCTACTGCCATTACCCCAGGCATCGAAGCCCAATCTTGGGTGAAGAAAATTCCGCGAGAGCGATCTTGCTCAATATAGTTTTCGCGCAGCAGATCGATGAAACCAAGGGTGATTGCCTTATCCCCTTCGAGTTTACCCACAACGGTTCCAGTGTGGATGTGGTCGCCGCCTGACATTCGCAAGCACTTCGCCAATACCCGGAAGTGCATCCCGTGGTTCTTCTGGCGATCGATTACCGCATGCATCGCTCGGTGGATGTGCAGCAAAATCCCATTGTCACGACACCACTTTGAGAGGGTAGTGTTAGCGGTGAAGCCTGCGGTTAAATAATCATGCATGATGATGGGCATTTTGAGTTCTTTCGCATACTCTGCCCGTTTCAGCATCTCTTCGCAGGTGGGAGCAGTACAGTTAAGGTAGTGCCCTTTGATTTCACCCGTTTCAGCTTGGGATTTGTGAATCGCTTCAGCCACGAAAGTGAAACGATCGCGCCAGCGTTGGAACGGCTGAGAGTTGATATTTTCGTCGTCCTTGGTGAAGTCTAGACCGCCGCGCAAACACTCATACACAGCACGACCATAGTTCTTCGCAGACAGACCAAGCTTGGGCTTAATAGTGCAACCCAACAATGGACGACCATACTTATTAATCTTGTCGCGCTCAACCTGAATTCCGTGCGGCGGACCTTGGAACGTCTTCAAGTAGGCAACAGGAATCCGCAAATCTTCCAGACGGAGAGCTTTCAGAGCCTTAAACCCAAACACGTTACCTACGATCGAGGTCAGCATGTTGGTGACAGAGCCTTCCTCAAACAAATCCAGAGGATAAGCAATGTAAGCGATGAACTGATTGTCTTCACCGGAAACGGGTTCGATGTCATAACAACGACCCTTGTAGCGATCCAAATCGGTGAGTAGGTCAGTCCACACGGTTGTCCAGGTTCCGGTGGAAGATTCAGCCGCAACAGCCGCACCAGCTTCTTCAAAAGGCACTCCAGGCTGCGGAGTCACCCGGAAAGCTGCCAAAATGTCAGTATCTTTGGGTGTGTAATCTGGCGTGTAGTAGGTCAGACGGTAATCCTTAACCCCAGCCTGATACCCAGCTTTGGTCTGGGTTTTCGTTTGCGAGTATGACATGATCTCCCTTCCTGTGAATCACTTTCGATCCGAACATAGGAACCCTTGCCTGCGCGTCCCAAATGGGGTGTGCAAGCGTGAGCCTCAGACAGCGACTTTTCCCGAAAATCTCAGTCGGTGTAAGCCAGAGCAGCTAGCAACTAACTTCAACTTATCTTTAGGTTGTTGCCCTGGGTGGGTTCAATCAAAACTATATCAGGAATGTAATAAGCGCAACTTTGAATCTTCTTAGCACATTGATAATTGTTATTTATCTTATTAACGCTTGGTAACGGTGTATCTACAGGTGCAAAGTCCTGTTTTTCTTTTTAAGCATTTCTAAATAAATTGATATAAGAGATGAAGTGTTTACTCTTGTATCAGGCGATCGCAATCCAAAAATTTCCATCTGTAAATTTTTTGTTGATGATGCGATCGGTCGGGGCAGACACATAGGTCTGCCCTCTACTCCAGGGCAACCACGCCGGGATTGCCCCTACACCCCGCCCTGTATCAACAGAAAATTTACAGGTGGAATTTTTGCTTGGCGGCTCGTTGTTCAAGGGAAATTGGCTCTTATTCGAGAGGGATTGGATAAATCCTCCAAAACAAAAATCCTCAAGCCGATCGCTTGAGGATAAAGCTTTGAGTTGCCCGCTTCTCTAAGAATCTGTTTAAAAAGCCAGAATTTGGGATGAAACAGTGTTGAGGACTGAGTTTAAGCGATTTCCCAGCCCTCAGTCCCCAGTCCTCAGCACTTTTCAAATCGGTTCTAAGCTGCACGATCGCCAGAACTTGCAGGATTATTCGTCGATTTGGGTTGAGGAGCAGTCACTCGTTTTGCCTGTTCAATTTTTCGCAAGGCTTCAATCATCTCAGCTTTCTTAAGATGCTTGTTCTTGCCGTGGGCGTGTCTCCACTTAATGCCTGCCTCTTGGCACTGTTGACGTAGAAGTTCAACCGGAGTCGGTTTACGCTTAGAACCCGTCCTTGCTTCCGGAGCATCCTCCTCTAGGGTGTCCTCTTCTGAAGTGAAGGCATTACATGACTTCCATTTTGAAGGCTGATTGAGGCGTTGATGAGCATAGGTTGCAAATGAACTTGCGACATAACCAACCCCGAATAATTCAACAACCATCGTTGCTTGTGTGAAGAATATTTCCATCAACAAAAACTCCTTGAAGACATTAAGAATTGTCCCATCTGCCCCAGCTTGGAGAAGGGATGTAGCGAGTGCTGGGAAGTGATTCCGATCGTGCAAAATACATAAGATCCGGAAAGAATGGTTGAGGTAATTTTAGAAAATTTTTAGCACCTTGGAACAAAAACTTTCGTTATTCAATAAAAAACAATAAAAAAAACCTGATCTGATTATCAGATCAGGGAAATCGTTTAGCTTGTCTAAGCGACAAAGACAGATCGAGGACGATCGATCGACCCTTCCCAGAATTAGCTAAACCGACCTGTTAGATAAGCAGGCGAATAGTCAGACCAAGACTGTTTCACCAAGTCAGCATCCGCTTGAATACTACCCAGATAGTTACCCGCAGGCAACGACGGGAACCGCTTATAAGGCACCATATCTTCACCAAAGTAACGAGCATACTCAGGGCTATTCACCATCACTTCCACTGCCGCCTTCAGACCACTATCCGCCAACAGCTTGTTGTACTGACGAATTTCCGCCTGCGTTGCCGGGGCACGACCAAGTAGGTGACGGAACAAGAACTCGATCACTTTTGTGTTGGGATAAGGCGTGTAGAAGCGACGAACATAGATTTCCGAGCTAGCCAGTGTCCGGATAAACTCGCGAACGGAGATTTCGCCATTTTTCAGCTTACTCTCCAAGTCAGAGCGACGGATTTCACGCGGCACCTGACCACTGAACACATCCATCACCTGCACATAAAGCGCATTGATCACGAGTTCCTTCTCCAGGAGGCTAGTGTCGGGGTTGAGACGGAAGATTCGGGCAGGCTTCCGCCGACTTGTTCCTACACCCACTTCAACCGATTGACCTGCGCCATTGCTGAAGGAGCGACCCAACTCAATGAACTTAGGTTTGGTCAGATCGGGTTGCCGCCCTTGCTTCTCCAAGTCTGCCATCGCCTTGCTCATCAACGGCATCTTGGTGATGTCCATGCGAGACTTGACTGGCTCGAAGCTAGGCACAACCAGATCCTTGTTCTGCTTGGTCAACTGGTTATAAAGCTTTTGAGTATTCGGGAAGTTCGCGGCTGGTAATGTGGGGAAGCGACGATAAGGCACGGTATCCTCACCAAAGTTCTCCGCATACTCCAGGCTAGTTGTCATCGATCGAATGAAAGCGCTGAGTCCCTCCGATGCCAAAATCGCGTTGTACTTGCGGATTTCTGCCTGATCCAACGGGGCGCGACCTAAGAAATGCTTGGTTCCCAGCTCGATCACCTTGGTATTAGGGTAAGGGGTGTAGAACTCTTTGATGTACAGGCGAGAAGTACCCAGTGCCTCAACAAACTCCTTGAGGTTAATTTCACCGTTGCACAATTTGCTTTCTAGCGCCGTGAAATCGTTCTGAACAACGTAGGGTTCCACATCTCGCTCAAAAATCTGGCGATAAGCAGCACGAATCGCCGTCTTCACCCCAACTGGATCGAGGGTCGTCAGCTTGAAGGTCTTGGTTTGTTCGCGACGTTTGCTGACTCCTTGATTTGAGCGGAAGTCAACATCGGCAATGCTGCGCGAATCAGAGACGGAACCGAGTTCCACGAAGCGTGGAGTTTCCTGGACTTCAACTTTCGCACTCTTATCAGTGATGCTGCCAATGCGGTTGGTACGAAGTGCTAACCCCCCCGGAGTCAAATAACGCTCATACGGGACAGTGTCTTCCCCGAAGGTTTGGCTATACTCCATGCTGTCAAGGATGGCATCGACCAGCGCATAGAAACCCTTCTTCGCTGCAATATCGAAGTACGCATTGATTTCTTGACGACCATAGGTGGGGCGACCAAGCAGACGACGGTGAATATATTCGATCGCCTTTGTCACATACAAGGAGGTCCAGTACAACTTGCGGAACAAATCGGATTTCGCCAACTGTCGAACAAACTCGCGCACCGTGATCTCGCCATTCTCCAGCTTGATCTCTGACACCTTCAGCCGTTGCCCTTCATAAACATCCCGACCGAAGACTTGTAGATAAGCCGCCCTAATCACCTTCTGAGTTGAGCTTTCCGAGAACTTAGTGCTGATCCCTTGAGTGCCAGTGCCACGCTTGGCGAAGGTACCTGTGTAGCTCGGAATTTGGTCATATTTGAACACTTTGGGACCCAGGGTTCCAGGAGCAACCCCACGCGCACCAGGATTACTATTCTGGTTGTTGATGCCGGGACCCCGATTGATCAGAATCCGGCGCGTATCTTTACCGAATGGAGCCGGACTTGTACTTGGGTTCCGGGTTTGTTTCGGGAAGATCGCTCCAAACTGGATTTCGAGTGGATCGTTACCAGAACCGTAGACATGTTGATCTGGGAGGGGCTGGGTGTAACTTGCGAATGTCGTGATGAACTGAGGAACCTTGCGGAATGGCGCACTGTACTTAAACAGATCTTGCTGTGGACCCCAATTGCGGCACTCTTGCGCCTCCTGACCCAAACCCCGGAGGTAAGGAACAGTTTCTTCCCCGAAATAATCAGCGTATTCCTGAGAATCGACCAGCGCATCGACGAGTGCCGACAAGCCACCTTTAGAAACGATCGCAAAATACTTCTGCACCTCTTCGCGAGAGCTAGGACCGCGACCCAAAACATGACGGAACGCCAGCTCTAGCGCACGGCTATTAATATAGGGCTCAAAAAAGTTCTTGCGATACAAAGGAGATTTCGCCAAGCGACGAACGAACTCCTTCATAGAAATATCGCCATTCTTCACCTTGGATTCTAAATCCGAAATACTCAAGGAGTAAGCGCGCATGATATCCCGCTCAAACACTTGACGATAAGCCGCTTTCACCACCTCAGTCTTCTCCGCTGCCGACAGCCCTGGTTTCATGACAAACTTAGGACGACGTTCAGCCGAGTTGAAGTAAATCTGAGGTAGCTGCAAGCCTTGCTGATCGCCTGTCGGACGCTGACGCAGCTTGTTGGAGGGAGAAGGCGCTTTGAACTCGTTGATCAGGACATCAAAGTATTGAGCGACGATCGCCTGAGCATTTGGATCTCGTTGGAAATAGTCTAGAGAGGCTTGCCGCATTCCCTGAAGAGCCACAATCGTCGCATCTCCAGAGCAGGCACTTTCAATAATTTCCCGCAGTCCACGGGTATTAACGGCGATGATATTTGGATCACCCGCCACGATCGCATAAGTCGTGTAGCGCAGGAACCAGCTTAAGTCCCGCAGCGACTTTTGCATATTGCGAGGACCATAGCGAGCCACGTTAATCGGACGGAATCCAGGTGGGATGGGACCTGAATTTGCCCCACTAAAGAGCGATCGCAGCCCGCCCAAAAAACCACCGCCACCAGTTCCGACATAGGTTGCCGTACCCAGCTTCATCGCTTCCCTGGTGTCTAGCGCCGTTCCACCCATCGTCATTGCCACAGGTTCCTCTTCCCTTGGCTTCTCCAGGAACGCCATCGGCGATCCCCCGACAAAGATTCGATTGGCAGCACGGGAGACAATCAAATCTGAGTTTTGGGTGAGAACCTGTGCAATTTCTATGCGCTTGAGACCAGAGCTAAAGTAGCTGGATAGCTCACTTAGTTCCCCCCGTCCCAGAAAACGGTCTTGCTGTTCAGCTTGAGAAATAGTTGCAACGGGTACAGTTTGATAGAGTTGCGGACGCGCAACAGAGCTTCCACCACTTGCCTTAACACTCATTGGATTTCAAAAGCTCCCTTCAATCGTTTGCATATAGACCTGCCCAAGGTGCCGCCTAGTAAATCGCTCGATCGTAACTCGTCGATCTCAGCGATCCTCAGTGAAGTTTCCACCAGAACGACCGCCCAGGGTTAACTGGCTGTTTCTAAATTAAAACGTTTCGGGTTGCCACACCGATTTATTAAAAAATGTATAGCTCACCGAACCACTTCACTGTGCAGATCATAGGGGATCAAGGATACTGTCCTGAGATCATCTTTAAGGTTTGTTACTTTCTCATCATTTTGTGACGAGAGAATTTACTCGCACGGGTTGAAAATCCGTTTAAAGAACCAAGATTAGGGTAGAGAAAGTGCTGAGTTTAAGCCATTTCTCATACTATTTTGGATTTCGGATTTTAGATTTTGGATTGCAGAAGCCTGATGAGACATTAGTATCAGGCCCCAGCACTTTTCAAAATCATCTTGCTGTCATAGTTCACCTATACTAGGTGCAATGTCTTTGCATTCCGATTGCAAGCAGACGGCACCTATGAGCAGGTCGAAGAGTCGATCGCCCTCTTGGGTCTCCCGATCGCCCTTTTAGAGGAAGCCCTGGGACAGCTAAGCGAAGGAACGAATATTAATGTTGCCCTTTGGTTTTCTCAGCAGATCGCCAACCTTGAAACGGCACAAAGTTAGATGACGGCAACAGAATTGTGTAGCTGAAATTTTCTTAACAAATCTCAATCATTGATTAGAATTAACTAAGACGAATTAGGAATTCGCTTTATTTCATGCAGTTAAAGCTTACCGAATCCAGGGTTCCGTTTACATCCCTCCTGTTGATTGCACCCTTCTTCCTTTGGGGAACGGCAATGGTGGCAATGAAGGGAACGATCTCTAGCACAACACCGTTGTTTATGGCAGGAGTGCGGCTCTTTCCAGCAGGCATACTGGTTCTAATCGCTGCTATGTTCATGAGTAGACCACACCCGCAAGGCTGGAAAGCATGGCTGTGGATTGCCCTATTTGGATTGGTAGATGGAACATTATTCCAGGGCTTTTTGGCGGAAGGCTTAGTCCGGACTGGAGCGGGCTTAGGATCGGTGATGATTGACTCTCAGCCGCTTGCTGTGGCACTGATGGCACGGTTCCTATTTGGCGAACGTGTGGGATTGTGGGGTTGGCTAGGGTTAGGCTTTGGCGTAGCTGGAATTAGCTTGCTAGGATTACCGCAGGAATGGGTTTTAGGGTTGGTTCATGGAGAAGCGGCGATCGAAATCGGTGAAGATATTCTTCAACAGGTTCTGCAAAACGGTCAGTGGTTGATGTTAATGGCGGCGCTGTCGATGGCAGTCGGAACGGTGATGGTGCGCTATGTTTGCCAGTATGCTGATCCTGTGACGGCTACTGGTTGGCACATGATTCTGGGCGGCATCCCCTTGTTCATTGGTTCGGCTTTCGCAGAATCGCAGCAGTGGGTGAATCTGCACGGAGCAGACTGGCTAGCGTTGACCTATTCAACTGTGTTTGGCAGCGCGATCGCCTACGGTCTGTTTTTCTACTTCGCCTCTAGCGGCAACCTCACTAGCCTCAGTTCCCTCACCTTCCTGACCCCTGTATTCGCGCTACTGTTTGGAAATCTCTTTTTGGGTGAAGTCCTTAGCCCGATGCAGTGGATTGGAGTCAGTTTGACGCTAGTTAGTATCTACCTGATCAATCAACGCGATCAATTGTTGCAAAAATTCAAGATTGGGCGATCGATCGAGTGGGAGACAGATAGTTCAATGGATAGTTCAATGGATAGTTCAATGGTCGCGGCTGCCAATGGTTCTCAGCCATCCTTGCCTACAGCGATCGAGGTTGAGTCCGAATTATCATCTAGATAAACCTTGTAGGTAAACCTTAATGCAGATGCATCTTGATTGAGGAATAGCCATTAAATGAACTGCAATTCTTGTGGGATGGGCATCTTGCCCGTCCGAGCGGGTGAGAATACCCACTCCATAATTTATTTAATTCATGATCCTTGGCGGGTTTATTAGGATCGGGTCAATATAATGGCGGTGGGATGGGTAGAAAGCCTATTCCCGTTCTTATTGCTGGGCAACTCCTCCATCATGTCTCATTGCTCCAGGCTATTTTTGATTATCTGTATTGCCTATCTCAGCCTGACCTCCGATCGAGCAGCTGCCACTGTGAGGTCGAAGACAGATTTGGCAACCGATCGCCCTACTTCCGAACAGATTACTCCGTTCTATCTCCAAGCCCAAGCTCAATCTCCTACTCCTCAGCCCTCTGTCTCTCCCTCAGCCGCAAATTCAAATTCTATCCCGTGGAAAGAATGGGCATGGTGGGGAGCGATCGCCCTACTCCCGATTGGGGTCATTGGTGGCATTCTCTTCAGCCTGAGACGGACGACCGTTCCGAAGAAATCGAGGCGCAAGCTGTTAGCCCGCCCATCTGGAGGAACCGCGTCTCAAAATAATCGATCGGATTACAACTCAACGCTTTCACCGGAGGCAACGGAGCAAACTCAGGAATCGACCTTTTCAAAAACAACTCGCCTATCCAAGGTCGATATCATCGGAGAACTAATCACAGATTTGCAGAGTCCTGATCCTAGCCGACGACGGAAGGCAGTCTGGGAACTGGGGCAACGAGGCGATTCACGAGCCATTCAACCATTAGTAGATTTATTGGTTGATTCTGATTCAAATCAACGTAGCCTTATTCTGGCAGCAATCTCTGAGATTAGTATCCGGACGCTGAAACCAATGAATCGAGCGTTAATGATGTCGCTTCAGGATGACAGTTCAGACGTTCGTAAAAACGCCATTCG
Organism: Cyanobacteria bacterium RU_5_0; assembly: GCA_012033255.1. Taxonomy (GTDB): domain Bacteria; phylum Cyanobacteriota; class Cyanobacteriia; order Elainellales; family Elainellaceae; genus JAAUSF01. The sequence goes on from JAAUSF010000008.1 coordinate 59,494, forward strand.
AGACGTAACGCGCATTTACGATTTAATCGCCCAAATTAGTCAACTGCTGCACTACGCTACCAGCGATGCGGATAATGAAGTCCGAGATACTGCCCAATGGGCACTCACCCAACTTAACCGAATTCGACCCAGTGAGGAAGTGCCTAACCCAGTGAACGGAGTCAATTCAAACACCACCCATTTTCCTCATCCCCCTCGTTCCCAGTTTTCACCTGAGAATGTAGAGCCTGAGAATGAAGAATAGGGGCTGGCTACCCAAGTTACACAAATTCATTGCTAGCGACAAAGCCGCCATTGGCAGGCATTCCAAGCCAGAGACTTGGAACGAGTCTCAGCAAGTCCAACAAAGAATTTGAAGCTAAAGCGGGTATTAGCAGCCACCTGTCTTGAAACGATGGAATTACCTTGCTTCTGAGCGATCGTTTACCACTCCTCATTGGATACCACCTCCGCCTGAACCGCTTTCTGATTTAAGGCTCTAGCGTTCCAGTAACCCATAACTCAGAAGCCCGACACTTCCATCCCCAATTCCGATCGCGCCAAACACCCGCCGCTTCATCACTCCTCATCCCCTCACTCGGATGCCTATCTTTAGAGATGGCATTTTACGATTAAAAGTTTCTGGATGGATCGAGTTTAGTGGATAGGTAGGTTTATTTGCAGCTCAGCGCTGCAACAGCATACAAACTGCCGCAAAATAAATCTGGTTTGATACAGGCTATTATTTTATGCTCCGCTCATCTGTTGACGTGCTTGCTTCACCATGTCAATCAATGTATGATGAGCATCCTCAGCATCGTGAAGTTCGTGATCAAACGAGATTCGCATGGGGTGAGTCATGCCATTCATCTGTACGTGCAAATCCATTCCGTGAGCATCAATTTTAATCATCTTTGCGGCTGCAACATCCGTTGCTTCACCAAATACCTTGGCATAAAGGGCGATCGCATCTGCATGGTCTTCGTTCATATGTTTGCAGATACGTTCACTAATCTCAGGAGTAAATGCGTCAATCATGAATTCCTCCTCTGTCAAGGTGTTTGAGCATTGTGTAAGAAAAATACGGCCAGCCGAAATAGACTGTTGGCAATAAACGTGATCAGCACAATGCTAATCAAAACATTAACAATATCCCGTAGCGTTTTCATTCCTAAATTTCAACTCTCGTTTCCAAACAAACTTCCTCACTTTACCAGGATTATCCCCGGTTCTCTATCCCTTATTCCCTGTCCCCTATTCCCTATTCTCTAAAGCCGACGATTCAGGCTTAGAAACCATGAAAGAAATCGATCGCCCTGAAGGAGTCAAATTAGGCAGTTGTACTCCAGGATAATGTTGAGGTGTAGCAGTTGCTGATGGAATGGCTGGAATAACGGGAGCCTGAGAGGGCAATTCTTGAACAGATGATATAGATGATGACAACGTTGGGTTTGTCCACTTGTCTGAGTTTGAGGCGATCGCTAACAATGCTCCAGCGATCACAAGTACAGGCAATGGTAACGATATTCCTTGTAACCACTGATACAATTCAGCCGCGCCAAAGAATACTACAAAACAAACGACCCAAACTTGCATCTAATTACTCCACCACATAGCAAACCCCTATTAGGATAACGGTTTTACAGAAAGAGAGTGTAAAGTGCAATATGATTTACCTCTCGTAACAACTACTATTTATAGCGGTTTTCAATCGCATTTACAGCCAGTTTCACTTGCATAAGCCACACGCATACCCATCCACTCATCTACCCACCCACACACAACTGTGGCTCACTCATCTGAAAACCGCTGTAATACATTCCATTTGGTACGGGTGACGGCATGCTTTGCCCCTTCGCAGATCGCATCTAACTGAAACCGGCTTTTTACGGAAACTAATATATGTTTCCTACAAGGCTTTTTCAGTCTAAGGACAGAGTGTTACGAGTAATGAATCTGCTAAGTTCAGAGCAACAGGATTTAGATTGAAGTAGCTTGAGTTTCTTATAGTAGTAGCCAGCGTGGTTAGGACATTGCCAAAGGCTGAAAGGCAAACGGTCAATCCATCCTGACTCAGCACTCAGTCCTCAGCGCTTAGCTACATCATTATGTTCTTCATGAGAAAACTACGTTAAAGTTCGCCTATGATTCTGGATTTTTACACTCAACGTTGGAAGTAGAAACTATAGCCCCCCTATTTAAGCGTTGAAATCTGGAGATACTTCAAATGCTTGCAGCTTCTCGAATTTCTGAATCCCTCCAGCACACGAGTATTACATCCGAGCAGGTTAAAACTCTCATTAGCCCTCCTATTTATGTTGCTTCGGCACCGATGTTTGTTTACCCATCTCGGCTGATCAGTGCTTGGGAACCCCGTACTATACAGGTTGATCTACCAAAAGAGACGAAACAAGGTGTTGAAGTAAAAGTTGCGATTCGTCGCGGTTCAACGCAGTCTTTAGGAATCGATTCCAGGAATATTCTTAAGCAATTTTATAAGCAATTCACTGCTCCGATCGACCTTGGAGAAGAGTACATCCACGATTATCGCTACGAAACGGATGGAAACATTGCTCACTTACTGACGATCGCGGCGGCAAGAGTCCTATTCATTCAGAAAACATTCCCAAACATCGACAGGGTGACAGTTGTGTTGCGGGAAAATGCGTCCACTATGGCGAAGAAGGTTTTTGGCTTACTAGGAATTCCGGTTTTGTGTACCGATCGCGATGTTAAAGGAAATTTAGTTACGTTCAAAGAAACCACTTCAGGATCACTCGAAGGATTTTACACAGAATTTTTTGGAAACTTGGCATTTGATGGATATATCCAAGACACGCCAGAACGAGTGTTTATTTCGCGCAAAGGCAAACGCTCTTTGATCAATGAAGTAGACGTGGAAGCGGTTCTGAAAGAGTATGGCTTTGTCAAGTATTATTATGAAGACATTCCAATTAGCCAGCAGTGGTCAATTTCTCGAAATGCCAAAGTGATTGTAGCTATGCATGGTGCCGCATTGGCGAGTCTGGCGTTCAATCCTAATCACGTTAAAGTATTAGAATTTTTCCATCCGGGGTATGTGGTTGATATGTACCGCAATACGGTGGGTGCGATCGATGGAACCTGGTGTGGTGCGATCGGACGAATTGAGCCGGATGTCATTAAATACCTTGACTACAAGAAGCAAGCAAGACATTTTGCGCTTTCGCGTACCCAGATTGATCTCGATTGCCTACGGATGGGATTGGAGCATTTAGGGATAGAAAAAAGCTAAGCGATTCAATATCAGGCAATGTAAGTACGCTGGTGGATGCAATACATTAAGCGAGTAATTCATCCACCGAAATATTGAATCCTTGCAAAATGTTTTGAGTGCTAATCACTTCTCCAGAAACAAAAATTTGTCTGGTATTTTGCGTGATTGCCATAATCCAACCGACTTCAGGATAAACCAGCCATACCTCCTCAGCACCCGATTGCAAATACTCCTGAGCCTTTGAAATCATCTCCTCCGCTAAATCAGTTGGAGAAATTACCTCGGCAATCAACGGAAAACTCTGAGGAAGCGCTTTAGCATTCCCATGCTGAGCCACTAGCTGAGGCGTGAGATAGGCAACATCCGGAGAACGTCCTTGCTTATTCGTGCGACAAGGAACTTCCGTGTAAACTTCCCCACCTAATCCATTAAAGTCGATATAGTTTGCCCAGGAACGACCGATCTTAAATTGTGCTCGACTATGTTTCAGTGTCATACCATTTTTCTCTACCAGTTCTCCATCGACCCACTCCGTGCGATCGGGCGGATTTTGCAACCAGTCTTCTAATGAGATGGGTGTGCCAGTCAGGGGAACTTGGGAGGGAATTGGGGATACGACCATGATGAGCGATTGTCCTGGGGATGGGGGAGATGGGGAGATGGGGGGAATTGAGTAAATTAAGATACCCATGTCTGCTTTATAAACTGTTTTACAAACAGAGCGATATTATTTGGAATATCTGTGGGAATAGTAATGATAAATGTGATCAAAGGCGGTGATCCCTCAAGCTGAGCCAAGCTGTTCCATACTCAAACGCTACACTAGTCTATGCTGGCAAAGGTAGCCCTGCTGGGATTTGCTTCTCCAGTTGAGGATTTGCTGGCATCTTTGTTGTATCTTCACAACTCACTTAAAATCAGGGCTGAAAAGCCTTCAGCATTCAATACCCAACCCCTTTCACATTGTCTTGTTTCTACAAGCACCACTATTTAGGAGTTCACCGTGGCAAGTCACAAAATCCTGGTTATTGACGATAGCAGGGTCATCCGGAACATGGTAAAAGACATGTTGCCCAAAGGCAACTTCCAAGTATTGGAAGCCAAGGATGGTGTTGAAGGACTCAATTGCATTCGCCAGGAACGCCCTAACTTAATCATGTTAGATTTTCTGCTTCCCCGTATGAGTGGATGGGAAGTGTTTCAACATATTCAAAGACAGACAGATTTACAAACGATCCCGCTAGTCTTGATGTCGGGGCGACGGGAGGAAGTTACCGAAAAGATCCCTGAACCCTTTGAGTTTTTTGAATTTATTGAAAAGCCCTTTGAGCAAAAAGAACTATTTGAGGCGATCAAATCAGCGATGACGAAGGCAAAACTGCCTCGTCCACAAATGGCTGTTGTGGCTCCTGTCACTTCTGCGGCATCATCAGACGGTGCTGGAGCCAATGAAGTCCAAGCGTTGAATCAAAAGATTGAGAAGATGCAGGCAGAAATTGACATGCTGAAGAAGCAAATGACTCAACTATTGACCTTCATCAAACAAAAATTAAAGTAACGCTAATTACCAGCCCCATGTGCCAGATGTACCTTTGAAGGGACCTACAATATTGTTGGTGATCCAGCCGCCATAGAAATCTCCTGATTGCGCTTGAACTCGTTCGCCATCCACGTAACAGGCTTCCATCCGGCTTGGATAGAACGCAACGTAGTTCTTGATACTTTCAAAATCTGGAGTCGGATTGGGATAAAACCATGCGACGTTTTCAGCCTTCTGATCGCCCACTGCAATGGTGTAATAAGCAGCTTGCCCCTTCCATTCGCAGTAAGTCGATCGAGAGGTGCGAGTCAGATAGTCCTGCTGGATATCTTCTGGTGGGATGTAATACACCGGAGGATGGCTCGTTTCTAACACTCGTTTAGCTCGGTGAGTCTCAGCGATTACAACACCGTTGAATACAACTTGAATGTGCTGACTGGAATCTTCCAGACGCGGCGGACGGGGATAATCCCAAACAGACTCTTGACCGGGTTCAGGAATAATGCGATCGATTTTCACATGGTCTCCTTTCAATCATCTTTTATGTCAGGGCGAATGCCGGTTCACCTCTATGTCTTCAATTTGCGCCCATCTCCTTCTTGAAGCAGATTGATCTTCTGGTTCAATTCGCGGGTACGGCGGGATAGCAAGCGGATAATGTTGATCGCGATACCTGGCGTCTCTTCGATCGCCTCATAAAGTTGTTGTTGCGTCAGCATTAAACATTCGCAGGATTCTAGAGTTGTGATGGACGCAGAACGCGGTTCAGCATCAAACACTGCCATCTCTCCAAAACAGGTGCCTTGCTCCAATCTAGCGAGTTCTCGGTTGCCAATGTGGACTTTCACCCGACCCGAAACAAGGACATAGAGCGATCGTCCCTCTTCTCCCTGCGTAAAGATGGTATGCTTCGCCGGAAACTGCAACTCTTCCATAATCGCAGCTAACCGCACCAGGAAATCATCTCGCAACTCCTGAAAAATGGGCACTTTCCGGACAAATAGTAAGCGATCGACAGTCAGCACAGAATGATTAGACGGCTCTTCGAGGTTGGCTATTCAGTCCCAATTCTGCCATTAATTGAGTGACCTGTGTGGCGACGAGGCGATCGGGATCATTTCTCAGCAGGGGCAAGAGTTCGCGGAGGGTTCTGGGAGAAGCCACTCTCAGATAGGCGAGTACTGCCTCTCGGACAAACCCAGTTGGGGAGCGAAGAGATGCCAGGATTTGTTCGGCAGTGAGGCTCCACTGTTCTTGACGAGCGAGGTGAAAACAGCAGGCGATCGTCCAGTCTGAGAGGAAGTGGCGGAGTTCAAGGAGGTAGCGCAAGCGTTCACTGGGGCGCATCGGCTTATAGGGGTGGAAGTCAGAGAGATGTTGGAGTTTTTCGGAGTCAGATTGGCGATCGAGGATATTCAACAGGGTGGCTTTGTGAGTAACGTCGAGAGTGTTATCCAGGATTTCTAGCCCTCTCGCTACGATATCGCGGGAGTCGGATTCAATGCTGAGGGCAGCCGCTTGAATTTTGTTGGGATCGTAGAGAAACGCATCAACAGGAATAAGCGATCGATGGCATCTGCTTCAGAATCGCGCAACGATCGACGCAGCAAAT
>JAAUSF010000243.1 GCA_012033255.1 Cyanobacteria bacterium RU_5_0
TACAGAGGGTTGGAGAGGATTTCAGAAAAGTTTTGGATTTTGTAACCTTTGAATCTATTGCGCTCAAACTTCAGTTCCGAAATGGCTAGCCGATCGAGTCTGTCCACTTTATGCTGTGAGCAGATGTTCAGGATGCCGCCATGACTTGGACGCTTGACCCAGATATTTGTTATCGTGCCATTCAAACAAAAGATGTTCGGTTTGATGGGCAGTTTTTTGTTGCCGTTCATACAACCGGAATTTACTGTCGTCCTGTTTGTCCTGCCACTACGCCCAAATCGGAGAATTGCTCTTATTTTCCGAGTGCTGCCGCCGCTCAGCAGGCAGGGTTTCGTCCTTGTTTGCGCTGTCGCCCCGAACTCTCGCCTCATTTGTTTGCCTATGTGGGTACGGCATCTACAGTGGCTCGTGCGTTGCGGTTGATTGCGGAAGGGGCGCTAGATGAGGGAACGGTTGCAGAGCTAGCGATGCGGTTGGGGATGAGCGATCGCCACCTGCGCCAACTGTTTGCTAAACACCTCGGCACTTCTCCTATGGCAGTTGCCCAAACCCGGAGGCTTCTGTTCGCCAAGCAACTGATCGATGAAACCAACTTATCAATGACAGATATCGCGATCGCGCCGGATTCACGAGCATTCGTCGCTTCAATGATGCGGTTCACAAGACCTACAAACGATCGCCCAGTGAATTACGCCGACGGCATACTCAAGCCTCAGACACGACCCAAACTCCCAGAATCTCGTTGAAATTGCCCTTCAGTCCTCCTTATAATTGGACGGCGCTGATGCAATTTCTGATTCCTAGAGCAACACCAGGATTAGAAACTGCCAGTTTGGAATCGTATCGACGGACGATCGCCCTCGACGGACATCACGGCATGGTTGAAATCTGCCCTGTTACCGAACAAAATTATTTACTGGCGCACATTCATTTCCCCAAAGTGGCTCTGTTGTCACAAATTGTAGAGCGATTGCGGCAAATATTCGATCTGAACGCCAACACCAGCGAAATTTCTACCCATCTTCAGCGTGATCCTGTCCTCGCTCCTGTGGTTGTTATGCAACCAGGATTACGAATTCCCGGAGCCTGGGATCGATTTGAACTCGCCGTCCGAGCGATTTTAGGTCAACAGATCAGTGTCGCTGCTGCCACAACGCTAGCCGCTCGATTGGTGAAAGCCTATGGAGAACCCTTCGCGATCGCCAAAACACTTCAAGCGAATCCTGATTTACAATTTGTATTTCCACGCCCAGATATTTTAGCGACTGCTGATTTAACGCAGATAGGCATTCCCAAAACCAGAGCAAAGACGATCGCCACTCTTGCAGCTACCATTGCTCAAAATCCTCATTTTCTCACTCACTTCCAAACGTTAGACGATGCCATTCAAACTCTTTGTCAACTCCCTGGAATTGGTGAATGGACAGCCCACTACATTGCCATGCGAACGCTCCATGAACCCGATGCTTTCCCATCTACAGACTTAGGATTACTCCGCGCTATGAATGCACTAGGGCAATCGATGACGAAAGCTCAATTCATGCAACATTCGCAAGCATGGCGACCGTGGCGATCGTATGCAGCCATGCATTTATGGTCACTCGATTTAACATTACTTTCAAACATACGTTCAAACAAGGAGCAATTATCAGCATGACTAAACTGCTGATCGACAAAATTGATTTTGCAATGGGACAGATCCTCCTCGTAACCGATGGTGAGATCCTCTGCGCTCTCGATTTTGCAGGTTATGAGTCGCGCATGATGAAACTATTAGAGAAACGCTACGGTACAATTCATCTAATTGAAATGCACAATCCTCAAGGATTTAGCGATCGCATTCAAGCGTACCTTACAGGCGATTTCAACCGCCTCAATGAAATTCCCGTCAACCCTAGTGGAACTCCCTTTCAACAACAGGTTTGGTCAGCCCTGCGATCGATTTCCCCTGGAACCGTCATCACCTACCGCGAACTAGCCGAAAGGATCGGCAAACCCACCGCCTACCGCGCCGTAGGAATGGCAAATTCCCTCAATCCAATCTCGATCGTATTGCCTTGCCACCGTGTAATCGGCACGAATGCAAATTTAACAGGATATGCAGGTGGACTCGATCGCAAACGCTGGCTACTCCAACATGAAGGCGTCAACCTAGAATTTTCATCAGCTACGAAATAGACGAGAGTAGAGCGTTTCATGGGTCATGCTAGCGATCGACAATCCCCATCCACAACACTCCAATTCATCATCTGCTAGTGTTACTACCTCATTCACGGTTTGTTCAATTTGCGGATAAAGATTGAGCAACACGTGTTGTCCTTGTGTTTGTCCAAGTGGAATTAATCTTACCCCTGCACTCACTAAGTTAGATGCCCAACTATGGAGATATCCTAAAACAGCCGTTTCACAATCAATTTGCCAATGAACAGATGCCAGAGCAAATGCTGTGACAAAATTACAAGGGTCTTCGCAGGCGGCGATCGAGGATTCTAAATCGGGTTGTAGACTTTGCAGGAGGCGGGAAAGCGATCGTCCCATCTGCCAACTCTGTTCACGCAATTCTTCGGTTTCTCGGAAGGCTGAAAGCCACTGATTCCAGTAGCTTAATTTGGGGCGATCGTTAGCTTGAGCAGATCGATAAATCCGCATCAACACGGCTGATTCCAAACGAATTGCCCCATATTGCAACTCCTGGGTTAGCCAATGTTCAAGCGTGATTAAATCCGTTATTTGCTCACTCTGAACCAGCGTCTCCAGCCCTTCCGAATAGCTATACGCTCCGACTGGAAGCGCCGGACTCACCAGTTGTAGTAGATGCAGCATTGGCACAGAATTCATGGGCGGTGCTGCCGATCGCGTGTATGCTCAGGTTCGTGGCTGTGAGCAGGGCTATGTCCATAGGCACCCGTTTCTGGTTCAAAGGGGGCGATCGTTTCAATCACATGCAATCCCAATTGGTCTAACATCACTCTCAAAACAGGATCAGGCGAAAGTCGTAGATATGTAGCTTTTACTTCTAGTGGAACGTGACGATTTCCCAAGTGATATGCCCCTCGCAGCAAATCGAGTGGAGTATGAGCCATAACAGTCATAACGGGTTCAGGTTTGGCGAGGATGCGTACCCATGTAACTTCATCAGACGATCGCAACAGATCGCCGTGCCGCAACATCGTTCCTCTGGGTAAACGCAGGTAAAGCCCTTGCCCCTCAGCAGTTTCAAAGTAGTGGCGCGATCGAGTTCGCTCCTCTGCCGTTAGCGAAAGGCTGAAATGAGCGATCGTCTGCTCATTAGGCGGGAGGCGGTGAGTCAACTCTAAAGCCATATCGACCGGGTTCAACGCAAAATTAAAAATTCAAAAAGAAAAAACTGATGATTTCAAATTTCAAATTTCTCTACAAAGTTAAGAATAGGTAAATAAAGTTATTCTAGCCTTGTGGATGGACAAAAAAGAGTACCTTGATGGGTCATGCTTCCGGCTATGTCAGGTTGCCATGATTAAAGCGTGACAAGCCAGGGCGGGAAATGAGCTAAGGCAAGCCTAAAACCCACTTCCACCGCAGCTTGTCACCTCGTTCAACAACCTAAGAAAATACGAGGTACTTTATTATGATCACACCTGTTGTAATCGGAGCACAATCTCCTTTCCAACATTCTGATACTGAATTGTATACCGATGATATTCTCGGTCCTGTTTGGTTCAGCCTATACAATCTGCGTGTGGCAGGCACAAACGCAGACCCAGCGGCTCCAGTGCAATCCAAGTATATTGTTGCAGAAGACGAAGTGTTTGAAGTCAGTGTGGACATCAAGTTCAACAAGACTCCGCTTAGCTCCCTGCTGATGTGTTTGGGTACGAGACTCAGCGTTAATTTCGCGTTCGAGGGTTTCGGGAAGAATGCAACGGAAGTTGACCTGCAACAGTCCATCGTGACCAAGCGGGGTGAATACGAGTACACCATTGTCTACAAAACCACTCCGGCAAAAGCAGGTTTGACTCCTGGGCTATACGAAATCGCAGCCGTTGCGGAAATCGGACCTGTTGAAAACGAGTGCAAGACCCCCGTTTTCGGACATGGTTACATCGAAGAGATCCTGCTCAGCGTTTATCCCGCAGGCGCAGACCTTCCTTAATCGTAAGGACTAAGCAACACTGCATAAGGTTCCAACTTAGATCTGCTCAACTCTGACTAAGTTGATCTCTTGAGGTACCCAAGAGTGATACGAAAGTGATACAAGCTGGTAGGTCGATCGCATCTACCGGCTTCCTGCTCCAGAGAAGAGCAGATCTAAATCGTTCAAAAACTGTCAATCCAATCAAAATCACGTGATCAGGGCTGGAGCGATCGGCAGAGTAACAATGGACAAGTTATCAAGGGAAATTTATTCTCTCGCTCTCATCACAGAAATCATCTGCTGGATGAGTTTACTCGTTAGGATCAAAGAGGAGTCTTACATAACCTCGATCGACTATCATGAGCTTGACTGAGCAAATCCTGTTGCAGATACCTGGAAATCCGTTGGAGGGGCTGCGTCGTGCGGATGCCCTCTGGCGATCGTATCGAGAAGATACACTACCCGTGCCCTCAGTGATTCAAGAAAGCTCGGAATCCTTGGGCAGCATCAATTGGGATGTCGTAATTGGCGGTGGTACGCTGGGCATCTTAATCGGAACAGCATTGGCCCAACGGGGTTGGCGTGTGGCTGTGATTGAACGGGGCATCCTGCGAGGACGCGATCAGGAGTGGAATATTTCGCGGCGAGAATTAGGGGTGTTAGTCGAAATGGGCTTGCTTACCGAAGCAGAATTGGAACGATCGATCGCCACCCAATACAATCCTGCCCGTATCTGCTTTCACAAGGGCATTGAACTCTGGGTCGAAGATGTCCTGAACATCGGCGTAGACCCAGTTTTCCTGTTAGACACCCTCAAGACCAAATTTCTTGCCTCTGGTGGACAATTAGTTGAGCAAACTGGATTTGAAGGGGCGATCGTCCATCCAAACGGCGTGAATGTCCTTTTCAAAGGCATCGGACAACCATCCCCCCATCCCCCATCCTCCCACTCTCCCCATCCCC
>JAAUSF010000244.1 GCA_012033255.1 Cyanobacteria bacterium RU_5_0
ATTGCCCCTACGCCACACCAACCACGCCGGGATTGCCCCTACGCCACACCAACCACGCCGGGATTGCCCCTACGCCATGCCATCCATCAACAGAAAATTTACAGGTGGAACAGTCAATTTTCATTCCTTGTATCCCTTCATCTCCGTTCGTTGAAAAAATTTCAAAATTAAAGTTGTCACTTCTACTGATTTATCGCTATATTAAATGAGGTCGTCGCGGGGTAGAGCAGTCTGGTAGCTCGTCGGGCTCATAACCCGAAGGTCAGTGGTTCAAATCCGCTCCCCGCCACCAAATAACTGATGAAGCCCTGTAGCTCTTATGAGTTCAGGGTTTTGTTGCATTCTACTGAATGTCGGGATGTCGCAGTCAGTGCTTCAATGGATCGAGAAGAAATCATTCAGCGAAGCAAAAGGACAGCTTTCTAGCCTTATATTTCAGCCTTATATTTCTAGCCTAATATAGATGTACTTACTTATCGTTCGCTATGCTACCGTTGAGATAGCTTAGAGATAAGAATTCTATTAACTGACCCCTTTCACACCTTCATTACGTTCTATGGCTCTCCAGTTGCGGCGACCTATTTTAATCGGTGGACTTGGTCTCACGTTTGGTGCCTGGCTACTCGATAGGCTCGATTTTTCGGTCATGGATTTCAGTAGTACGGCGGTATGGGGCGCGATCGCCCTCGGCTCTGGCATTTGGTGGTGGAACCAGCAAGGTACGACGAAACCTATCGGGGTGACTCCGATCGATCGCACGGCGGTCGAGAAAGCCCTAGCCACTGTTGAGTCGCGCATTCATCAATTGGCAACTGAGATTGGGGCTACGGCTGATGCCTCTGAGCCAGTTGCCCAATTGCGACAACGGGTAGCAGAACTGATGACGGACATGGATCGGCAAGATATTCGTCTCGCGATCGCTGGTAGCAAAGCAGTTGGTAAAACAACCTTGTCGCACCTGCTGAAGATCAACGGATTGCCTATGGAAGCCTCAACATCTTCCGAAGAATCTGATAAAGCGGCTTCACCTCTCACTAGCGAAGTCGAAATGGCAGACTTGGTGATTTTTGTTACGACGAGCGATTTGACAGATTCTGAATTTCAGACGATTCAACCGTTGATGGCTGAGAAGCATCGGATCTTGTTGGTCTTCAATAAGCAAGATCACTATCTTCCGGGCGATCGTCCCGTGGTTCTGCAACAACTGCGCGATCGAGTTCAGGACTATCTGCCTGTAGAGGATGTAGTGGCGATCGCGGCTCAACCGGCTCCTGTGGTCGTTCGCCAGCAACAACCGGATGGATCAATCCAAGAGCGGATGGATCAGCCCGCTCCTGATATTGCCTCTCTACAAGAGCGATTAGGACAAATTTTGACTCTCCACGGGCAGGAACTCATTCTGGCAACGGTGTTACGGCAAGCTCAAACATTAAATCGATCGGTTCAAGTTGAATTGAACTCTCTGAGACGCGATCGTGCCCTGCCTGTGATCGAGCAATATCAGTGGATTGCGGCGGCAGCTGCCTTTGCAAACCCGGTTCCGACGCTGGATTTGTTGGCAACCGCTACCATCAACGCACAACTGTTTGTTGATTTGGGCGCGATTTATCAGCAACAGTTCTCTCTGGAGCAAGCTAAAACCATTATGAGCAACCTGGCAAGCCAGATGGTAAAACTGGGACTGGTAGAGATGGCAACTCAGGCGATCGCTCCGCTTCTTAAGAGCCATGCTCTTACTTACGTCGCTGGAGGAACACTGCAAGGCATCAGTGCGGCTTATTTGACTCGTCTTGCCGGACTTAGCCTTGTAGAGTATTTTGAAGAACAGAGCCAATACCTGAATACCTCTGCATCTCCCTTCCAGATCGATCGGCTCGTGCAAAAACTCAAAGCGGTATTTGAGACGAATCAGCGATCGGCTTTCTTGCAAAATTTAGTGAGTCAAGGAATTGCTCATCTGTTGCCAAAGCCCGTTTCGGTTTCGACTAATGCCTAAGCTGATAACGCGATCGCCCCTGTGGAATTTCTGGCTCCTGGTTGATCATAAAAATTCAGTAAATTCTCTATTGGGATAAGCCAAATCTTGGAGATCTGGCTTTTTTAATAAATTTTTATGATTATCATGGGTGAAATATCCTTCACCTGACTTGTCGATGCTGAGCCGAATTAAAGACATTGCGGCGAATCTTGCACCTCGTCTAATCGAAATTCGTCGCCATCTCCACAGTCACCCGGAACTAAGCGGTCAAGAATATCAAACGGCAGCTTACGCCGCAGGAGTCCTTTCCTCCTGTGGGTTACGGGTTCAAGAGTTGGTTGGTAAAACGGGAGTGGTTGCAGAACTGGAAGGAACCGGAGAAGATCAGCGGTTACTGGCAATTCGTGCTGATATGGATGCGTTGCCTATTCAAGAACGCACAGAGTTAGAGTTTGCTTCACATCAGCCAGGGATTATGCACTCCTGTGGTCACGATGTGCATACGACAGTTGGCTTAGGAACCGCCATGATCCTGTCGCAATTAGCCACTTCGCTTCCTGGCACGGTTCGCTTCCTGTTTCAACCTGCGGAAGAAACCGCGCAAGGAGCAGGATGGATGATCCAGGATGGTGTAATGGAAGGGGTTGATGCGATCTTGGGAGTCCATGTGTTTCCTACCATTCCGGCGGGTTCGGTTGGCATTCGTTATGGCGCATTGACAGCCGCCGCCGATGATCTAGAACTGATTATTATCGGCGAGTCGGGACATGGCGCACGTCCGCATGAGGCAATCGACGCGATCTGGATTGCGTCCCAGGTCATCACCACCTTACAACAAGCCATCAGCCGTACTCAAAATCCCTTGCGTCCGGTGGTGCTGACGATCGGGCAAATCCACGGAGGACGAGCACCTAACGTGATTGCCGATCAGGTTAGGATGTTGGGAACGGTGCGATCGCTTCATCCTGAAACCAGTGCCGCTCTGCCCAATTGGATTGAGACAATTGTTGCAAACGTCTGTCAATCGTATGGCGCAACGTACAAACTTAACTACAGACGGGGTGTTCCTTCGGTACAGAATGATTCGGCATTGACACAAATTGTGGAACTCTCGGCACGGGAGGCATGGGGGAGCGATCGGGTTCAAATTCTCCCAGAACCTTCACTGGGAGCCGAAGATTTCTCACTTTATCTGGATCATGCACCGGGTACGATGTTCCGCCTCGGAGTTGGATTTTCGGATAAACCTAACTATCCGCTACATCATCCGCAATTTCATGTGGATGAAGCAGCGATCGTCACAGGCGTTGTCACAATGGCATATGCCGCTTATAAATATTGGTTACACGGAGCCTATTCGTGCCCAATTTAGTAAGAACCGTAGAATCTCTTTGAAGCTTTCAGTCTATGGTCATATTTTGACTCAAAGCCTGATCCTCTATAGTAAAGGGAGTAGCATTTGACTAAGTTATGTCATCCCCCAAACCACTGATGGGCATCGAACTGATTGATTGTGCGAAGGCGAACGCGAAGCAAGGGGTTACGGTTGCAGCAGAGTTGTGTGGCTATGGCGAAAATACTGCCACCTTCCAGCAAGAGCTTCAGCAAGCCTGCCAGCAGATTGGAGTTGAAATTTCTGAACTGAGCGACCTGATTACAGAGCAGCAGATGGTTCGGCAAAGGGGAGGAATTGAAATTGCGCCGGAAACCCCATCCCAATTGTAGAGGATTGTAGAGGCGAAAGGCTTTTGCCCAAGGCGCTTTGCCCAAGACCCGAAAATGGATTAACCTTGTATGCCATTTCGATCAGAAGCGATAATTCCGATCGCTTACCCATAGCCCTGTTGGAACGGCATTACCACCTTCATCTACTTTCACATCCACTACAAAGGTTTGTCGATCGAGTTGAACTTGCAGAATGTCAGAATTGATTTGTGTTCGCTGGTCTTCCGGCAAATAGTAAGTTTCCAGCCCATATTCAATCTGCCAGCCATTATAGTGTCCTTGTAATGCCACTTGATTTGGAGCGAGATCGGTCGGGCGATCGGCACTGACGCGCACAGGTGTCCAGGGTTGCGGCGGAATAGCGTCCGTGCGATCGGGCGCTTGCAAAACTACATAAACACTCCCTGTTTTGCCTGTCATCTGATCAAACCAATTGCCACCCGGAAGACCGTTCAGCGTAGTCGGATTGGAAATGTCATAGTTAAGCGTCTGGTAATACCCTCGTAGCAAATCATAGGGATCGACTGGAGCCGTCTGGAGCGTAATGGGTTTACCTGCCACATAAGTGTAGGCATCACGAGCAGGAACTGCCACAATTATTAGTGCCTGAAATAGCAGAGGAAGCCACAATCGCCAGCCTGGAAGATGACGATGCGCTGTGATAAAACCAGGCAGGGTTTTAGTTTCAGGATAAGGCGGTTTAGATGGGATGTTAGGTGGAATGCGAGTCATAGAGTTTCCTCCTGAGTGGGTAGAGATAAAATCCGGGGTTTGATGGCGCGCTCGAACCGCAGTCCAGCCGCAATCACGCCAGCCCCACATAACGCGAAAACGATCGATTTCAGCAATAGTCCAGTGTCATATTCCAACATTCGAGTCACGATGCCTAACACCAGCAGCACCATGCCGCCCCAGAAGGTGTAACGGTTGCCGAGCGCCAACCCATCGCGAATTAAACCGATCGCCAGCACAAACAGCATGACGTTGAAGGCAAATACAGCAAATCCGGGAATGAATGCCACTTCAAAGTGCCAAACCACGATCGTCGCTGTGATCAGACCCATGCCAGCGATCAAGCTGTGATTGATCGCTTTCTCCTGAACTCGTCGATCGCTCCACAATTCTCGCCACAATTGACGCCGAAGCTGCATCCATCCCAACCCTGCAAAGATGCTAAGCACAATCACATCGATCAACAGTTGCCCATTCCATTCAGGCACGATCGGGTAGTAATCGAGGTTTGGAGTAAACCACATCCAGCGAAACGCAAAGATATAGAAAAGAATACTGAAAAACCAAAGGGCGAGGCTCTGGGCGATCGGTTGGAAGGGGGTCGGGGGGTGGGATGGGGGGGATG
>JAAUSF010000093.1 GCA_012033255.1 Cyanobacteria bacterium RU_5_0
TTAGTCGTACAGCAGGGAAAAGAGATGAGAGGGGAGAGGGGGGAGAGGGGGGAGTGGGATCGGGCGCTTGTTGCTAACTGATCGAGTCGATCGATACCTGCAACAAAAGCACTCAACTGATCAAACTGCGTAATCACCAGGCCTAACGCTAGCCCAATCCGCTCGAATGCAGCTTGTGACTGGCTAATCACACCAATTTCTAACTCACCGGCAAAAAGGCGTGGGGCTAACACAATGAAGGGCAAAACAAACGTCAGATATTGATAGCCATTTTGGAAAATCATCAGGTTGAATTGCCAGCGGATCAGCCGATTAAAGTTGCGATAGACAGAGCTAAAACGCTGCTGAACCTGGCTTAACTCGTGTCCCTGTCCTTGATAAAAAGCGATCGATTCGGCGTTCTCGCGGATTCGCACCAAGCCAAATCGGAAATCGGCTTCCCGCTTCAGTTGCTCTGCATTGAGATTAATTAGCACTTGCCCAAATATGGCACTAGTCAAGACTGTAACTACAATGACATAGACCAGCAAAACTGCCAATAACAATTTTGAGATCAACCAGAGTACGGCGACAAAACCAATCAATTGAATGACTGAATCGCACAAAATGACTGATAAATTCAACGCTTGTTGAGTAAAATTGCGAATGTCTTCAGCAACGCGCTGATCGGGATTATCAATTCCAAATTGGGAATTGATGTGATAAAAGGCATGATGATCGAAATAGAGGTGGCAAAATTGCTCGGTCAACCAGCGTCGCCAGTACAAGCTCAGCTTATCTTGTAGATATCCCCTGAAGGAGAGTAAAGGGACACTAAAGAGAATAATGACGACAAAGCCGATCATGGCTTGAATAAATCGATCGGAATTTCGGGCAGCCAGAGCAGAGAGCAACTCTCCACGTTGCAGTGTTTCTAGGATTAAACAACCACTGCTACCCATTGAGAGCAGGATCAAGAGTACCAACAGTCTGATCGCTTCCGATCGTTCCGTTGAAACCCAGTAGGGCTGAGTAATTCGCCAAAATTGCTGCCAACGGCTCGATCGACTCATAGGTTTGAATTCGACGATTGCGAATATCTCCATTTGCCCTGCGCCAGTTTACCAAATCGATATAGGCAGAGAGCAGATTTTTCTCCTTCAACTGAATGAGAAAATTGTATTTAGCTAAGCTTTGCCCTATTGTGCCGTGATTTGACCCACTGTGGTGAATTTTTTGATTGGAATAAACTGAACTAAACTGAATTCAGGCATCACTTCGAGTCCGCAATTCTGAGGGGCAGCAGCTATGACAGTCGTAACAGCGCCTATAGCAGAACAACGAATCATTCTGAGAAACATTACCTGGCAGATGTTTGAAAGCCTGCTGGCTGCGAAAGGAGAAGATATCAGCACTCGCTACGCCTACGATCGCGGCTCACTGGAAATTATGTCCCCTTTAATGCCTCATGAAACCACCAAGCGCCTGATTGAAAAGATGGTGGATATTTTAGTTGATGAACTCAATCTCAACATCAAAAGCGTCGGTTCGATGACCTGCAAACGGGAAAATCTAGAACGTGGACTAGAGCCTGACTCTGCCTTTTATATTCAAAATGAATCACTCGTCAGAAGCCGAGAGCAGCTTGATTTAGAGCAAGACCCACCGCCCGACCTGGTGTTGGAAGTAGACTTTAGCAGTTCTTCGCTCAATAAGTTTCCGATTTATCAAGCGTTGGGTGTGCTGGAAGTGTGGCGATACGCGGGTGGAGGGCTGACGATTCATGTCCTTCAGCAAGGACAGTATGTGACACTAAATCACAGCCCGACTTTTGCCAACTTGCCACTGACTCAACTGCCTGATTTTTTGCAGCAAAGTAACCAGATTGGGGAAGCTCAAATGTTGAAGGCTTTTCGAGCTTGGGTGAGGAAGCAGGTACAGCCATGAGATCTGAGTTACCCTTTTTAGTCCTATCTGGAAGCTCAGCCTGAGGCAGAAATTCATCGATTACCCATTAACCACCCGCAATATCCCCAGACGCATTAATAGTTCAGCACTACGGGAATACCTAACCAACGGAGATCAAGATGCTGGGATTGTTTGTGATCATCGAAGATTAATTCTAAGTGAGGCAGCGTGTCCTGTTCAACTTCTATAATTCCATCTCGCCGCAGCATGGCTAATGAATCACTCAGTTGTCCCGTTCGCTGGAGTGTAATTTTGGCTGCTGTCAGCCGTTGCATTCCGGCAGGGTGGGAAATTAACCGTTGATGCAATAACGAGGTGCGATCGAGCAGGGATAACAGCGAGACGGAATCAGGAATGACAAAACACAACGGCTCGGTCTGGGCACTGAGATTCTCGGCAGCGAAGTTGATGAAAGTCTGGGAGCGATCGACGGTGTTTTCTGCGGGCAGCAAATCGAACGGACGAGCCACCTGATCCAGTTTTTGCCGGAGGGCAATCCCAAACGGGGAAGCCTGGGATTGCTGCGATCGGGCTAGAAAATCGATCCCCGACTGCATGGCGTAGATCTCAGACGCTTGGGCATCTTCTACCCAAATCATCTCCAGATACATGTTTTCAAAGAAAATTGAGTTGGAAACCGTCCCCTGATTGAAACGATGAATCGGCTGAGCCGCACAATTTAAGCCCAAATCTGCCAGTATGGATGGCGAAACCGCCGTTTTAACACAAACGAAAATATGGTCAATTTCCAGCAAGGCATTGGTAGTGAGGGCAAATGGAATGGGCATAACTTTCCTGGAGGAATGTTTGAGAAGCACCTGTGAACCAGCGATCGAACTGATCGCGATCGAAAACTAGAGCAAAGTGATCGGGTCAAAAAGAGTTTGATTAGGAAACTTTGCATCTAAAAACTGCTGATCAGGACAGGTCGATCGAAGATCAGTCGAATAGGCTTGATACAAATATTGTCCAATACGGGCTTTGATTAATTGGAGCGATGAATCGTCGATCGGTTCGTTTTTGCATCATTCGAGAGCCACAACCATAGCAAGAAAGGGATTTCAAGCCAATGGATGGAGCTTCATTTGATCCAGTTTCTCCTTGCATCTATTAATAATCTTTCTCATTAAACTATGGAATGACAAAAGCTAGGAGTTGTCAACCAAAACCGAAATATAACTTTGCTCGTAGGTATCATTGACCCAGTAGCCCCGAATCAGCCTGGAGCCAGACAGAAATGTGAAGCTTTGGTTTGATTAAGAATACTGACTGGAGTTGGCAAACTCAATTGGCGTAGGCTATGAATCAATTAAGGTTGAACAGGCTCAATCTTGCCTCTGGCGAACTGACCTAATATCTCTCTTACAGCAGTTTTCAGATGAATGAACCACAAATCGTAGGGTGGGCATCGCCCACAAAGGTTTGGCACAGAAGCATTCTACGGTTTGATGGGCAGTGCCCATCCTACAGAAAATGCCCATCAGGTAAATTAGAGCAAAAATATTCCCTTCGTGAATTAACCAGGATCTACTGTGGCTAAGAAAAAGAGTAGTGACTTGATTGCAACCCATTTCGACTATCAGGTATTGCCACAGGCGCAACGGGAAATTGTCCAGCAGCGCACGGGTGAAATTCGCGAACGGTTGCAGCGATCAGCACAAGACATCTGGGAGATCGGGCAACGCTTGGCGGATGTGCGAGCTACCTTGAGGCATGGGCAGTTTGATGCTTGGTTAAAAGCTGAGTTTGGCTGGAGCCGCCGCACAGCTTACAACTTTATTAACGTTTACGAAACGTTTCAAGAACGTGCAAATCTTGCACAAATCGACATCGCCACTTCTGCGCTTTATCTGCTGGCTGCACCTTCTACGCCGTCCGATGTCCGCGAAACCTCGTTGCGGGAAGCCAGGGAAGGCAAGAAAATCACCCATAAAGATCTGCGCGATCGGATTGAACAAGGGCAACAAGTACCTTTCCCTACCGGAATCAACAACCCAACAAAGACAAAACCAGAAATTGTGGCGTTAATTCCGCACACCAATACTCAAACCGATACTCAATCTGTTATCGCGTCTCCCGTGATTGATGTGGTGGCTCAAGCGGTTGCTGCAACTCCAGTAAACCCAATCAAAACGCTGCAACCGGGCTGGTATTTATTGGATAATCAACATCGGGTGTTTTGCGGCGATACGGCTTCTCCCAACTTTTACGAATGGATTCCAGAAGCGTCCTTTGCCCTTGCAGCTACTACCGATGATTGGGATCATGACTGGTTGGTGGAGGCGGCACGTTCCGTCACGATTCTGCCAGAAGTGGATCTGCAAGGGGCGATGATCGAGCAATTGATTAGCCTGTTCTCTAACCGCGAGGACACGATTATTTTTCCCTGGTTGCCCCATCCAGAGATGCTGGCGATCGCCCACCGTTTGGGGCGGAAAGTTGTGGCAGGTGACTTGATACCAGAACGTTGTCAGCAGGCGATTCAGGCAACGGGACTATCAGCAACGCGGATTGCACTCTAACAGGTTACAGATTCGATCGGCGCAACCATGCAAAATTGGGTTCCAAGCCTCACGGGTAAACCAGTTTATTCAAACCCGTAACCCGATACTGATTCACCGGCACTAACGTCATCTGCTCAGCTGAGCGGATTGCCGTTTGGATCTGTCCGCTCACCTCGACCCGTGCTCGGTAGGAGCCACCGACACTGCCATCAGGAGCCGCATAATCGATCTGGACTATTGCCCAACGAGCGTCCTGCTTAGACCGTTCTAACAGCCGGTTGAGCCGTCGGGATGGAATCCAGCGCAACAGGTGACGAATCCAGTGCAACAGACCGTTTTCTCCCAACTTCAATACCCTGCCCTGCTTCTGGTAGGTCAACCAATCCCAGCCTTCTCGCATCCATAATTCACGTTCAGCAATTTGCTCGAATTTTGCCAGCCCAGCCCAGCCCCGGTAAAAGCGGTATAGATCCAGAGGATTGCCCTGTTGGTGAACCAAAGTGTCTAGCGTTTCTAGCTCCAGATGTCCCCAGTAGCGACCGGAGGGCAGATCGACCAGCGTTGGCGCATATTGGTGTCCGCCGAAGTGGCTGCAACGCCACACCCGCAGAGTTTCGTTCGCATAGGCTTTGCGGAGTTTGTCGTAAATGGGGAAGCCAAACCGGGAGCAGGCGACATCCACATTGCCGTGAGTGCAAACCAGAATGTCTCGCATTGAGCAATTCGCCTGACGATATAGTTCAAACCGCTCTAGATGGCTGGGTTGACCACTGATTTGTTTCAGCAATGCCGTTGCGAACTCGCCCAGCTTCGCTGTGGGCACCAGATATTCTTGTGGCTCAAAGGCGCTCATGGATAGATGAGAGCGATCGTAATACAGAATCCGTCTATAACCGGGTTGGGAGTATTCGCGATCGGGTGCAATCGCGATCGGGCGCAGCTTCACCCCCTGAAGCACGACTTTTCGCATCAAGGCGAATACTGGTTGAATATCGGCATCTGCCTGAAACACTTGCGTTGCCCAGGGTTGGGGCAGTTCGATAATCAACCAGTGATCTGCGATCGGTGCAGAGCCGATCGGATCTTCTCCATTAGCTTTTGAGATGAGAGAGCAAAAGCGACAGTCAGTGATGGAAATCAGCGTCATAAGGGGGTCAGGAATCAGGAGAGGGTGGTGAAATCGGCTCTGGAAATTTGGTTGCGCTGCACATCAGTCAGGATTGCCAAAGCATCGTTACCGGCTTTAATCAGCAGATTATCTCCCTGTTGAGTAAAGCGCAACTGCCCAAACGAGATTCCTGGGGTCAGTCCCAATCGATCCTGACGGTCTGTGAAGTCAAGAATCCGATCGGTGCCAGACCCTTTCTCTAGTCCAAAAGTATCCCGCCCTTTGCCGCCTGTTAAGGCATCGCTGCCTGCCCCACTCAGCAAAATATCGTTGCCGTTGTTCCCCACTAGCGTATCGTTGTTGCCTAGTCCGCTAATTACGTCATTCCCACCTGCCCCATCAATGGTGTCTTTTCGGGCGGTGCCGGTGAGCGTATCGGCTCTAGCCGTACCAAGAATTTTGCCATTTGAGGCGGGTACTTGACCAGGATTGTCAGCCAGCCGAATCGTTGCCGATCGAACACTATTATCCACCGTGTAACCCGACCCAGCCTGAAGCGTATAGATGACAGTTTGCAACCCTTCCGCTTGACTATCTTGGAAGATTGGGGCGCGAATCGTGGCAACTCGATCGGTGATTTTGAAGTCAAATCCGGAAAAGTCAAAATCGCCAACGGGTTGCTCACCGCCTGTGGCGCTAAGGGCAAACAAATCCAATTGGGTTAGCGATTGAGGCACATTGCCTTTGACGGTGATGGTAATCCCTCCGGGTGGCGGCAACTGGTCAAGTTCAAATCGGAATGTGAGAACAGTACCCTGGGTTTCGACTAGGGTATCAGGCGTGGCAGAAAACTTGACGGTGGTCATAATTGCAGGTTCAGTAGTTTGTAGTGTAGCTAAGTGCTGAGTGCTGAGTCAGGATGGATTGACCGTTTGCCTTTCAGCCTTGGGCAATGTCCTAACCACGCTGGCTACTGCTATATATCGCTGGATTTTGGATCTTAATTCAGACAGATAGCACTGATGGTAACGTCCCGCAGATAATTTCAAGCAGCCCAATACCCAAAAACCTCTTTGCAGTTAATTTTGCCCCGCGCAATTAATCTGTTAATCGACAGCATCACGGTCGATTACCGATCGGAACTCGCCATAATGCTTCGGTGTCAAGGAAAAATGAGGTGCTAAGGGCGATCGCCCAAGACTATACTTTATCAGGGAATAGACTTTGTAGTAAATCGAGTATAGACACTGCTTTTTCACGAATTTCCACAAATGTTCAATCATAAATGGGACAGTCTGAATTACAAGGAACAATTTTCCGCCATTACAGGCTTCTAGTGTTTGATCACCCAATCATCAAAAATGGGACAGTTGCCTCTGACCCTCCACTAACGACCAGAATTTTTCCACTGCTAACATCAAGCCAAATATAGCAGCCCTAAATCATTTGTAAGAAGGGGGGGAGGGGCGAGTGCCCCCCTCCTTGGGACGAAGTCCCCAAACCCCTTTGGGTTTTCCTCGTACAATTGATTTGGGATTGCTATAGCCTGGAAAGCGATCGTCGGGATGCGAAGCAAACTCATCCATGATTACTTGAATGTGGATGAGGACATCGTCCTCACCCAAATGGCTGTCGCTATACCTGACTGAAAAAGTCGGTAAATATACATTCCAGATGAGAATTAGATGAGATGTCACTAAATATTTCGATAAAATTGCCTGAGAAAAGCTTTAGGCAAACTTTAGTTTCGGATCAGGACTGTCTCAGCTTTGCTTGCGATGCTTTGGAGGCATTGCTGCATACGCAAAATTACGGAGTGTTATCATGGCTGAGACTCTACTCACAATTTCGTTTGAGAATCTGGCTCCTACGAATGGGACCTCACTCACACCCTTTTGGTTTGGATTACACGATGGTAACTTTGATACTTACGATCGCGGTCGTCCTGCTTCTCCAGGAGTAGAGCAGATCGCAGAAGATGGCACCACTGAAGCGATTACTCAAGAATTTAACCAGGCAGGGTTTGGTACGGTTCAGAATGTGGTTGCGGGTGCCAATGGTCCCATTGCGCCCAAAGAAACTGCGCGGTTTACCGTCACAGTGGATGGCAACGATAGTAGGAATGCTTACTTTAACTATGCGGCAATGCTGCTGCCCAGTAACGATTTTTTTGTAGCAAATGGTAACGAGCGTGCTCACCAAATCTTCGATGAACAGGGAAATTTTATTGGGGCAGACTTCATCATTCTGGGTAGTAATGTTCTGGATGCAGGTACAGAGGTGAACGATGAAATCCCAGCCAACACCGCCTTCTTTGGACAACAAACTCCTAATACTGGGGTCACCGAAAATGGCGTTGTGACTCAGGCAGGAGGCTTTATTCCAGGCGGAGCGATCCTTAGCGATCCTCGCTTTGCGAACGGCGACTTTACGGCTGACGGGTACCAAGTTGCCCGCATTCGATTGTTTAACACCATCAACGGCAGTGATGATAATGATGAGTTACTTGGAACGAAACAGGACGATCTGATCATCGGCAATGCAGGAAACGATCGTGTGTATGGTCTGCGTGGCGATGATGAGTTAG
Organism: Cyanobacteria bacterium RU_5_0; assembly: GCA_012033255.1. Taxonomy (GTDB): domain Bacteria; phylum Cyanobacteriota; class Cyanobacteriia; order Elainellales; family Elainellaceae; genus JAAUSF01. The sequence continues at coordinate 8,147 of JAAUSF010000093.1, forward strand.
ATGGTGGTGAGGGCGATGATATTCTACGCGGTGGCCGCGGTGATGACTTATTAAGCGGTGGAACTGGCTTCAATCGTTTGGTGGGGGGTGAAGGGAGCGATGTATTTGCGCTGGCGGTTGGTGAGGGTAGCAGCACGATTCTTGATTTTAGAACAGACGATCGGTTTCGCTTAATCGGTCTACAGTTTGCAGATTTAGCGATCGAGCAGAGCCGCAGCAACACGATAATCCGGGCTGGTGAAGATGAACTCGCCGTATTGCGAAACATCACTGCCAGCAGCATTACTGACCGTCTATTTGCTTAGAGCGATGCCATCTAGGATTGGCTCATCATAACTTTGCTAAGGCAAGTGGAAAGGGATCAGGATTGGATGCGGTGGCGGATGAGATGGGCAAGCGGTTTGCCCGCAAATCTCGAAAGGTACAGCCGGAAGGGGCAACGGTGTAGAAAATAGGCTGGTGATTTGACCTCAGAGGGCGATCGGTGAGGCTCAGAACTTGGAAGGTGGAGCAATTTGCTCGACGTTTCGGGTTCTGAGCTTCGTTTTGGCGCAAAAAGGCTGGGTTGTCAGGTTTAGGGGGCAAAGCTTTGGGCAAAAAGGCTGAAGTTCCGAGTATTGCAAGCAACGCTTCGCGAACAGAGGTTGGAAGGTGAGGGTTGGAGGGCGATCGTTGCTTGACGTAGCTCAAATACTTGTTATGAGCAGCAAAATACTGTTGCCCAAGCCTGGGAGAAGGAATCTTCAAAACCGGGTGTGCCTACACAGCACAATTCCTATAGTTGGATTATCGATGGGGCTTCGTAATAAGTCATCCACTGCTGACACATAAAAATTCATTTCCTCCACGGTTGTTGCTGCCGTCTACTTCAACGAGTCAGGGAGGTGGGCGGGAAAAAAGAAATCCTGCATCAGTCCAACTAATGCAGGGTGAGCAATCAGGCAGTGAGCAGGATTGAATGAGTATTATTCGTCATCCTCCTCCAGATCCTCGTCTAACTCTTCATCGAGGTCGTCATCTAAGTCGTCACTGGCTTCGTCATCCAGTTCATCATTGATGTCATCATCGAGATCGTCAAGCTCATCGTCCAAATCATCCAGTTCGTCATCCTGTTCCGCTTGGAATGAGTTGCGGTGCTCCAGGGATGCCCGATTGAATTCCACCAGGTCTGCAACAGCTTGCTCTGGATCAGTACGAATGGTGTCATACAGCAAGCTCATGACGATCGCCACCACTTCCGGCGGGTACAACGTTGGACTATCAGAAATTAGATTCCACGAAACATCAACAGATTGCAGATTCTACTACCGTGTGGCAATATAATGATAAGAATAGATTTATCACGTTTGCGGAATGCCTCCCATGCCTACAAAGTCATCTAAAAAACCTGTTGCTGTTCAAGAAAGAGTGCCAAAAACAGTGGATGCAAAAACAGTGGATGAGTGCGGCATTTCCAAACTCACTCCCGAAGCATTGAGCCTGATGGCAGACTTCTTCAAAGTTTTATCAGAAGTGAGTCGGCTTCAGATCGTGTGTTCCCTGAAAACAGGCGCTAAGAATGTGACGGAGATTATCGAAGAAACAGGATTGGGACAGGCAAATGTTTCCAAGCATCTGAAAATGTTGACTCAAGCCGGGGTGGTTGCCCGTGAGCAGCGTGGGGTCTGTGTTTACTATCGTATTGCCAATCCATTTCTGTTTGAACTCTGTGATTTGGTCTGTGATGCGTTAACGATGCAGGTTGAACAGCAAAGTCAGCAGCTTCAGCAATTGTCACAGTTAAGACACAGCCGTTAAAGTTTGCTTAGATCTTCAAACGCAATTCCGACCACTTGTTGAGCGAGACGAACCGTTTGACAGACGACTCGTCTCGTTTTTACGTCTAAGGCGATAATTTCTAACTCTTGGTTTCCGTAGTCGGTCAGAATCTTGGCATTAGAACCAATGTAGTGGACGCGATCGCCAACGCTAAAACTCAAGGGTCTATCCGTGGATGGTTTCCCAGGTGTAGGGGGCGTAGTCTTTGGAGTAGTTACTGGTGACTCCGCCTCGACCGAGGGCTTCTTTTAAGCCTTTGATCAGGTGCCAGTCAATCTGAATGCCGGGACAGAGCACCAGATAATCATACTCAATGGCTTGCCCTGCTTCCGTGACAACGGTGTTGCGATCGGGGTCTAGTTTCGTCACACGCGCTTGAATCCAACTTGCCCCTTTGGGAATCACATCCTTTTCATCCCGAATAAATTTGTCAATGGGAGCCACACCGCCGCCCACCAGCGTCCAGCCCGGTTGGTAGTAGTGTTTGTCAATCGTATTACTATATGGTAATTTAATAAATATGAGTTACCTGAATTAACGCTGCGAGGCGATCGCATTCATCGTTACTGCCTATCTCACGGTTTTCTCAATCTTGGTTGTCGTCGCCATTCTGTTCGTAGCGGATGACACCTAGAACACACACTCTTCTGTACAACACCGTCTCACGAGGTAAAGAACGATGCTATTTCGTCAATTGTTTGATCAAGACACCTGGACTTACACCTATCTGATTGCCGACCCCAAGACCAAGGAAGCGGTTTTGGTTGACTCAGTGATTGAGCAGGTCGAGCGAGATTACAAGCTGATTAATGAGTTGGGGTTGACGTTGAAATACTGCCTGGAAACCCACGTCCACGCCGACCATATCACGGGGGCAGGAAAACTACGGGAGTTAACTAGCTGTGAAACCATTGTGCCAGAGAAAGCTCAGGTTGCCTGTGCCGATCGCCATATTCAGCATGAGGAAGTTTTGAACGTCGGCGAGATTGAAATTCAGGCGATCGCCACTCCAGGACATACCGACAGCCACATGGCGTATCTGGTGAACGGCGATCGGGTTTTGACGGGTGATGCGCTGTTTATTCGCGGCTGCGGACGGACTGATTTTCAGAGTGGCGATGCGGGCACGCTGTACGACTCTGTGACAGAGAACCTGTTTACTCTGCCAGATGGCACGCTGGTGTATCCTGCCCATGACTATCGCGGTCACAGTGTCTCCACGATCGCTGAAGAAGAACAGTGGAACCCTCGCTTTACAGGGCGAACTCGTGATCAGTTCATTGAGTTTATGAATGGGCTAAACCTCCCTGATCCGAAAAAAATCATGGAAGCGGTGCCTGCCAATGAGCAGTGTGGCAATGTATTTGTGACCAACTAGACAACCTGAATTTTGACGATCGCCCCGGTGTAAAGCGATTTTTTGTAGACTACATCACCCAACATTTTGAACAGTTAGGAGAACCCAATGACGAGCATGAATAATACATATTCCAATCATCCAAGTCAAACTCGGCACGATCGTCTGAAAACCATTGATTCATCTTCTCTGAATACCTTATTGAGTCAGCAAGCCGTCACGTTAGTTGATGTGCGTGAACCCTCTGAACATGCGGGCGAAAAGATTCCCGGTTCAATTCTGATGCCGTTATCTAAGTTTGATCCGAATCGCATTCCGTTTGATATCAACAAACCTACTGTGCTGTATTGTCGAACAGGCAATCGATCGGCTCAAGCGGCACAGAAATTATTCGCAGCAGGGATTGATGAAGTGACGCATCTGCAAGGGGGACTGTCGGCTTGGGTGCAGGCAGGTTATCCGACTCAGGTGAACAAAAATGCGCCCATTAGCCTGATGCGTCAGGTGCAAATTGTGGCAGGCTCCCTGGTGGTAATTGGCACTGTACTGGGTGCGTTCGTGTCTCCTTGGTTTTTGCTGCTCAGCGGCTTTGTTGGCTCTGGGCTGGTGTTTGCCGGAATCACTGACACTTGTGCATTAGGGATGCTGCTTGCCAAACTACCTTATAACCAGCGTGTTTGATATTCCAGGGCGTTCATGAGAACGTCCTAATTTTTGGAGCAGCTATCCGTTGCAATGAGTACCGCAACAATCAGCGATCGCTCAGTTTGGCGTGACTTGGAAAACAAATCTAGGGAAATACATCAATGTTGATTACCATCATTGGGCACTTGCTGGCAATTTGTATTGGCATCAGCTTGGGATTGATTGGTGGGGGCGGGTCAATCTTGGCGGCTCCTGTTCTCATCTATGTCATGTCAGTTCCGGCAAAGCCTGCTTTTGCGATGACCCTGGTGATTGTGGGAGTCGCGAGCGTGATCGGTGCGATTCCCCATTGGCGGCAGGGCAATGTCAATCCTAAAATTATCGCACTGTTCGCGCCTGCTTCCATGCTAGGAGCTTATTTGGGAGCGCGGCTAGCATCGTTGCCGTTCATTACACCCACGATTCAACTGGTTACCTTTGGAGTCATGATGCTGATTGCCTCAATCACCATGATTCGCAAAGGAGCCAGCAAATCGGAAAAATCACTCGATCACGTTGATCATCATGATCAACACGCAGTAATTCCTAAATGGCTGGCGATCGCCCTAGAAGGGCTAGTGGTCGGGGTTCTTACAGGCTTCATTGGCATTGGCGGTGGGTTTCTGGTCATCCCGGCATTGGTGTTGTTGGGAAAAACCCCGATGAAAGAGGCCGTGGGAACGTCTTTGATTATCCTGGCGCTGAAGTCTGTCACCGGATTTGCTGGATACTTTGGTCATGTTCCGATTGATTGGACGCTGCTTTTGTCTTTCACGATCGCCTCCAGTTTGGGTATCCTTTTGGGTTCTTATTTGAATCAGTTTATTAGTGCCAAGCAACTCGAAAAAGGGTTCGGTTACTTTGTCTTAGCAGTTGCTATCTTTGTTCTGATCAGACGATAAGTTAAGAACGCTTCATGTGAGATTCCAGACAAACGAGTGGATGGCGATTTACAGCCTAAGCCGCGAGGAAAGCCCCAGTTTAGTCATCTGTCCAATGCTGAAACAGAGTTAAGAGAACTGGTTGCAGAGCATCATGATGCCACCTTACTAGAGCTGTGTGAACTCTTTGCAGCGAAGACTGGAAACTGGGTCAGTCGGAGTGCAATGGGTGCGGCTTTACAGAGACTCGGGTTAAATCGTAAAAAAAACATTGCGCAGTAGCCAAGCCGCAACCGAAAGAGTCCAAAAATTAAGGACAGAATACTGGGATAAGGTGAAGGATATAGACCCAGAAAACTTAGTATTTGTGGATGAAACCGGCATTTTACTGGGCTTGGCAAGAACTCATGCACGTTCCCAACAGGGAACAAGAGCATACGCTCTAAAACCATTTTATAGAGGAGAAAAAGTTACAGCAATTGGAGCCATTAGCCTACAGCAAGTGGTGGCCGTGATGACAATGGACGATTCAATGGATGGCAAGGCTTTTGAGGTCTTTGTCAAGAATTTCTTAGTTCCTGAATTGTGGGTAGGAGCTGTGGTAGTTATGGATAATTTATCTGCCCATAAACTAGATTCAATTACACCCGTGATTGAAGCGGTAGGGGCGAAAGTTATTTGCCTATCCCCCTATTCTCCTGATTTTAATCCAATTGAATTATGGTGGTCGCAACTCAAATCCTTCTTGCGGGGATTTTCTCCAACTACAACGAAAATGGTTGATACGATCATTGCACTCGCGCTTGATTTAGTAAATCCTCAACATTTAAGAAACTGGTTTGCTAATTGCTGCTACTGTACCTCATAACAGCAGGAACTGCTGTATTAGAAGCCATGCGATCGGTCTCACCGTCAGGGAACAGATCGGCATGAGTTGGTGGGCGTTCAAAGGAGTGGTAGCGCCCTTTGCGAGTTGATTTAGAGGCTGAAGGTTTCTTAGTTTCTGTCTCTACGGCTAACACGTCCACTTCAATCGTGGCGATCGAAGGGGGTGTGCTACTCTCGGCGGTTTCTGGTTGTTTCATGATGGCTCACGGAGGTTGAGGGGATTACTCGGAGCCAGAAACGCCTTTCTGTCGGTTCTTACAAAGATAAGAACTGATGTGCCTTTTCAGCCGCATAGCGATTTGCTGTGATGCAATAGTGTGGAGAGGCGGCAACCAATCCAGCCCGGAAGGCACATATCCAATATGGTCGCTCTGGCCATAACAAAAAACATCGAGGACACCAAGGTTTCACCCGCCAAGACGAGACTTTGATGTTCTTTGATCTGAAGCTTTAGTTGGATCACGTAATTTGCAATTTGCTTGACGAACCATTGTTACTCCTTGTGGTTCTGTCTAAAGCAGATTTTCGGGATTGCTGTTTCTTTTCTGGTAGCACAACAATCACCTCTACATCCTCTCCTTCTAAACCAGGTGGGATCAGAACCTCAACTTTGTTCCCTGGGAGAACTCTAGTTGTAATCCGTATGGCTGATTGCATAACTTCCTCCATTATCGACCTCGCGGAATACCCCACTCGCCATGCGGTGGGGATGGATAGCGACGGCGCGGTAGCGCCAATCTCTCAGAAATCTTCCCAAAATGGTCCTCTTTTTTGTCGTACATTTGAATCAGCTCGAAACTTGTGCCTCAAAAGGCGATCGCTGCTCTTCTAAGCGCGGAACATGTACATCGAAACCCAATTCTTGGACTTCAGAACCTGAAGCTTTCACTTCCAAGCTCGGAACTTGGAGTCTGGAGGTCGAAATCTCCACGTTCAAACTCGGAGCTTGACCTTCAGAACCCGAAGCCTGCCCCTCAGAACCGAGATCAAGTTGCTCAAAACTCGGAAATTACAGTAAAAATTTACCGTTTCCGAGATTTTTTGTGCTATTGCTGTATCAAGTCTTAGCCCCAGAACCATATGCTCTATGAAAGCCAGTGAAGTTATAAAACGCTACGCCGCCGGAGAACGAGACTTCCGCCGCACCAACCTGCGAGGACAATCATTTAAAGGACAGGATCTCTCCGGCGCAGACTTCAGCGAGGCAGACATTCGAGGGGCAAACTTCACCAATGCCATTCTAAAAAGCGCAAAGTTTGTCGGCGCGAAAGCAGGGCTACCAATTTCCTGGAAACTTGGATTTATCATCTTGTCTTTTCTGGGATTAATCATTTGCTTTGTTGTTGCGTTTTCGTTTATTCATGGCAGATGGTTCGGTAATGCTATAGATCTGTTGTTTTTGGCTAGTGAATCTGTTGGAATAGAGGAGTTCCCTCAACCGATTCCAACTCATGGTTTTAGAACCCGTTCATTGCCCAGATTGTGATGGAACACAGGTGATTAAGCATGGCAAAACGCCCGAAGGTAAACAGCGTTATCGCTGCCAAGATCAGGAGTGTAAACGCAGCACCTTTATTCGGGAGTATAGCTATGCCGGATTGCTGCCAGAGGTCAAGCAGCAAATTTGTGACATGGCAATCAATGGCAGTGGCATTCGAGATACAGCACGGGTTCTTGGGGTGAGCCAAAAGACGGTGATTGCAACCCTTAAAAAAAAGCCCAGAGTTGAAAGCCGTCAATGAAGCAGTACTTGCTACGTTAGAACCAACTCAAACGATCGTGAGGCTGTGTCTAGCCCAGGATGAGGATCTCGAAGCTGAAGTAGACGAAATGTGGAGCTTTGTGCAATCGAAGCAACAACAACGTTGGTTGTGGTGGGCGATTGATCATGCAACTGGTCAAGTGTTGGCGTATGTGTTGGCAACCCATGAAGATGAAGCATTTTTGCAATTGAAAGCCTTGTTAGAACCGTTTGGTCTCATGCAATTCTACAGTGATGGATGGGGCGCATACGAACGACATATCGAACCTGTGTTTCATACTGTTGGCAAGCTTTATACTCAAAAGATTGAACGAAAGCATTTAACGTTACGCACACGGATTAAGCGACTGGCGCGCAAAACCATTTGCTTTTCCAAGTCAATCCTGATGCATGATGTAGTAATTGGGCTATTCATCAATCGATTTGAGTTTGGATTACCGATCTAGGCACTAACAACAGATCTATAGCACTACCCAAATCACCAGGGAAAAGTTGATGGAAGTATTCAATGGGAACATCATCTAGGTAAAAGCCAACACTATCTCGAATGAGAAAATTACTGTTGCCAATGCCTCGAATGCTGTAAAAGTTAAAGACGCGATCGCCCACTGACGTATAGAAGTTAGGCGTGTTGGCCGCTACATCTCGAATAGTGTTAATTTGAGCATCTTCAAGCTCATCCTGCGTTAGCACGGTTAAGCCAATTGGCACATCTAACAGGTCTTCTGGCGTTTTCTCTGCTGTCACCACAATGTTGATTGCATCTTCATCGCTGACATCTGTTGTTGCTGTTCTTGGAGTGATGCCAACGATTAAGGACTGTGTTTCCGATCACACTGTTGCAGTAGGAGGAGTCTCCGTTCCGGTAATGACAACCCGAACTCGGTTTTCAGAAAGACTTTCAGCCGTAATCAGGGCAATTCCTTCAGCGGGTTCCGCTTGCTCAAATCTGTCGGTTGTCAGCACCGCATTGGGAATCTCGATGATCAGGGCATTGCCGATGGTAGAGGTGGTTGGAGTAACTTGCCCTTGCGTTTCCAGAACAACTTCTACGCCTGTTTCAGTTGTATTGAGTTGAATATTGGTAATGGCGATCGCACTTTCCGCTTGTGCTTCTAACCATTCATCGACAGTTGTATAGGGTTGCTCAATCTCATTCAACAGAGTTGGTTGAGTAATGAGTAAACTTATATCTTCAACTTCTTCTTCGTTAGTTTCCTGACTCTCCAATGCATAAACAGGCTGAAACAGCAGCAGGCATGATAGGCCTGCTGCACTCATCCCCATTAAATAGTTAATCATCGAAACACGGCTCCTACACCCACAAAACTCACACCCGCACCTGCACTCAAAACCTGATCGAGTACAGGAACATACCGAAGTTAGACGTAATTATTTACGGGGAAGGAGATTCATGTCAAAAGACAGGCTGTCAAACTGAACTACCGCTCAACCTCTAATTAAGTACGAGCCTCTCGTGCTGCCTGACGATAAGACTCAATCAGTGGGGCATACAGGGATTCGATAAACTCAACCGCTTCTGCTCCGGCTGTTTCTGGGGTTCCAGCATTGAATGGAGGGTTGGGAGCATATTCAAATGAGAGTTGTGCGGCGCGAGCATAATCCTCCCCCTTTAAACGAGCAACGATATGAAGCCCAAAGTCAAGCCCTGCTGTCACTCCGCCGCCTGTAATGCGGTTGCGATCGATCACAACCCGCTCATTCACAGGAGTAGCACCCAGAAGCGGCAGCACATCAACGGCTGCCCAGTGCGTTGTCGCCCGATACCCATCCAACAATCCAGCCGCTCCTAGCACCAAGCTTCCGGTACACACTGCCGTAACATAGGTTGCTCGACTGCCGCGATCGGCGAGAAATTCTAATAGCTCAGGGTCGCGCATCGCATCCACAGTTCCCTGTGACCCACCTGGAACAAAGAGAATCTCCAGATCCCTTGGGCATTGATCAAGGGTCAGGGTTGGCAGGATGGAAAACCCCGTATCACAGGGAACTGGCTCAAGGTTTTTGGCAACCAGATGAACTTGACGATCCATTGTGGACGAAAACATCAGTTGCGGTCCAACCAGATCTTGCGCAGTGAAGCCAGGATAAAGCAACATGCCGACGTGAGGGCCAGTGGGAGAGGCATGTGGCGTGACTCGATCGCTTGTGTTTTGCTGTTGAGCCAGCGCAGAACGTGGCTTTGCAAAAAGAGTGGGTGCGATTGCCGCTGCTATAGCAGCGGCAACAGAGAAAATAGAAAAGTCGCGTCTGTTAATTTTATGCAAGACTTTCTCCTGGGTTAGTTCTGAACAGATGGTATTTTGTCGTGCGGATCGCTAAAAGCTGGGTTATGAATGAACATTTCATCCGTTAAACTTCGCAAGAACGCCAGCAAATCTTGTTTTTCTGCTTCAGTTAGTTCAAAGCCAGCAATGAAATGGCTCTTCAATGGATTCTCTCGCCCCACCCCAGCATACGCCCCAGATGCAATCGTTCTGCCACCTGCTTTGTAGTGGGCGATCGCCTCTTCTAGCGTTGCCACGCTGCCATCATGCATGTAGGGTGCAGTCAGTTCAATATTTCGCAGCGTCGGTGCTTTGAACCGTCCCATATCGTTCGGGTTGTGCGTAATTTCATACACACCTGTATTGTCGGGTGGATAGGCACCGTTGCCGTCAATGTTGTAGAGTCCAGTATTGTGAAAGGCAATCTCTCGAAACGCTAACCGTTCGTGCATAATCGAGTCACTGAAATTCAGTCCACCATGACAATGAAAACACTCCAAGTGTTCGCTGTGAAACAGTGTTTCTCCACGTTTAGCCGATGCAGAAATGGCGTTGCGATCGCCCCCATAGCGGTAGCGATCATAGGGTGAATCAAACGACACTAATGCACGTTCAAAGGAGGCGATCGCTTTCATTAGATGATTCACACTAATGTTCTCATCACCTGCTCCAAATGCGGCTGCAAACATCTCATGATATTGAAGATCATTACGTAGCAGGGATAAAATTTCGTTCTCCTTTCCTACCATTCCCAGTTCTACTGGATGTTCTCCAAATAGCGGCACTAACCCCTGTTGCTCCAGCGTTGTCATCAATGGATTTGCCCAGGTGAGAACGGAGTTGTATGCCACGTTAGCAAGACTCATGGAGTTGCGAGGGTGCAATTCTCCTGTTGCGCCGATGCCTACGAGTTTGCCATCGGTGAATGCCCGCGACTGCAAATGACAGGAACCGCAGGAATAGTCTCCTGTAATCGATAGCCGTTTCTCATAAAACAAATGCCGACCTAACTCGACTTTTTCGGCAATCATGGGATTGTCTGCGGGGACGATCGGTTTAGGAGTCCAATCGGGTAAATCCCATTGATAGCTGGATGGATTAGAGGGTGTTGCTGCTAAAACGTGATTGAACCCAATGGAGAGCAGAAAAGAGAACAGGCAGGCGATCGCAAGGGCTGACAAACGGCGCATTATTCCACTCTGAAGAAGGTTTGACGAACAGCAGTTGTGCCATCAAATGGGATTCCTAATGCTGACATAATGCCAACACAATCACGATCATTGGGTTGAGACATACAGCCTGGCGCAGTATTCGGTTGATTAATGCTGAGGTCAGTATTGGCAACCAGGGCTGCCAAGTCTGCGACCACGACACTTGTAGTGGGATCAAATTCGCTCAGAGTAACGGTTGCCCTGTTGGGATTACTGCAACTTGTAGGGCTGAGACTCCCATCCGTCATCTCACAGCCTGTACTTCCCAGATGAATGGCGAACCCAATGTTGTTCTCGTCTCCATGCTCACTCGTAGAGCTGTCCGGGCTTGGCGAATGAATGGGGACAAATCCCATCTGGTGCTGATTGCTGAAATCAATTCGAGCAAACTTGTAACCAAACTGCCAGTTCCACCAAAGCGAGGTGAGATTGAGCGGAGAAGCAGCCAATGTAGCATCTGCATGATTTAACTCGAACGGAACCCCCAGCGTGAACTGTAGCCCTATGTAATCTCCAGCAGGAATCGTGCCGATGATGCGATCGTTCATTTCCACCGTGCCATTAGCACATCCACCAGACTTATCCTCAAAGTCGAGCAGCGCTATGGTTCTGTACTGCCATCGACCATCCTGTTCAAGCGTGAGCGGCACGGTGTTTCCGTTAGCATCAATTAGAGCCACATCTGACACATAAAAGCGAAAATCTAGCGGCGCAACCTGACTTGCGGGTGTACCCAACCCGTAGTATTGATCACAGCGAAAAGGCTGATCAGCGACTCTAGCTTGAAAACGAAGGGTTACAGCCTGGGTATCAGCGGCACTGGCTTGCGTCCAGCTACTCATTCCGGCTGCATCGATCGAGGCAATTCCTAGACAGATTAACGTGGCGGAGGTAAACAATCGATACAAGTTTGTCATAAACGCTAGTTGAATAGAGTCGCTTCAATGATTTGAGCCATATTCAAGTGAACATAGCCTTGAAAAGATAAACGACTCATTCAGCATTGTCAAAAGACAAGATGTCATATTTCAATACGAGATTCACCAGGGCAGTGTGACATCCAGCGTCACAACCTTAAGATCAGGCAACCCTACCAAAAGCGACTCTTGTTAAACCCCGACAGGTCATTGGTGTCAGCAATGTTGGACGTATTCCCGGACAGGCAACCTATACACTCTACAGTCTGAACACGAATCACATTGAATTTAGAACGGTACAGTATGCTTAGGAAAAGGATTTCAATCGATTCAATGCGGTGAAGAGTTTTCTAGTTCTTAAATATGGCAGTCGTAATTGTCTCAGTGTTGAGCGATCGCGTAGCATCCTCATTGAAGAATCGCCCGATGAAGACTAATCGTGTTTGACGAGGTTCATCTGGTTGCCAAGGGCGATCATAAAAGGTGTCAAACCGATTCCCTACGCCCTGAACCACTAGCCGCATTGCCTTATTGGGCACTGCCACAAAGCCCTTAATCCGGTAAATTTCATGCTGCTAGCCAAGCGTTCAAAAAAGCTGCCAGACGCGATCGCCGCACAAAGTAAGTTTTGAACCCTTCCCCGGCAATACCTACCGTTGGCGCATTCGTGCTGCAAATAAGGGCACCCCGTTCACCATTCAAATATCCAGCCCAAGCGTTGTAGCCAAGCACCAATAGATTGGTCGCAATCAAATCTTGCTGCCAGTCCATTGGCTGATCGGTCACTTCAAGCGTCTCATCCATAAGACCTCTCTGGTGGTTGTAAAAAGTCTGGCTGAAACTCTGCCCAACGTCGTTGTACCTGCTCATAGCAACTCGACGGAGTAGTCTTCGGTTGCAACAGATTGATATCAATGGCTCCATTGCCTCGAATCAGGATGACGATCGCACGAGTTGGATCGTAAGTGGCGAGATCGCCTGCAACAAGCGAGTGACTAACGCTTGCTCCAATTCAGATACCTGTAGATAGGATGCAATTTGACTCTGTGGAATGAACTGCTGAGTAAACCCAACTCGTTCAATCTGCCAATCTATTGAAGCAAGAATCGTATCAGCAATTTCACAAACGACGATACCGCGTCCGTGATTTAGATAACCATTCCAGGCAGCGTACCCTAGCAGTAATAGGTTCTGCTGCATGAAATAGTTTTGCCAATAACCAAGGCATCCCTGCCATACTTCATCTCTCGGTCGCATTGACTTTCTCCCGCAATTGCTGTGCTGATTCCACCGAGTTTTTCAATGATGGAATCACCCTCTCCCAATGACACGTTCCCAGTTTTGTACTAAAGCGGGGATAGCCCAAAGTCATAGTTTGACTGTTTCCAATTTGAATGGTCATTGTTGTAGTGCCCTAGAACTTGAAAAGGCATCACAGAAAGCTCCCGGCAAGTTAAGACCACATTTGCCATTGGTAGACATAAGTGATTCGCCTGTATGCGATCGCACTATGACGAACTGAATTCAGGATTAATTAGCGTGGTCAGCAGTACGCGCCGCGCTGCCAAACAACTGCATCAATCATGCTTAAGCAGATTTGATGCAGAGTGCTAGAAGCCCCAAAAAATCGAGAACTCAGTCAGTTCGTATCACAACGCTGACCTGAATATGCCACCTTACTCTAGAGGCTCTAGAAAAGTTGCTTTGACACAAATAAATTCTTGAAAAACCAAATGAACCATCATCCGTACCTCGCAGATGAAAAACGACAGGTTTGCGATCGGCGGGCATCCTGACTCAAAGATTCAGTAGATCGAAAATTCTCTAGGAAAGGGGTAGAGTCAGGCTAACCAAATAATTCCAAAAACAGCCATGACTTCCTACCCCACCTTATTATGCGATACCCCTGCCTTGAGCGATGAAAGCACCTTG
>JAAUSF010000245.1 GCA_012033255.1 Cyanobacteria bacterium RU_5_0
GGTATTGGTGGTGATCCAGTTGAGTGTTGAGGCGAAAAGCCTTGTGGGGAACTACCCTTCGAAGATAAAGTCTTGCCTCTTTTATTTTTCTCATCCCCCCCATCTCCTCATCCCCCCATCTCTACTACTCAGCGCCTTTTGGTAATAAACGATCGCAGCCTCAAGCTGCTGCTGTTTTTCTAGGGTACGTCCGAGGTGGACGTAGAGTTGGGGATGCGGACAAGCGACTAATCCGAGGTGAAAGATCAAGATGGCGGCATTGAAGCGTCCTTGCTTAGCCAAGCACTCGCCCAGGTTGAGATAAAACGTTGGAGTATTGGGCTGAAGTTGGAGTGCCCGTTGATAGTAAGCTTCAGCTTGGCGATATTGTCCATTGCCACCGTAGGCAGTAAGGGTATTTGCCAGATGGAAATAGGTTTGGGCGAGATAGCGATAAGTATTAGGGTGGTTTGATTGAAGCTGAACGGAGCAAAGGAATTGACCAGAGGCGATTCTGGCTTGGGTTAATTCGTCGTCTCCTTGAAGTTGAGCCGTCCATTGGCAGTAAGCTTGCACGAATTGGCTCTGCCGAACGATCGCCTTCTGAAAACAGTACATCGCTCGATCGATCTGCCCTTGAGCCATCCAAGAGATACCACAATCTCCGTGAGCAATGGCATATTCTGCATCCAGTTGAATCGCTTGTTGAAAGCAGGTTATAGCATCTGCATGATGTCCGATCGCTTGCAGAGATTTCCCCAGGTTGTAGTGCGCCAGTGCCATATCCGGCTGGAATTCGATCGCACAACGGTAAGCACTCACCGCCGCTATGATCTCTCCGTTGCTGTGTAACGCCTGACCCAAGTTATTGTGCAAGCTTGCCCCATTCGGTTGCAAATCGATCGCCTGCCGATAGACCTGAATCGCTTCATCCAGTTGACCCAATTTGACCAACGCACAACCTAAATTATTGTAAGCCTTGACATACCTTGGACTGAGCGCGATCGCTTGCCGATAATGAAAGACAGCCGCCGTGCGATGTCCCTGCTCATCTAATACGATCGCTAAATTGTGGTGCGCGATCGCATAGTCAGGCTGAAGGGCGATCGCTTGACGATAGCTTTGCGCGGCTGCCATCAAATCGCCTTGCTGATACAAAACATGCCCTAAGTTGTAGTGCAACTCGTAGAGAGTTAATCGCGATGGGGAGATCATCTCGATGGGTGAAGAATGAGGAATGAGGAATGAGGAATGAAAGAAGATCTGTAACGGTTTCCAATTTTGCATTCAACCGAAAACTGCTGTATTATCCCATCCCCCAACGTTGCGGAGTACTAGTTTCCGATCGCTACAAGATTTGGATATCGCCAGCCGAGATATCCAAGTTAGCGCGTAATTGGAACAAAGGAACATCGGTTCCTCTGGAGGGGTTGTAGTACACAATGCCCGATTGACTGTCGTAAACGATTTTGGCATCTGAATCGGCGGAATCAATTTCCCGCACAACCTCAAAGTCGGCTGTGGTTAGCTTGCCGCGTCTCAAGCCTGATCCAGGAAGCAGCGCCCGACTAATTTCGATCCGATCTTCTCCAGGTTTGAAGTCTGCAATTCGGTCTAAGCCGCCGCGAGTCGAACCTGAGTCAAATCGGAAGCGATCGCGTCCGGCTCCGCCTCGGAGGGTATCGCGTCCGGCTCCCGGTCTTAAGATATCGTTTCCGGCACCCCCATCTAACGAATCGTTGCCATCGCCGCCAATCAGGGTGTCATTGCCACTCTGCCCAAGCAGCGTATCGTTTCCAGCCCCTCCTTCCAGCGTATCGTTTCCGGCTCCTCCTCTCAAGAGGTCATCACCAGCTTCACCAAAGAGGCGATCGTTCCCCTCATCGCCTGTCAGCGTATCATCTCCGTCTCCGCCAAAGAGGCGATCGTTCCCAACTCCTCCGGAAAGGGTGTCATTACCAGCCCCGCCAATGAGAGTATCATCACCAACACCACCCAAAAGTGTATCGGCAGCCGCGCCTCCTTCTAAACTGTCATTTCCAATACCACCATCGATCGAAATGGGCGTGGACAGACCAGGCTCGGCTGTCACTCTAATGATGTCGTCGGCTGGGCTACCAAGAATCGTGATGGGGGTACCAGGCGTTGTTTGATTGACGCTAATGGGTTGTCCACTGATGATTTCTAAGCCAAACTGTAATCCAGTTTGTGAACCAGGATTGACGATTACTTCTGACATGATCACTCCTATTGCCAAGGACGTAAACTTGGTATCCTCTAGCCGAAACAGGTTTTTATCTGACCACTAACCCTCTGATGGCAATTTCACATTTCACAACTGATTGAGAAACACATCGAATGTTCATTTCAGCAGATGCCCATGCAACAGAGCCGGGTGTAGACAAATACAAACCGACACCAAGGATAATACGGATCGATTCAGGTTCCGATCGCGATGCTCAGGGAAACAGCAATGAAGTTTACCTCAGTTCGCATCGGTTTTCAAAATCGCTAGCCCCAAGTTTAATCAGCTTTCTGATTGTTGATCTGGGTTGAATGTAAACAATCTTTACTAGATTGTCCAGTTTATTCTCGTGGGTGGGTCTGCTAATTAGTTGGCTGAGGCAATGAGAGAAAGTACGGAATTAGAGGCTAGTCAACACTTGCAAGAGGTTAAGTACCCGATCGACACCCATCTTGGCTTCTGGTTTGGAGTGTGAATAAAAAGAAATATGAAAAATCCTCTCAAGGAGAAGTCATATCCGCATGGCAACGGTTGATGTCACTACCTTGATTAAGCTGGCTCGAACGTTTGTTAATGCATGATTGGTAGGGGTGAACCGTCGTTCGCCCGTACACAGAGTAATCATCTAAACGGATTTCATATCAGAGGACAATGATGCGGTTCGGAAGTCGAACGATGCGGCTCCGAGGTCAAATGGTGTAGCTCAGAGGTCAAATCGTGCGGTTCGGAAGTCAAATGATGCGGTTCTGAGGTGAAAGCATCCCGTTCAGCATGTGAAATTTCCAGTTCAACGGGCGAAACCTGGAGTGAAGAAGCCGGATCATGGCTCCTGGAACGGCATGAGTGACGATCGATCGACTTCTGGATTCCCTGTTCGTGAGACTAGAATCTAGAGAGACAGCGATCGGTTTTCTGACGCCGTGGTGAGGAATACTCTGTGGCTCTAAATTATTTGACTGAAATCTACAGTTCCTTTGAACCGTTTGAGCTTGCACCGAAAGAAGCGTATGTCGATTGTCAGGAGGTGCGCGGGAAGTGGGATGTGGTACGGGAATTGGGGTATAAGATTACCCGATCGAAGAAACCCACTTGTCAGCTTTATTCTGGGCATCGAGGTGTGGGTAAGTCAACTGAGTTGCAACGACTGCGGGAATATCTGGAAAAGGAGAAGTTCTTTGTGGTGTATTTTGCGGCTGATGAGCAGGATATTGAGCCGCAAGATGTGGAGTATGCCGATATTCTGTTTGCCTGCACTCGTCATCTGGTAGAAGCGATCAAGCTCAAGAACCATAACCCGTTGCTCAAGTGGATGAACGATCGCTGGGAATCGCTCAAAGATCTGGCACTCACCGAGGTATCGTTTGAAGGATTGAGCCTGGAAGGGCAAATTTCCCAGTTTTCCAAGATTACTGCCACCCTCAAAGCGGTTCCCGATAAGCGGCGAGAAATGCGACGCCAGATCAATGCCAATACGCCGTCTCTGGTGGAGGCGCTGAATGATTTCATTCGAGAAGCCCAACAAGTGTTACCGCCTGACCGCGATCGAGGACTAGTAGTGATTGTGGATAATCTCGATCGGATTGCCGAAACCCAAGAAGAGAACCGGCTGAGCAACTATGACGAGATTTATTTGAACCGCAGTGAAATGTTGCGGGGGTTAGTCTGTCATGTGATTTATACTGTGCCGATCGCCATGATCTACTCAGAACGGGCAACCCGGTTACCTCAATACCGTCCCGCGCATTTTGAGCCACCTAAACCAACAGCGAGAAAACTTTCGCGATCACTTCCCCAACATTTGCTTCGTCTTTATCGTACCGTTGTTCGCGCTGAAATATTTTATCCGTCGCGCCCCCGACTTCTTCGACTGGCGATCGGGTGTATTTGAGTTTCCGATGGAAGCAGAACAAGTCGAACAAGCCTCTCTCCAAGTATTGCAAGAAGGCAGTTACGAAAAATACGAGAAACTGACCCCGCCACAACGAACCGAAAAACTCCAGGAAATTCAGGAACTTGTGGAAGAACGCCACCAAACCCCCGAACGTAAAGCAGAACTATACCGTGAGCAAGGTTTTCTATTCCATGCGGCTCAAGACTACTCAAATGCGATCGACGCTTTTGACCAAGCTCTGGCAATCAAACCGGACGACCACGAAGCCTGGTACATCCGAGGCATTGTTCTGGCTAGGTTAGAACGTTACGAGGCGGCGATCGACTCCTACGACAAAGCTCTGGAATTCAAACCCGACTATCACTATGCCTGGTACAGCCGAGGACTTGCACTGAGAAAGTTAGGACGCTACGAGGAGGCGATCGATTCTTATGACAAGGCTCTGGCAATCAAACCCGATTACGATTCAGCCTGGTATGGCAAAGCCTGCTGTTATGGATTGCAGAGGGACGTGGAGCAAGCAATCAACTATTTGCAAACGGCAATCGACCTTGATCCAAAGTGGCGAGAAATGGCAAAAACCGATCGAGATTTTGATGCAGTGAGGGAGGACGATCGCTTCCAAGCATTGATGGGGGAATAGGAGGGCGATCGGGTTCAAACCATCCTTGCAGACTAGGCAACTTGGGGGATGGCTGGCGATGGGGGAGTGATTCCTTCCTCTTGGCAGTATTCTAGATAGCTGCGATCGCTTCCTGGGCGTTTTTGACGGCTTCTTCATAGGTTTTGCCATGCGTGCAGGGCTGCATG
>JAAUSF010000094.1 GCA_012033255.1 Cyanobacteria bacterium RU_5_0
AGCGTGGTTAGGACAATTTAGGAGATTTCCGACAGATAAAATACCTGCGTAGGATGGCAAAGGCATCCGTGCCCATCCATGATTCTGGCTGACGATGGCACGGGTAAGACCCTTTGCCATCCTACGAATTGGTAGATTCTTTGCTGGAAATCTCCTAAGTTACATCCCAAAGACCTGTCTAGATTCCCTCTTTAACAGAGTTACTTGTCTTCAGAGAACTCTGCGTCGATCACGTCGTCCTCTCCACCCGATGGAGCAGAACCACCTGTGTTATCCCCATCAGCAGGTGCAGAGCCAGCCGCACCCTGGTAAAGATTAGTGCCGATCGTGTAGAGCGTTTGCTGAAGTTCGGTGGAGAGTGACTTGATCTTGTCAAAGTCTTCTTGCGTATTCGCTTCACGCAGATCTTTAACTAGACCTTCCACTTTGGTCTTGTCAGCTTCAGAAACCTTGTCGCCTAACTCACTCATTTGTTTCTCAGCCTGGTAAGCCAATGAGTCAGCCTGGTTCTTTAGATCAATTTTCTCGCGGCGATCCTTATCCGTAGAGGCATTACGCTCAGCTTCGTGCACCATGCGATCGACTTCATCCTTGGGCAGGGTAGACGCGCCAGTGATGCTAATGGATTGAACCTTACCCGTCCCTTTATCTTTCGCCGTCACGTTAAGAATCCCGTTCGCGTCGATATCAAAGGTCACTTCAATTTGAGGAACGCCACGAGGAGCAGGCGGAATGCCATCCAGACGGAAGGTTCCTAGGCTCTTGTTATCATTCGACATCTCGCGTTCGCCTTGCAGAATGTGAATTTCCACATTAGTTTGACCATCCGCCGCCGTCGAGAAGACTTCCGATTTCTTGGTGGGGATGGTGGTGTTGCGCGGAATGATCTTAGTCATGACGCCACCCAAGGTTTCGACACCCAGGGAAAGCGGAGTCACATCAAGCAGCAGAATGTCTTTTACTTCACCTGCCAATACACCCGCCTGAATTGCTGCACCAACCGCTACCACTTCATCCGGGTTCACGGTTTGGTTAGGGTCTTTGCCCAGGATGCGACGCACCAACTCTTGGATTGCCGGAATTCGGGTGGAACCGCCAACCAGCACCACTTCATCAATGCTGCTCTTGTCTTTCTTGGCGTCACGCAGGGCGTTCTCAACGGGGACACGGCAGCGATCGATCAAGTCTGCACACAACTCCTCGAATTTGGCACGAGTCAGCGTCGTATCAAGGTGCTTAGGACCGTCTTGAGTTGCCGTGATGAAGGGCAAGTTAATTTCGGTTTGAGTCACACTGGAAAGTTCAATCTTGGCTTTTTCAGCCGCTTCCGTCAGACGTTGCAACGCTTGCTTGTCTTTGCGGAGGTCGATCCCTTCTGCCTTCCTGAACTCTTCAGCCAAATGATCGACGATTTTCTTGTCAAAATCATCACCACCTAAGTGAGTATCACCAGAGGTAGCTAACACTTCAAACACGCCATCGCCCACTTCCAGGATGGATACGTCAAACGTCCCCCCCCCCAGGTCAAACACGAGGACGGTTTCATTGGTTTTCTTATCTAAACCGTAAGCCAGAGATGCAGACGTCGGTTCGTTGATGATCCGCAGGACTTCAATCCCAGCAATCTTACCCGCATCTTTGGTGGCTTGACGCTGAGAGTCGTTGAAATAAGCAGGTACCGTAATTACGGCTTGGGTAACGGTTTCGCCGAGATACTTGCTAGCATCTTCAACCAGCTTGCGGAGTACTTGAGCCGAGATTTCTTCCGGCGCGAATTGTTTACCTGCGGCAGGACAGTCAATTTTGACGTTGCCGCTCACATTGAGAACTTTGTAGGCTACTTCGGTCGCTTCGTTGGTGATTTCATCGTAACGACGACCAATGAATCGCTTGACGGAATAGAAAGTGTTTTCAGGGTTCATTACAGCCTGACGCTTGGCAATCTGCCCGACCAGCGATCGCCATTTTTCGCATATGCCACCACTGAGGGAGTCGTCCGGAAACCCTCCGCGTTAGCGATTACGGTGGGCTTCCCCCCCTCCATCACTGCGACGCATGAGTTGGTGGTTCCTAAGTCTATTCCAACAACTTTTGCCATAAAACTAATACTCCGGTTCTAGTACAGGTCTAACTCCGAAATGACCAAATTGGGGGTTGCACGTCCCTCGGCTGTAGATGGGGAAACTCCCAACCATCCCTAATTTCCGCAGTGCGATCAATGCAAGACTGGGTGCAAAACCAAGCTGTGCAGCAGGGCTGCGGCACTATTTATATACTGTGTGCGTTTGCCATTCCCATGAAGGAGGGTTTACCGAACAGAAGTTAGGACGGTCAGCCGATTTCGGATCTTGGATTTTAGATTTTTGGAATTTAGGGTAGGAAGGGGTCGGAATGGGTAAATGGAACTTCCGTGATGAAACCTGGGATACCCAAAATCCAAAAGCCAAAATCTAAAATTGCTTCGATGGTTCTAGTTTAGAAACTCTAGAAATGATAAGGATTGGGGTGAACCGTATCATCGCAGGTGTATTTGCCGTCTTTAGGAAGAATTTGAGGACTGGGTATGCAATCCATGACTGAGAAATTGGTGTCTGTTCTGACCATTCGCCCATATGAACCCTCCGATTATGATGCCGTTTGGCACCTGCATATCTATGCGTTGCAAAAAGCCGGGGCGTATGTGGGAGATGGTCCTTGGGATGATGATATGCGAAACATTGAAGGCGTTTATATGAACGATCGCAGCATTTTCCTGGTGGGGCTGTGTGAAACCCAACTGGTCGCGATGGGAGCCTTCCGACAAGTGACCAGACTATTCCCCTCCAAGATTCTGCCAAACTATCCGCCAGAAGGGTTGCGCGATCGTGCCCAAATCACCCGGATGCGCGTCCATCCAGACTTTCAAGGTAGAGGCTTCGGACATCAAATTCTACGCGCCCTCGAAATCCAAGCGACGGAATTTGGCTATAAAACCCTGCACCTGGAAACATCTGTCTTGCAGATCGCGGCTCAAACGCTCTACCGCAAAAACGGCTTTCAGGAAACCGAACGGCTCGTCGTGCGGGGGTTAGACAGCATTCTATTTGAGAAGGCGATCGGCTAGAACTGGGGGTTAAAAGGTTAGTCTTGAAGTATCTAAATCTCAAATACTAGAGATAATCGCGAATCTGAAAATTTATAGGAGATAGCTATGTTACACGCCACTGCGGGGTCAGTTTCCACTGAATTCCAGGTGGTTGACTGCCGCACATTCGATGAAGCAACGATTCATTTATTCCTGGCTCCGGGACCCAATCCCTACCAGGATACAGAAGAATTCTTATTTGACTGTGAAATGCGTGCTGATGAGATGCCGCGATTTGTGCGTCGATCGCTGCTAGAGTTTCAAGTCCGATCGAATTCAGATGGGGTGCTGCTGCTACGAGGATTGCCGATCGACCCTGGACTTTACCACGTTCATACTCCCCTCAATGCTCAGCGTTCCGAAGAAAAAACGACTTTTGCCAGTGAACGTTGTCTGTCGATGATTGGCAGTCGCTTGGGTCATTTAGTGTCCTACATTCAAGAGAAAAACGGGGACTTATTCCAAAATCTTGCGCCTGTCAAAGGTCAAGAAACGATCCAGTCTTCGGGTGGCTCCAAAATGCGGCTACAATTCCATCGGGAAACCGTTTTCCATCCCTATGCCCCCGAATACCTGCTGCTGTTCTGCTTGCGACCCGATCACGATCGCCTTGCCGAAACGACTTATGCCAGCATCACCCACGCTCTACCGTTTTTAGCAGAAGACGATCGAGAATTACTTTTTCAGCCGCTCTACCGCACCGGAATCGATTATTCCTTCGGCAACACGCAAACTATCAAGGGAAACGGTCCCGTGCTGCCCGTCCTTTACGGCAACCGCCATGATCCGTTCCTCAACTACGACGAGGATTTAATGGAAGCCCTGACTCCCGACGCTCAGGCGGCGCTGGATGCCTTGAAAGAAGCCATTGCCTCTGTTTATCGGGGCATCAAGCTAGATGTGGGGGATCTCCTTTGCATCGATAACCGCCGCACGGCTCACGGACGCTCATCCTTCACCCCTCGCTATGATGGGTTCGATCGCTGGTTACAACGCTCGTTTGTGGTGCGAGATTTGGGCAAATCGGCGGGCGATCGAAACCCCGGAGAACGAGTGATTCGCACGGCGTTTTAGGGTCGATGGAGTGTCAATCGGAGCATTCATTGGTGGTGTTACACTCAACCTGAAAGAATTGAAATTGCAGGCAACTTCTATGACTCAGGAACTCATTGATCTCCGATCCAGCATCTTGGAAGGGCGTGATGAAGATGCCTTGGCGATCGTGAATGACCTGGAGGGAATGAGTAAACGAGCCATTCTGCGGAATATCGAATCTTATCTCGTGCGGTTGCTGATTCAGCTGATCAAAAATCAATCCGATGCTTGACATATCTCCTACCTGCTGATAGGATGTAATCATGAAGCCAACTGATACTAAAACATTGATTCTAGATACGGCTCAAGACTTGATTCAACGCTTAGGTGTCAAGTTCATGGTGGGGCAGAACAGTTTCACCAGACGATCGAGCAATTGATTCGGTTGATCAAAGGATAGATTTTTTAACTAAAAATATCCTATCAGTAGGATGTTAACTTAGCAAGGAGGTTGATGATGACCACGATCGGCATTTTAGGAACTGGCAGAATGGGAGTGCGCTTAGCCCAGATGTTTACCAAGGTGGGGCAACCTGTGATTCTGGGTTCCCGTGATTCTGCCCGTTCCGCTCAGATTGTAGAAGGACTGGGACAGACGAACCTGGCGGCGGGTAGTTATGAAGAGGCTGCCAGCGCAGACATCATTCTGCCTGCGATGTTTTTACGCGATGGTATGTTGGAGACGCTGGAACCCTTGCGGAGTCGATTCGATGGCAAAGTGTACATTGACATTTCCAATCCATTCAATGACACTTACACCGATTTCATTCTGCCCTGGGATACCAGTGGGGCTGAGCAAATTCAGCATCGCTTTCCTAAAACACGAGTTGTAGGAGCCTTTAAGAATGTCTGGTGGGAAGTGTTTGATGCGCCCACGTTTGGGGATACGGTCAGCGATGTGTTTGTGGTCAGCGATGATATCGAAGCAAAGGGGGCATTTCTCAAACTGATTGCCAATACTCCGTTCCGTTACATTGATGCAGGTCGGCTTGCGAATGCTCGCACGATCGAACGCATGACCCTCTTGAGTGGGGAATTAGGACAACGCTATGGGTTCTTCCCCCGCATGAACTACAAATTGTTAGGCGAAGCAAAGCAACTAGCATCAACATAAGCAAGGCGGATCTGACAACGATTCTGTCACGCCTGTTTTCTGGGATAGGCATTGTTGAAGTTGTTGAGCCAGGGTTTGAACATGGGGCTGTTTCAACATAGATAGATGATTGCCCGGAATATGGTAAATCTGAACGTCTTTTGTTAATTGACCCCAACCCAATGTGAGATTTTGTCCAATGCGATCGGGTTGTTCAGTCGCTCTAAAGAGGGTGATTCGGTTTGGGTAAGGGTGCGGCACATATCGCTGCGCTGCCTGACTGTTGGCATAAAAAATCCGCAGCATGGGCACGATCGCAGATTCATCTAATAGCTGTAAGCGTGCCTCTTCAGAGATGAGATGGGCGATCGCAGACCATTGCCAGCGAGAAAACCAGGTTTTCCATCGTCGGTGATTATTCTCTCCAGCTTGTTGAGGCTGTGAACGTTTCAATGGCTGAGATAGTGTGGCGATCGCACTATAATCCAGCAGAAACGGCATAGCAGACCAAATTGCTGTTCTCAGGAGAAACTTAAGGTTCTGACAGAGAGAAGGTTGGGTGTGGGTGACGGGAGCCGGAGTATCGAAGATAGCCAGGAGTGCAACCTGCTGTCCGGCTTGCGTTAGTTGTTGCGCCATCTCAAAGGCAATCAGTCCGCCAAATGACCATCCCCCCAAGAAATAGGCACCGTGAGGCTGAACGGTTTGAATTGCCTGAATGTAATAGGTTGCCATTGCTTCAATTTGGTTAAAGGGAGGGTGTTTTCCGTCC
Source organism: Cyanobacteria bacterium RU_5_0 (assembly GCA_012033255.1). Lineage (GTDB taxonomy): Bacteria > Cyanobacteriota > Cyanobacteriia > Elainellales > Elainellaceae > JAAUSF01. Next base: position 6,085 of record JAAUSF010000094.1, read on the forward strand.
AATCCAAGGGGTTGCAGTCCATAGAAGCTGCGATCTCCTAGATGATGCGCCAGTTCCAGGTAAGGAAACACGACCCCAAACATAGGATGGACACAGAAGAAAGGCTGTCTGTTGCCTCCAAGGGTTAAAGGAACGAGAGGCGACCAAACTTCGGTGACTAAATCAGGTTTTGCAATGAGTTTGTCAAAATGCGAGGTCAGTTGAGCTATTGCTGGAACTTGAGATGATCCCGATGACGGTGGTTCGTGAGGGGGCAGGTCTTGAGGGGTTTGAGAATGGGCTGGCTTGCCATTTAACGACGATCGCAACCGCCGATGAGCCGCCCGATCGAGCCGCACTAAGGCAGGAACTGGTTTAGTTGACATAGTTTCGCGCAGGGTTTCAATCACTGGTGCAAGTTGGGCGATCGTCGGTGTTTCAAATACGCTTTGCAGAGGCATTTCAATTTCAAAAGCATCACGGACACGGGATGTCATTTGCGTTGCCAGGAGGGAATGCCCGCCCAACTCAAAAAAGTTGTCATCCACACTGACCTGCTTGAGTCGCAGAAGTTCTTTCCAAATATCGGCAAGAGTTGATTCGGTTTGTGTTAGTTTCGCTTCATGGAGTGTTCGCGGTGCAACGATCGTACTGGGTGGAGAGATGGGAACTGCATCTACAGAAGGGAAAGCACAGCGATATTGCTCTGCAACGCTGGCGCGATCGACCTTGCCATTGGGTGTGAGAGGGAGGGTTTCCAGAGGCACAAAGGCAGAGGGCACCATATAATCAGGCAGGGTTTGTCCTAAGTATTGGCGTAATTCGGGCATCAGTTGACGGGCAAATTGAGACTGAAGCGGATCATTCGTGTAGTGGCTCCAAGATTGAGACGGCTGTTGCTGTAGAAGCGGCTGTTGCTGTAGAAATCGATCAACCGTTTCTGTAACTCCATGCCGGATAAAAAGCACGTCATAGTTACCCCTTTGAGCTTGCATAGACCAGCTAATTTCAACTCGGTAGGGCAACACGGTTTCTAAATCCCACCAGTCTTGGGGATCGATCGCTGTCTGAGCGGAATTCTGCAACGCTTCTCGCATTCGCCCAACGGTTTTGGGAGAGGTTTGATGGAACAGCCAATCTGCGGTTTTGACGGCGGCATTGACGCGACCGTTGGCAATGTTTGTGATGCCAAAAACCTCTGGTTGAGTCTCCAGTAAATGATTCTGAATATCAGCAACGGCAACTGGGTTACGCAGCCAATCTAGCCATTGAATGGATGAGCGCGATCGCGGGTCATCACAAGCACCTCCCCCTTTCATGTGCAGCAAACCGTGATAGCGAAACTGGGTCATCTCATTCTGACTGCGACCACGCGGCAGACGAATTTGTACCCAATGAATTTGGGGAAAGCGATCGCGCAGAGCATAAAAGAAGGCTGGATCGATCGCTAATTCTGGCTCCTCAAAGCGCGATCGTTCGACCTGTTGCCGGAGTTGGGGACGTTCTAATCCTGCATCGACTTGAGAAAATTGTACCCAGCTATGAAAGGCGGTTAGCAAGGGCAGACTCCGCACATCGCCAAGAAAAAGAACGCCTCCCGGAGCCACTGCTTGAATCGCTCCTTCTAGCACTTGCATGAGGTAATCCAAGCTAGGGAAATATTGCACTACCGAATTCAGGACGACGACATCAAACGCCGCAGAATCAATTCCCTCAAAATCTGTCGCCATCCGATGCAGCAGTTTAACTTGACGTAAATGGCAATCGTCTAACTGACGTTGAATGGAATCCAAAGAAACAGTCGAAAAGTCTGTTCCCCAATACTCCTGACAATGAGGTGCAATCTGAAAGAGCAGCAATCCGGTTCCGCAACCAATCTCCAGCACTCGTTGAGGGTTAAGGGCAAGAATTTGCTGGACGCGATCGTCAACCCATTCATGCATTTGCTCAGCCGGAATGGGCTGCCCGGTGTAACTACTGTTCCAGCCTGTAATGTCGAAGTCAGAATCCACCGCGTTCCCTGAGTGATACGTTTGGTTGTAGAGTGTTTGCCAGTGCTGGATCTGTTGGCTCTGGAGAGACTGTTCTAATTTCGCTTGTTGCATCTGCTGATGATTGAAGCTGAAATAGGCGATCAGGCGCAGATCACCGGATGCCTTCCCGGATGCAATGGTGACAGCATCCTGTATGGCGGGATGGCGTTTCAGCGTTGCTTCGATTTCGCCCAACTCAACCCGAAAGCCCCGGATTTTAATTTGAGTATCGATTCGTCCCAAAAATTCGATCGTGCCATCAGCGCGGTAACGGGCGCGATCGCCAGTCTTGTAGAGTTTGGAGTGCTGAGTTTGGGGTGCTGAGTTAAAGCTTTCCTCGCCTTTAGCACTGATGAATCGTTCGGTGGTCAGATCCGGACGATTGAGATAGCCGCTTGCCAATCCTTCACCGCTAATATGTAGCTCACCTGCAATACCCACTGGCACTGGATTGAGGGCAGTATCGAGAATATACACTTGGGTATTGGCAACCGGACGACCGATCGCCAGCGGATTATCCCCTGGATGCAGTTGGGCAATAGTTGCCCAGATTGTGGTTTCGGTGGGTCCGTAGGCGTTGAAGAACTGACGATTTGCGGCCCAGCGATCGACTACCTGATGAGAACACGCTTCGCCACCCGTAATCAGCGTTTGCAGCGCGGGCAGTTCCGCAGACGGTAGAACAGTCAATACTGATGGGGTCAGCAGGGCGTGGGTAATGGCATTGTCTTGCAGAAATTGCAGCAGTGCTATTCCCGGTAGCTGAGCAGACTTGGGCGGAATGTAGAGTGTGCCCCCAGAACCTAACGCCAGTGCCATCTCAAAAACAGAGGCATCGAAACTCAGAGAACTGAATTGTAGAATCCGGCTCTCACGCGGTAAATGAAAGACTTGACGCTGCGCCTCGACCACATTACACAACCCACGATGGGTGATTAACACGCCTTTGGGTGTGCCAGTGGAACCGGAAGTGTAGATTACATACGCTCTCCTAGCCTCCCCCTTTTGAGGAGAATCGGAAGCTCGGAAATCCCTCATAGTTGAAGGATTTAGGGAGCGATCGGGATTGCAACGACTGTCTAATGGCTGATCGAGGCAAAGTATCTGTGCCTGTGATGCTGGCAGCGTGTCAACTAACCAAGACTGGGTGAGCAAAATCGGCACTTGCGAATCTGTCAGCATGAAGTGAAGCCGATCGCGGGGATAGTTTGGATCAAGCGGCACATAGGCACCTCCCGCTTTGAGAATCCCCAGAATGCCAATCATCATATCCGCTGAGCGATCGACGCATAACCCTACCAAACAATCAGGGTGAATTCCCATCTGCCGCAGTGTCCGTGCTAGGCGATCGCCACGTTGATTCAGTTCCTCATAGGTGAACGATCCCTGTTCTGAAACCAGCGCGATCGCCTCTGGACATTGCTGTGCCTGTGCCTCAAAGATCTGATGGAAACAGCGATCGGTAGCATATTTTCTGTCGGTCTGATTCCATTCGACCCAGATCTGCTGATGTTCGGCTAGCGTCAGGAGAGGCAAGTCGGACAGTCGAGCGTCGGGATTCGCCACAATACCCTCTAGCAACGTCTGAAAATGCCCCACCAGGCGACTCATTGTAGGGCGATCGAATAAGTCCGTACTGTAGGACACAAAACCGCTCAAGCCTTCCTGAGATTGCCACAGGCTCCGCAATCCATGCGCGGGTTCCCACAGATGAATTTCTAGATCAAACCGAGTTGTTGCTGACTCTAATTGGGTAGGCTCTAGTGTGATTCCTGGTAAAGCTAGCGGCTGCATCGGCGCATTTTGCAGTGCAAACGCCACCTGAAACAGTGGATTGCGGCTGAGATCTCGCTCTGGGTCAAGTTCTTCGACCAGCTTTTCAAACGGTAAGTCTTGATGCATATACGCTTCCAGAGCAACCTCCCGCACCCGTCCCAGCAATTCCCGAACGGTTGGATTACCGGATAAATCTGTTCGCAGCACCAGACTATTCACAAAAAAGCCAATTAAGCCTTCCAATTCACTGCGATGGCGATTTGCCACAGGAGACCCGATCGCAATATCTTCCTGTCCTGTGTAGCGATAGAGCAGCGTTTGAAAGGCTGCTAGCAGCGTCATAAACAGAGATACACCTTCCTGCTGGCTTAGGGCTTCAAGTGCCTGGGTGAGTGCAGAAGAATAGTGTATCGGATAGGTTGCACCCCGGTAAGTTTGGATAGCAGGACGGGGGCGATCGGTTGGCAAATCCAGGACTGATATCTCTCGCAGTTGCGATCGCCAATAAGCCAGTTGGTTTTCTAATACTTCTCCCTGTAACCCGTTGCGCTGCCAGCAGGCAAAGTCTGCATACTGAATCGGTAATGCTGCTAATGTCGGTGATTTCCCTTCAACAAATGCGGTGTAAAAGCAAGCCAGTTCCCGAACGAGTACTCCCAATGACCAGCCATCTGCCACGATATGATGCAACGTTAGCAGCAGAACTGATTCAGTGGGATGAAATTGCAGCAGCGTGATTCGCAGAGGTGAGTCGGTGCTGAGATTAAAGGGACGCTGTGCCTCGGCGGTTGCAAATTGTTGAGTGATCCGATCGCGCTCAGCAGCGGGGATCAATTGTAACTCCACAATAGGTAACGCAATCGTGACTTCCGGTGCAATAACCTGAACGGGTTGTCCATCAACCATTGTGAACGTGGTGCGGAGAGTAGCATGACGGTGCACAATCTCATTGAACGATCGCTCCAAGGCTGTCTGATCCAGCGTTCCCTTTAAGCGAATTGCCGCAGGCACGTTGTAAAAGGGATTGTTTGGTGCGAGTTGATATAAAAACCACAATCGCTGTTGGGCAAACGAAAGGGGAAACACCGTGTTTTGTGGAGCAGGTTGAATGGCAATCGGTTGAATTGGGGGTAAGGAATGGATGGGTTGCGATCGCATAGGGTGCAGAAATGCCAAAAGTTCTGCTTTGCGATCGGCTAACTGCCGCCGTAATTCTGGGGTCAGCGTTCCTTCCGGTGCGGTGCAGCGCAGGCGCATTTCCTCTGGAAACGCATGGCGATCGCCCTCAACTGACACCTGCACATCCAGGCTTTTTAGATGCGCCAAAAACTCAACGATCGGGCGACTCATAATTCCAACTCCTCACGTAGACGCGATCCTGATTTTTCCTGACTGTTAACCTGAGTGTTAATCGGAGAGCTGTTAATCGGAGGGCTGTTAATCGGAGGGCTGGAAGTTACCACCCCGTTCATCGCTTCAATACTCTGTGCCAGTTTTGCGATCGTCGGTGTCTCAAACACATGCCGCAGTGAAATTTCCACCTGAAATCTGTCTCGGATGCGTGAGACAAGTTGAGTTGCCAGCAGCGAATGTCCACCCAATTCAAAGAAATTGTCGTGAATCCCTACTTCCCGTCCCAACAGTTGGCTCCACAAGGTTGCCAACGACTTTTCTAACGACGTTGTGGGCAAAACCATAGGAATCGGTTCTCTCTCAACGTTCAAGGTGGGGGGTGGAAGTGCCCTTTGATCCACTTTTCCATTTGGAGTGAGAGGAAGAGCATCCAACACGACAAAAGTAAGAGGCAGCATATATGCAGGCAACTTCGTCTTCAAAAAATCCCGAAGATCGCGATCGCTCGGTACAGCCGATCGATTGGGTACAACATAAGCAATCAGTTGGCGATCGGCTTCAATTTCGCGCACCGTCACCACTGCCGCTTGCACTGCCGGATGTTGAGCCAAAACCGTTTCGATCTCTCCCAACTCAACCCGAAATCCTCGAATCTTAATCTGATGATCGGTTCGACCAAGAAACTCAAGATTGCCATCGGGACGGTAACGGGCACGATCGCCAGTCTTATAGAGTTTTGAGTTTTGAGTTTTCAGTTTTGAGTTGAAAGGATTGGGAATAAACCGTTCTGCGCTCAACTCTGGGCGGTTCAGATATCCCTTAGCAAGCCCATCTCCGCCCAGATAAAGTTCACCCGTCATGCCTGCGGGGACGGGGTTAAGATGCGCGTCTAATAGATAAATTTGTGTATTGGCAATGGCTCGACCGATCGGAATGGTGGTTGCGTTCTCCGGAACTTCCTGCACTTCATACCAGGTGGAAAACGTGGTGTTCTCTGTCGGCCCATATACATGAATGAGATGCTGAGGGTTGCCCTGTTGTATTACCTCTCGCACCCGATCGGGATTTGCCATCTCGCCGCCAAATAACAGATAGTTGAGCGATCGAAACGCATCAGGAATCTGATTGACGGTTTGATTGAATAGAGCCGTTGTCAAGAACATTATGTTGATTTGCTGCTGCTGGAGTTCGGTCGCAAAATCAGCCGGGGTAAGCGTTGTTTCTCGCTCAATTCCCACTAATTGGGCACCATTTAGCAACGCGCCCCAAACTTCAAAGGTGGCCGCATCAAAAGCAAGGTTCGCCACTTGTGCTACTCGATCGCCCGGTTCTATCTGCACATAGTTGGTATTGCATACTAGCCGATTAACGGCGCGGTGCGACACCATCACGCCTTTGGGGGTGCCGGTTGAGCCGGAGGTATAGATCACGTAAGCAATCTGATCTGAGGGGCCATAGGTAAGATTTTCCTCAGATTCCTGCGCGATCGCCGCCCATTCTTGCTCTAGACAAATGACCCGCGTTTTATCTGTCTTGAACAACTCTTCCCATTGTTTTTGCGTTAACACGATCGATATCTGGGCATCTTCCAGCAGGAAACGCAAGCGATCAGGGGGATAGTTTGGATCGAGGGGAACATAAGCACCACCTGCTTTTAATATTGCCAGCATCACGGCGATCGTTTCTGCGGTTCGCTCCAGGCAAATTCCAACGGGCATCTCCATGCTGATCCCCAACTTTTGTAAATAGTGCGCCAGTTGATTACTGCCGTGATTCAATTCCTGATAAGTGAATTGTTTATCGGCAAATCGCACGGCGATCGCATTCGGTCGCTGCCTGACCTGATCTTCAAACAGTTGATGAATGCAGGCGCTAGTTGGATAGTCAGTCTGAATGTTGTTCCATTGCATTAACATCTGTTGCTGTTCCTGAGCCGTTAACAGGGATAGTGCAGATAGATGTGCATCAGGATTAGCAACAATTTCCTCCAAAAGCGTTTGAAAGTGGCGTCGCAGAGAGGCGATCGCATTCGCATCAAACAAATCAGTGTTGTAGACTACAACGCCCCGCAACCCATCCGACTGCTGCCAACCTGTTCCCCACAAGCGTCTAAAGTTACCTGCACATTTCCAAACATAGAGTTCTAAATCAAACCGAGTTGTTTTGGTTTCAAACTCCACCACGCTCAGAGTTAATCCGGGCAACTCTAGTTGCTCCATTGGGGTATTTTGCAGGGCAAAGACCACCTGAAAAAGGGGGTTCTGGCTAAGACTGCGGACAGGTTGCAATTCCTCCACCAACTTTTCAAAGGGCAAATCCTGATGCTCATAAGCTGCTAAGGTCACATCTCGTACTCGGTTTAACAACCCGCGAAAGGTTGGATCTCCTGCCAAATCGACTCGCAACACCAAACTGTTCACTAGAAACCCGATCAATCCTTCCAGTTCGCTGCGATGGCGATTGGCGATCGGTGAACCAACTGCAATATCCGTTTGTCCTGTGTAGCGGTGGAGTAATGTCTGAAACGCCGCCAATAACGTCATAAACAGGGTTATGCCTGACTGCTGACTCAATTCCTCTAACGCATCTAGCAACTGCTGCGGCAATTCTAACAATTGACTGGCACCCCGGTAGCTCTGCATCGCAGGACGAGGAGATGCATTGGGTAAATTCAGAGTTGGCATATCCTTTAACTGCTGCCGCCAGTAGCTTAATTGCGCGTTTAGCACCTCTCCCTGTAACCACTCACGCTGCCAATGAGCAAAATCGGCATATTGAATGGGTAACGCTGGAAGCACAGCCAGTTTGTTGTCAACAAACGCGGTGTAACACACGCCCAACTCCCGAATCAGGACACCACTTGACCACTCATCAAAGATAATGTGGTGCAGCACAATCAGCAGCAAATGTTCTGTTTCATTCAATCGCCACAGTCGTACCCGAAACAGAGGTCCTTGATTCAAGTTCAAAGGCTGCTGCATCTCCTGCTGGATCTGCTCAAATGCAACTGCTTCACGGGCTATATTTGGCAGTGATTGCAGGTTGATAAACGGTAAAGATATCTGCAAAATTGGAGAAATTGCCTGTACTAACTGTCCATCTACAACCTCAAACGTCGTTCGCAAACTTTCGTGGCGATGGGCGATCGCCTGGATGCTTTGTTCAAGTGCCGATCGATTCAGTGACCCTGTAAGCCGAAACACAAGCGGAATCGTGTATAAAGAAGCTCCAGGAACCAGTTGCTCAATAAACCACAACCGCTGTTGAGCAAACGAGGCTGGAAAGATAAAAACTTCTTCCTCACTAAGATCCTGGTCAAGTTTGTCTGCAATCATTCACACCTTCATCTTTTCAACCTCATTCTGTTTTAAGGTGAAAGTATTTTCAGGGACTATACTTTGAGATAGATTTAGGGCAGAATTTATGTAATTTTTTGTTGCGAAAGTGGCACTGGTTCCATTATCGTCAGCAAACACGATCGAATTTTGTAAGCTAATGAACGTTTACTAGCAATTTTCTGTAGAATGGGCACTGCCCATCAAACCGTGGAATGCTTCTGTGCCAAACCTTTGTGAGCGATGTCCACCCTACGATTTGGGGTTCAGTAATTTTGGTTAACGAGCGATCGCTGATTTGGTGAAAAAACGATCGCTTAAGTTGAAACTTAATTCGTTTATGTTGCCTGGTGCAAACGTGCAAAACCCTGGAGACTGTTGGCAACTATTGCAGGTTACAACATTTCTGCGAACACAACAGGGAAGAGAATATTTTGCTCAAGGAGGCAACATGAGTACGGCTAGCCAAGTTAAGATGCTTAACGCGATTGACAATAAGTTTGTCTGGGTTGCTCCAGTGGTTGCAGCTTCACTTTACCCCGTTTTTCTGATGGGGTTATTCCAGAGCGGGGAACTGATTCGGAGTGCTACTGATTCTGTGGAAGCGATCGTCGGCACGGTTGCTCTGGTTCTGTCACTCTTGTTAAGTTATGGCGTTCCTGCGACTGGATTTGCTGTCGCTTATCGGTTAGGTCAGATTCAAGATCCATCTCAATCGCAGATTCGAGTACGACGCTTAGTTCATCTCGTTTTCGCGAGTCCGCCATTATTCACTTGCATCGGTGTCATTCTCTTTGTGTTGGGCATTACGAATAACACGGATTATCTGATTTGGGCAATTATTTGGATACCGATCGTGGTTCTCACCTTCAGAAGTAGGGCGATCGGTACGCGGATGGTTTTCTCACCTGTAGTCAATTGGCAGCGATTAAAAGGGTTTAGAGCCGTTCATGGGATTTCAGCCTTACTCATCTTGCTAATTTATTTAGTGCCCCACATTGCCAATCACCTCACCGCCATTTGGAACGTTGACACTCATCTTTGGGTGATGGATAGTCTCAGGCAGTGGTATCGGACTGATGTGATTGAACCGATCGTCGGAGTGATGTTTATCTGCCAAGTTCTGACGGGTTTAATCCTGTGGCGACCTCGCACTACTCATCAGAGCGATCTGTTTGGAACACTTCAAACCACTTCTGGCGCTTTTCTGATGGTCTTTATCACGTCACATACAATGGCAGTTTTTTTGTTAGCCCGACCTAATGGGGTTGACACAAACTTTTTGTGGGCATCCGGTCAGCCCGCCGGACTGATGGGCGATCCGTGGAATGTTCGGCTAATCCCGCATTACACCCTTGCCGTATGGATGTTGTTCACTCATTTGGCATGTGGTTTGAGATTTAGACTTCTGGATCAAAACGTGGCGATCGCAAAAGCCGATCGGTTGGCATGGCTCATGATTGGGCTTGGTGCTGTAATCTCTCTCATTATCATTCTGTCGATGCTGGGCGTTCATTTAAACAATTCCACAGTATGAGAGCCTGAGAGGATATTTGAAACGTATCAAACGTTCTGCATTCGCTCCTTAAGTTCCCCAATTCTGGGGAACTTTGAGTTTTGTTGTTGTCGAGTATGAGCTAGCTCAAAAAGCACCTCAAATAGTTGTGCCACAGTAAATAGGAAGGTCAGATATCAAATTTACTTTGGGTATCCATCAGAAAACATATTGTCTTTATTTTCAAAACGACTCGTATCGTATTTTATAAAAAAGGAACAAGGAACAGGTGATTCTTATGTTAATGAAGAATTTCTAGTTTCAATTCCCCATTCCCCATTCTTCATTCCCCATTAAATAGTCTCAAATTTATCCTGAATTGGCAATCTAAAAATATAATGACTAACTTATTTTTGCAGAATTTATTAACATTATTCACCCAAATGGATGAGGTTTTCAATAACTAATAATGGCTAATTTAATAAAAGAAATGGTTCGTAAATTGAGATTAATTGATGAATTGAATATTGAATCTGGAAAGTCAAATTCAATCAGTAAATGCGATCGATCTCTCAATTTTGAACAGTACATGTTTAAAGGAGAAACCAATGAACACAATGCAACATGAATTGTTGTTCACCGAACTAACATCTGAACAAGCAGAGGTGATTGAAGGAGGCGCAACTGTCACATTGGCTAATCTGAATACGAGCTTTCAATTCCGAACAATGCACATCTAAAGCTGAAACAAAGGAGAAATTCAATGTCTATGATCAACCATTCAATCAACGATATCCACGGTATTGCTAATGTTGTAGATCTGTCGAATGATGCAGCCGCTAATGTATCTGGTGGTGCATCAACTGCAAAAGGTCCAGCATTTCCGGGGGAGCATGTCGATGTCATTCTCTATTCAGGCGCAAACTTTACGGGTCGTCGGCTTGAAATCAGTACAGGTGGTGATTTAGCTGGTTTGGGTTGGGCAAATCGAGCTTCATCTGTTTATGTGCCGAAAACCACTCAACGATCGTGGGTTTTTACCACTCGTAAAGATGGTAAGGGCTTGAATTTTACTCTAAAGCCCGGACAAGGTTATCGGAGACTCGGACGCACCTTTGACAACAACATTGAATACACGAAGTCTGTTCCGCAGCCTGGTGAACAATAACGTCACTTCCAAAGGTTACTTATGCACGCTGCGTGAAGGGCAGAGCTATAGACGGCTCAAAAACGACAATATCATCTCGTCTTTCCGACGAGTAGGTTGATCGCCAACGAACTACACATCAAAAGGAGAAACTGATGAATACGATGCAACATGAATCTTTGTTCACAGAACTGACTGCTGAACAAGCTGCAATTGTCGAAGGTGGAGTTCTTGTACGTCTTGGGACTATTAAAGGTCAACCGTTCAGCACAAGGGGTTCTGTCGGGCATAGAACTATTTTTGGGGGTTCTCCTTCAGAAGTCAGCTACGAGTTCTATGTGCCGAAGCGTGCTATATCGAAGCGCGGTAGGGTGGACATTGCTCTTGACCCTCAGTTTGGCTCAATTAAATTTAGTCTGTATGATGATCGGGACAGAGACGGTTATGCCGGAAACCATATCGGTACTTACTCTAAGGGTAAGCTGACAAACGGGCGTTTAGCTCCGGGCGTTTATCGGGTTAAGGTACATAGCCCTAGTACAACTAGTTTGGCGGGTCATAACGAATACACTCTCACAATCGATACCTTTTTAAGGTGATTGAGTTTCCACTTTGATCGGCTGATAGAAAGAAGCGATCGAGCAAGTAAAGACTCAGCGATCGCCTTCTCCATTCCAGCACAATACCGATCGAGCGAATGGTCACGGAAGGCGATCAAACTTCAACTTTGAACAACTCTTGCACATCAAAAGAAGAAATCAATGAACACGACACAACATGAAACTCTATTCACCGAACTGACTGCTGAACAAGCGGCGATCGTTGAAGGGGGAATTTATCGTCGCCTTGGAACGATCAGGGGAAAACGAACCGAAACAGATTTTGTCGGGAGAAATGTCTTTGGAACGGGTGATCCGACACAAGATTACGAGTTCTATATTGCGAAGCGTAGTAAGGTGGACATTAGCCTTGCAATTGGGTTTGGTTTTGCTGACAATATTCGCTTCAATTTGTATGATGACCGCGACAATGATGGTTATCCTGGGAGACGGATAGACAACGGTTATAGCGTTAGAAATCCGCTTAAAAACGGTGTTTTAGCAGCGGGTGTTTATCGTGTTAAAGTGCATACTCCCACTAGCACACTTGGCGGTTCTGTTCAGTTTCATCTCAAGTTCAATGTGCGTTAATTGGTTGAAGCATTAGTTTTGTAGGGTGGGCAATGCCCACCCTCTGATTACTCTGGCCGTGATTAGAAGTTACACAAACTTCACCACTGATTTCTCTGAGATTAACTCAAAAGTATGATCGGCTCTTTAGGGTGTTATTTATTTGCAAAACGATTCGTAGCGTATATATTAAAAAGAATGTGCCTGAATTCAATCAATCTACAATCAAGTAAATGCTGGAAGAAAGGCTGGAACTTCATTTGGAGAGCTATGAGGAAGCTATAGAGGGCTTAAGTTGGAAGCTAACTCGACTAAGTTAACTGGTTTATTGAAGGAATGTAATCCAGACTAAAAAACAGGAAGTCACAACAGATTTTTGTGCTTTCTGATTAACCATTAGTCTGAAATGAATGAGGGAAGAAATGTCTACTGCTGATAATCAAACTAAGCGTATTTGTAACTTTGTTGGTGTGAAAGATCTCAACGATGAAACATCTGCTACGCTCTCTGGAGGCTTCGTACAGTTATCTGAACATGTTTATCGTGGCGTTCCATATGGAAGACGGCTGACTGTTAAATCGGCTGTACGCGATTTAGGTCGATATGGCTTTAGCAGTATTGTTTCTCATGTTCATGTTGTTCCTGTCTTGGAAAATCTTCGGGGCTGGATGCTATACACTCAACCTAACTTTCAAGGAATTCCTTACTTTGTTGGATCTGGAGCTTGGGAAGATTTGAGCCAAGGAAGCAAGAGAATCCTTTTCAACGATAAGATTCGCTCCTTACGACCTATATCGTCATTCTAATCACCCTAAACACTGTAGGGGCACACACTGGTGTGTCCCTAACTCAAGTTATTACTCAAAACGTAATGGAGGAAGTTTGCCTTGCGATATCAAAGTGTGTTGCAACATAGTGAAGAAGACTGCGCGGCGGCGTGTCTGGCTACCGTTGCTAAGCATTACGGACGCACCTTTGCGATTAGTCGGATTCGAGAAGCGATCGGCACCGGATCACGAGGCACGTCTCTCCTGGGAATGAGTCGAGGGGCAGAAGCGTATGGATTTAATACGCGACAAGTGAAAGCCTCACTCGAATTAGTCGATCGCCTCGATCAAGCTCCCTTACCTACCATCATTCACTGGAAAGGCTATCACTGGGTGGTTTTGTATAGCAAAAAAGGCAAGAACTATGTGATTGCTGATCCAGCCGTTGGCGTTCGCTATATCAGTCGTGAAGAGTTAGTCAGCAGTTGGAGCAACGGTATTATGCTGTTGCTCGAACCCGATGATAGCCGTTTTTATCAGCAGCCAGACGATCAAATTGGTGGCTTTGGAAAATTTTTGCAACGAGTATTGCCCTATCGCGGCATTTTAATTCAAGCAACACTGATTAATATTGCGATCGGCTTACTTTCTTTCGCATCACCCTTAATGATGCAATTGTTGACTGATGATGTGTTAGTGCGAGGTGATACGCAATTACTGACAGCCGTGGCGATCGGGGTAATCGTCATGAATCTAATTAGCAGCATTATTGGCATTGTTCAATCCTTTTTAATCGGTCATTTTGCCCAACGGTTGCAACTCGGATTAATTCTGGAATATGGACGCAAACTGTTACATTTACCGCTTAGTTATTTTGAAGGGCGGCGCAGTGGCGAAGTCGTTAGTCGGTTAGATGATGTTGACGCGATTAACAATCTGGTCTCTGAAATTGTCCTGGGATTACCGAGTCAATTTTTCATTGCGATCGTCTCTTTGGGTTTCATGATCTTTTACAGTTGGGAACTGACATTAGCCTCAATTAGTGCCTTTATCATTGTTACGCTCCTGAATCTCATATTCCTGCCTGCAATGCGACGAAAAACTCGTAATGCGATCGTTTTAGGCACTGAAAATCAGGGCTTTTTGGTGGAAACATTTCGCGGGATTCAAGTTTTGAAAACCACCCAGGCAACTCCGCAAGCGTGGCAAGAATATCAAACGAACTTTGCACGATTGGCTAATTTAGACTGGAGCATGATGAAGCTAGGACTGTTTAGTGGCAGCATCACCGGCTTTTTCTCAACACTAACGAGCGTCGCTATTCTCTGGTTAGGCAGTTATTTAGTGATTAATCGAACGTTATCGATCGGTCAATTGTTGGCGTTTAGCGGCATGAGCGGCAATTTTATTGGTTTCCTGGGAGCCATCATTGGGCTAGTCGATGAATTTATTACGGCTCAAGTGGTGATTCAACGCATGAAAGAAGTGATTGATGCCACACCAGAAGACGAAAATGATTTCAAAAAACCGTGGGCTGAAATTCCGGGCACGGCTGACATTACCTGTAGCCATCTCACGTTTCATCACGCAGGACGAGTTGACCTGTTGCAAGATTTTTCTCTTACCTTTCCCGGTGGTCGAGCAACCGCCTTAATTGGCAAATCGGGTTGTGGTAAAAGTACGCTTTCTAAATTGATTGCAGGCTTATATTCTCCTCAATCTGGGAACATTCGCTATGGCAGTTATAATCAACAGGATCTCTCATTAGAATGCTTACGACAACAGGTGGTATTAGTTCCACAAGAACCGCATTTTTGGAGTCGATCGATTATTGATAATTTCCGGTTCAGCTACCCAAATATCACATTTGAAGATGTTGTTCATGTGTGTCAAATTACAGGTGCCGATGAATTCATTAGTTATCTACCTGACAAATATCAAACCGTCTTAGGTGAATTTGGTGCAAATTTATCAGGCGGTCAAAAGCAACGCTTAGCGATCGCCCGTGCGATTGTCACCGATCCGCCCATTTTAATCTTGGATGAATCAACGGGGGCACTTGATCCGAGTAGCGAAATGAACTTACTCGATCGACTGTTACACCACCGCCAGGATAAAATCACGATCCTGATTAGCCATCGTCCAAGCGTGATCCGACGATCGGATTGGATTGTCATGTTAGAAGATGGACACCTGAAAATTCAGGGCACTCCTGAAGAACTCCGTCATCAATCTGGGAATCACCTCGACTTCCTAGGAGCGATCGCCCCCTTCACTAATGGTCGCGCTTCAAACGATCAGCTTTTAGCAATCAGTAATCAGAGCTAGATATCGTTCTAAGCTAATGAGCATTTAAGTTGCAAGATCTGGGCGGGCAAGATGCCTACCCCACCAGAGTCTCAGAAATTGCTAATGCAAAATGAA
>JAAUSF010000095.1 GCA_012033255.1 Cyanobacteria bacterium RU_5_0
ACTAACGGGTCATGCCCTGCTCCAGTTAGGGCGAACCACGCGAGGATTGGACTTTATAATGTCTTGTTTGCGGTCGGGGTAACTAACGGGTCTGCCCTCTCAGTTAGGGCAACCACGCAGGGATTGCCCCTACGCCATGGCATACATCAACTGAAAATTGACGGGTGGTTCACCCATCCACTCATCCACTCATCCACTCATCTACTCCCTCATCTCCTCACGCTCGCCTTCTCATCCCTTCATCGACTTTTCACAAAAACCGAGGCTCGATCGCCTGACTGCTCAGGTTCGGTTGGCTGGGTATCTGCTAGGGCGGCTAGCTGTTCCTCTAGTTCTGCTCGGATCTCGTGGCGCAGGTTGAAGAAGTGTTCGCCTAATCCTAGGGCAACGAAATAGTCGTACAGGAGGTGTGGTTTTCGGAGAACGATCGCTGCCAACTGCCACCAGAAGCGGAAACGGGTCGATCGCAACACCCCTTGTCGCCAGCAAATGGCTGAAAACAAGCGAATTTCTTTGCGGGTGATGGGATAGCGAATTTTGGGACGGTTGCCGCCAATCAAGTTGAAGTGATGGAGTGTCCGCTTCAGGTAGGGCAATGGCTCATATAAATTCCAGAAGGTATCAATGAACTCTCTAGTGATTTCTTCGACTGGACGGGTTGGTACAAAGTTCATCAATGATTTTTGGGTTGTGAAATGCTCTCCAATATTGTTGAGCAAACGTCCTTCTTGCTCAAGTCGATTCCACATTGCCGTGTTGTGCAATGCGCCTAGCATGGTGAGGTGGGCGATCGGGATGCCTGTTTCGTTCACGAATGCCTGAATCCGTTGACCGGCACCTGCTTTCTCTCCATCAAAGCCGATGATAAACCCAGACAGAATTTGCAGTCCAACTTGATTGATCTTGCGACACGCCTCAACCAGTGATTGACGGGTATTTTGTTCTTTGTGTACGACCGCGAGGCTCTCGACATCGGGCGTTTCGATCCCCATAAACACCATCGTGAACCCAGCTTGTACGAGTAGATTCAGCAATTCATCATCCTCAGCCAGGTTGAGGGAAGCTTCTGTCATCAAGGAAAAGGGATAGTTTCGCTCTTGCATCCAGGGAATCAAAGCGCGCAGAAATACCTTAGCATTGCGCTTATTGCCGATGAAGTTATCATCTACAACAAAATGGTACGCCGCCATCCCATTTGGTAAATGATCTCAAACTCTGCCAGCATTTGTTCCGGCGTTTTGGTGCGGGGTTTACGCCCGAAGAGATTGATGATGTCGCAGAATTCGCACTGGAAGGGACAGCCCCGCGAAAACTGTAATGTTACTAACAGATAGGCATCTAAGTTGAGCAGATCAAACCGAGGAATAGGAGTTTGAGTGACATC
This sequence comes from Cyanobacteria bacterium RU_5_0, assembly GCA_012033255.1. GTDB lineage: Bacteria > Cyanobacteriota > Cyanobacteriia > Elainellales > Elainellaceae > JAAUSF01. The sequence continues at coordinate 1,385 of JAAUSF010000095.1, forward strand.
AGGTTTTTCAACAGCGCGGAAAATGCCTCGCTCGTCACCGTTCGTCAGGGCTGCCAAAAACATCGGGATCGTGCATTCACCTTCATCCAGAATTAGATAATGTGCGCCTGCTTCCAGGGCAAATTCTGGAACAGAGGTAACAAGGGGTCCTCCTACCGCCACTTTTTTACCTAGAGCTACCCCTTTTTGGATGAGCGATCGCAAGTCTTGCCGTTGCACCAACATTGCTGAGAGGATGACAATATCACACCACTCCCAGTCAGCCTCGGTTTCATGTTGGACATTGCGATCGACTAATCGCAGTTCCCAATTGTCCGGCAACATAGCGGCAACTGTAATTAAGCCCAACGGTGGAGTAGTGGAACGTAACCCAGCTAAGTCAAGAGCTTCTTGATAAGACCAAAATGAATTTGGCAAAATGGGCCAAACAAGTAACGCTTTCATAAGAACACTCCGGGGGCAGGAGAATATAAAATTCCCTCTTAATTTACTGCTAATTCTTAAAACAGAAATTCAAAACTTCTAGCATCTTCAAAATTCTTGACTTTATAGCTGTCGCCATAGAGGTTAGGACATCGGGATTAAAGGGGGTGTGGGGGCGAAGCCCCCAGCCAGGGGTGGAACCTCTGCACTCCGTCCTAACCCAAGTGGCTGTTGCTATAAAAAGTTTTTCATTGCAATTCAAACGATCGTTTATTCAGCGGTTATCAATAATGCTTAACTCAATGTGCGACTTCTTTAAATCTCTTGTGGAATGGGCGTCCCGTCCGTCCAGCTAGGGCACCCCACAAGAACTTAAGCTTATAGCAGGTTGCATGAGTAAGATTCAGATGTAAAGCGGAGTGTTCGGTTGTGGATGAGTTAATTCAGCTAGAGCTGATTGATGTTGGATTTGCCCTAGGATTGATGATCATCGCGATCGGACTTTCTGCATGGCAACAACTGGGGCTAGAACGAGATTTAGCCGTTGCCACAGTCCGCACGATCGTACAACTTTTGGCAGTTGGGTACATTCTAGAAATCGTCTTTGCTGTCGATAATCCGTGGTTAGTGTTGGTCGTTGTGGCAGTAATGGTGTCGATCGCTACTGTTGTCGCCCGGAATCGTATCAGTAAAAAAGTGCCAAATTTAATCCCGATCGTCGGTGGGTCAATTTTAATCAGTACGGCTCTGACCCTGACCTATGTGAATGCGATTATCCTACAGCCTGAGCCGTGGTATGAGCCTCAGTATCTTGTGCCGTTAGCCGGAATCTTGCTCGGTAATGCGATGAATGCGGCAGCGATCGGCGGCGATCGGCTCGTCAGTACGCTCAACTCTAGTCAGTTAGAAATTGAAACTCATCTCAGTTTAGGAGCCACTCCTGCCCAAGCCACCGCCTCTTATCGTCAAGAAGCGATCAAAGCCGGACTGATTCCTACGCTCAATTCAATGATGGTCGTTGGCGTTGTGACGCTGCCAGGAATCATCACTGGACAGATTCTAAGTGGGGTCAATCCGTTGGATGCTGCCGTTTATCAGATGGTGATCATGTTTATTTTGGCGATCGCCACCCTCTCTGCAACGCTGTTGTTGATCCAGGGCATTTACCGCCAGTTTTTCAACAAAGCCGCCCAACTCATATCCCGCTAACCCTGGTGGACAGTAAATTGGAGGAATCCTAATCCCTCGTGACGCTTTACTTCAGTCCAGTTCCCGACGACCTTCCAGTGCCCGTGCTAGAGTCACTTCATCCGCATATTCTAGATCGCCTCCCATCGGTAGACCGAAGGCAATCCGGGTGACTTTAGTAAACGGTTTCAGGAGTTGCCCAACATAGAGAGTAGTGGTTTCTCCTTCCACGCTAGGGCTGATTGCCAGAATCACTTCTTTGATGTCTTGCTTGTTGACCCGACGCACGAGTTGAGTAATGTTGAGTTGGTCAGGACCAATCCCATCCATCGGTGAGATCAACCCGCCTAAGACATGATATTTACCGTGATACTCGCGGGTTTTCTCTAGGGCGATTACATCTCTAGAATCAGCAACGACGCAAATGGTATGTCGATCGCGGTTTGGGGCACGGCAAATCTCACAGACTGGTTCAGCCGACAAATGGAAGCAAACCGAACAGACCCCCACTTGTTGTTTTGCCTCGATCAGGGCTTGAGCCAAGGCTTGCACTTCGGCTTCAGGTCGCTTTAGGATGTGAAGCGCCAGTCGTTGGGCAGTTTTAGGACCGACACCGGGTAAACGCTGTAGCTGTTCAATTAATCGGGCTAGGGGGCGCGTGTAAACTGTCAGAGTTCCTCCTCGTCTGGTTGCCAATCTATCCCAGATTTACATAATAGCGATGATAGTGAACAGTAGGCTGCACTTGAAATGGCTACACCGATCGCCCTTTCTGGAGAGCGTCGTAACAGCGTCGATCGCCCACCTGACAAAGTTTAAAAAACTTAACTAAACACCTGACATTACCAGACCTTTTCCATATCGACCGACCTTCAGTAATCTGGGAAACTTGAATCACGATAAGAGAAACGTCACCATGATCGCGATTGCCGCTAAGCCCCGCAAAAACTCAATCCGCAAAATCGACAGTCCCGTTTTTGCACCAAGAACTGTGTTTCAATGTCAGTCTGCTTCTCGCTCAACTTCTCGCTCAACAGAGTCACCTGATCGAGTCCTGTATTCCGTCATCCAGACTCGAAGCTTGTCCCTGGCTCAGGAACTTTATTTTCAGATTCAGGAGGGAGCGCGATCGTTTGAGGAAATCGCCCGGGCCCACTCGGAAGGCGCAGAAGCTCAAACTGGCGGTATCGTTGGTCCAGTCGAGTTGAGTACGCTTCATCCTCGGCTAGCAACTCGACTGCTCACCAGCCAACCCGGTGAAGTGATTCCGTTTGGGCGATTGGATCAGTGGGTTTTGATTGTGCGACTGGAACAACTGCTTCCCTAAAAAAAGGCCCGAAGATCTCAGATTCACTTCCTTTCGTCAGGAATTTCGCGTATAACCTTGGAAATAATGTGAAAGATAAATGCTAAATCATTAGCCGCATAAAGACGGACAAAATTATGAAATCCCTGAAGATTCTCGCGTTAGTCCTGGTGTTTACCCTTCCAAGTTTGCCTGCTTCAGCCGATCGCGACGATGATGGTGAAGCTTGCTATAGCGTTGATGCAAAACGCGGGTGGCAACATATTTATCTGGCAGGTCCGTTCAGTCGTGTATTGAGCATTGACGGCACCTGGACAGCCGATCTGACGACTTTAGACAGAGTTGGAGCGGAAGGATATGTCGGTGAGGAAAGTTTCACTGGAGATTATAGTGGACTCCAATATGATGAAGACTTACCATTGGGTGCCTTGCTCATCGGGGTTCCTGGTGCTTCCTATAGTTTGCTCAACACCCCACAAGACCTCACTCAACCGATCATCAATGTAGCAATGCGGATTAACGACAACGATCTTAATTTGGGAGATAACCTTGGATCGCTGCGAGTGTGCTTTGGCAATTGAGATTTTGCACCTAATGTACGGGCATGGTACGCCGTGCCCCTTGACGTGTCACATTCAATTGAAAACGGCTGTAGAAATTCCGATTGCCCATGGCGAAAAACGAACGATACTAAACTCACCTCAACTGCTGAGCCGTGCGAATATTCTGAACATATTCACCTGGGTCTTCAGCCACCCATCCTAACTCAGAGTTCGATCGCACTTCAAAATGTAGCTGTGGACTAGTGACTGAGCCTGTTGAGCCAACCGTGCCAATCTGAGTCCCTGCTTGAATGCGTTGTCCAGTTTCCACTGAGATTGAATCTAGCTGGGCGTAGCGAGTTTGTAGCCCCTGGCTGTGGTTAATCACAACTAAGTTGCCATAATCGCCCTGTTCACCCGCAAAGGCGATCGTCCCCTCCCCCACGGCTAGCACAGGCGTTCCGGCATCTGCCTGCAAGTCTACTCCACTGCGAAAAATCACTTCGCCGCTCGTTGGGTCAAGCTGCCAACCGTAGGCAGACAGAATCGGGGCGATCTCAGGTAACGGATAGCCTGTCAACGGATTGCTAATCGTTCCAGGTGAAGTAGTCGTGGTTTCTGCCGGAGACCAGTTGACCCCTGGCACAAACACTACATTTGGCACCTCCGCCTGGCAACCGTTTACCTCAAACAAGGCATCGGCTCGAATGTTGTAAATTTCTGCCAGATTGCGCCAAGTCGTCCCTGATGGTACTTCAACTTGGATGCCATTGTAGGGCGGGATCACAATTTCAGTGCCAACCGGAACACTTCCATTCCGCAATACCGGATTGAAGCCCATCAGGGTCGCTGGAATTAAGTTATATTGCTGAGCAATGCTGTCTAGAGTGTCTCCAGGCGCGATCGTATGGCGAGTCAACCGCGACAAGACAGGCTCCGGACAAAGCGACTCTTCCTCGGATGCAGACGGCACTTGTGACACCAGAGCGTTGGGAGAAGATGCGATCGAGACCATTGCCCGACTCACCTCTGGAGCCATGATCCAGCCTAGAGCAATCAAAGGCAAACTATGAGCAATCACCAGTTGGAGCGACAAATCTATCTTCATCCTTCAGCTTTTAGCCTTCATTCCTTGCCTTCTTTAAAATTTTGACAAATTTTTCAGTGACAAGTTGACAATATCCCTATTTAGTTCAAATTTTTTGGCTCCGCTTCAGGATGAAATTTAGTTAAAGTGGGGCTATCGTATTCAAAGACGTACAATTCGGATTATCCCTTCGCTTCGTGCCGAATAGGGATTCGGTTGAGAGAAATATATGGGCATATCACGGCAAGTTTGTTTCTACGCGGCTCTGTTGGCGATCGGCGGTGGTGCGGGTTGGGCAGGAACTCACTACCTGGAAGCAGGCGATCGCTCAGTTGTAGAAAGCCAAAGCTCCCCGTCGCCTAGCGTTTTGGATGTAGCAGTGCGAGAATCTCCTGTTGCCCAAGCTCCTGCTGTCTCCAATGTGGAGAACCGGAATTTTATTGCGGATGCAGTGGAGAAAGTGGGACCGGCTGTCGTCCGGATTGATGCTTCTCGTACTGTCACGAGTGGTATTCCTGACACCTTCAGGCGATTCTTTGGTGAAGAAGATCCCTTTCCGCCAGAAGAGCGAATTGAGCAAGGCACAGGCTCCGGCTTTATTTTGACTGCTGACGGACGGATTATCACAAACGCGCACGTCGTTGAAGGTGCAGGTGAGGTCTCTGTCGCGTTGAAGGATGGACGGACATTTCAGGGCAGAGTTTTGGGAATCGATCCTATTACTGATGTCGCCGCCATCAAAATTGATGCCACTGATTTACCCACAGTGACGCTTGGCAACTCAGATGATCTGGTGCCAGGGCAGTGGGCGATCGCGATTGGCAATCCGCTTGGGCTAGATAACACGGTCACCGCAGGCATTATCAGCGCAACTGGGCGATCGAGTACTCAAGTCGGGATTGCCGATCGACGAGTTCAGTTCATTCAGACGGATGCCGCCATCAACCCTGGTAACTCTGGTGGACCTTTGCTAAACGATCAGGGTGAAGTAATTGGGATTAACACGGCGATTCGGGCGGATGCTCAAGGGTTAGGATTTGCGATTCCGATCGAAACTGCTTCCAGAATTGCGGATCAGCTATTTGAAACAGGACGGGTTGAACATCCCTATCTGGGCATTCAAATGATTGATCTGTCGGCATCTGTTCGCGATCGAATTAATCAGGAAGATGTCGGGTTTACCGTTAATACTGATCAAGGCGTACTCATTCTTCAAGTCATGGAAGGCTCTCCAGCACAGAGTGCCGGATTACGTCCGGGTGACGTTATTCTTAAGGTCAACAGCGAAAGTGTTGCTACTGCGTCAGATGTACAGGAACAGGTAGAAACTAGCAAGATCGGAGAGGCTGTGGCGGTGGAAGTCCGTCGTGCGAATCAAACTCAAACGATTGAAGTTAGACCCACTGCTTTTCCAGTGGATCAGTTGGGGGGGTGATGAAGAATAAGGGATGGAGGATGAAAGATGAAAGGCTTGATCAGTCTTCAATGCCCAGGGAATCATCCTCATTCATGTCTAAGCTGAGCGAGGTAGAGCCTTTGATACTTACCTCCAGTTCCATGCGTTGCTCCATCCGACGTAAAAAATAGCCTGTCATCATGGCTGAAGCAAGCAAACCCGCTAGATTCTCGCGGTCAGTTGTAATTTGAACGTTGAAGGCTTCTGATGGTAAGACGCCGACTAATCCTTGGACGTTTTGCGAGATGATCTGCTTGATCTCTGGGCTGACCGATCGCGCTACTCGTGCCAACATTTCAGGAGACTGGTGCTGAAGGTACTTCAACAGCTGATTCGCCTGACCCTCTTCGATACTGCCACCGAAGAAATCGAAATTGTCAGGGTTAAACACCATAATGCCTCAGATTCCTAAAAAAATATTACGGACATTTTATCTATTTTGACATTGATATTCGCTGGTGTGACCAGTCATTCCTAAGTTAACATCCTAGCTTTACCATCGCACACTCCAAAACTACCTAGCTCAAACGGCTAGGCCGAGGGATCAAAGGGGTGTGGCAGTTTGTCTACCTGAAAATATTGATAAAACTTATCGGTTACTTGGAGCCAATAAGAACGTCCATCGGACTGCCGCCGCTTGCGAACGAATCCAAGGCTGACGAGTTCCTGGACATGTTGATAGGCACCCGATCCGCGTAATTCAACCAGAGCCGTTTGAGCAATTGATCCTTTGAGAGCGATCGCCGCCAACGTCCGTAATGCTCCTACACCCAAATCCACAGGAATCAACGCCTGCACCAAATCATGAAACGATTCTCGCAGTTGCAAACAATATCCCTCTGATGTTTGCACCACTTCGAGGGCGCTGTCTCGGTGGGCATAAGCTGCCATTAGCTCAATCAGCCCTGCTTCCGCTGCTTCTCGATCGCACCCTGCATATTCAGCAATTTTGGCGATCGGCAACGGCTGAGCCTTGAGATAGAGAATGGCTTCGATTTTAGCGACAAGACGAGGCATTGGGGCAGGATGAAGGATGAAGAAATCTAGTAGCTATCTTTGTTTGATGACGTTACAGCGATCGCAGAGGCGAAAGGCTTTTCGCCTTACAACAGGTATTTCACATGATCGAGAACGCCAGTCAACAAAAGTATGAGGGATAGATTCGTTAGATGAAAAGAGCGAGCGGAGAATACACACGCGAAGTGCGACTTCTTTAATCTCTTGTGGGATGGGCGTCCCGCCCGTCTAGCCAGGGCAGGCAAGATGCCTACCCACAAGAACTTAAGGATCACAGGTAGGGTGGGCATTGCCTACCCACAAAATGGGTTTAACGTTAGGAGGCTAGGAGGCGAGAGGCAGGAAAGTGAATCCGGTTACAAGATGTGTATACGGTAGCACCCCTCACCCCTCATCCTTGATCTTTCAGTCCAAATTCCGTCCGGTTAGCTCTACAAAAATATCTTCCAGATTGGAGGAACGAATCATCATACCTGTTTTGTCGGGTTGCTGTTCTAAATAGGTTTTGGCATCATCCATCGTCGGGAAGAATTTGTAGTCCCATCGATCGCCCGTTTGTTGCATCAACAATCCTTCTCCAAACTTCTGACGCAATTCTGGTAATGTACCGATCTCAATTAGCTTGCCGCTATCCATAATGCCGATCCGATCGCACAAATACTCAACTTCTTCCATGTAGTGTGTTGTCAGCAAGATGGTCATGCCTTGTTGGTTTAAGCCTTTGATAATTTCCCAGAGGCGGCGGCGAGTTTGCGGATCGAGTCCCACGGTGGGTTCATCTAGAAATAAGATTTGGGGTTGGTGCAACAGTGCTCTAGCGATTTGCAACCGGCGTTTCATCCCGCCGGAAAGAGTTTTAACCAAATTGTTGCGGCGATCGGATAAATCAACGTATTCTAGCCAGCGATCGATTTCCTTCTGCCGTCGTGGATTAGGAATATGATGCATCCGTCCGTGAAATTCCATGTTTTCCCAGACGGTTAAATCCATGTCTACGCTGACCTGCTGAAGGACAACGCCGATTTGTTTTTTGACTCCGAAGGGCTGGCGAATCACATCATATCCGGCAACCACAATATCCCCCTGAGTAGGTTGAGTGAGGGTTGTGAGCATTCGGATGGTGGTAGACTTGCCTGCCCCGTTGGGACCGAGTAACCCGAAAATTTCTCCCGGTTCGATCGTCAGTGAAAGGTCATTGACAACCGAGATATTGTTATATACCTTATGGACGTTCTGAAGGCAAACCGCAGCAATCATAAATAGTGTAAGTGGTTCAGGAAAAGCCCTTCTTCCAACTTACACTACCAGGTGAGTTGCTTATGGAGTTGGCGATCGGCAACCTGACGAATAGCGGCTCAGCAGCCGAGGAAGCCACACACATTCTGAATCGTGTCAGTCGTGCGATCGAGGGTATCCAATACGGTATTCACATCGGTGATAACATCACGCGGATCGGGTTCTTCACTAGCCACATAAGGTTCACCTAGCTCTGGTGCGGGAGAGTTATCAACCTGCACATTCAGATATATTCCAGCTTGGGGCGCGAGTTGTAGGTACGTTGTGATGGGAATGGAATAGTTGAAGCCACTCGGAATCAGAGCCGCTAGATCATTCGCATCTTGCTGAGATAATCCGAGGACATTAGAAATGCGATCGGAATCGGCAATCCCGCCTAATCCATGAATGGCAACGACTCGTCCAGCCGTATCAAATACTGGACCGCCGCTCATCCCCGGACGGGTGATATTGGTATAAGCAATCTGATACCCGTGAATCGGTTTTTCTAAAATTGCCGAAACACCTCCATCGGTGAATTGACGGGTCAGTTGTCCGAGGGATGCTGAGGGCCAACCAGAGACAAATACTTGTTGTCCTTCTTGAGTTGAGGCAGTGCTAAGTTGAGCTACTGGATACTCTTCTTCGCTGGTAAATTCGACGATCGCCAAATCGACATCACCCGTCAAGGGTTGCATGGCTTCATAGTTGAGAGTATGCGCCTTGCGATCGGCGGTAATGATGCTGTAATCATTGTTTGTCACTACCACATGATAATTGGTCAACACGGAGTAGGTATTTTCGTTTCTGGCGATGATTACCCCAGAGCCATGCCCATTATCGCCATAAATCAAAACAGTCACTTCACGAGCAATGTCATTAATTTCCGTGCCTGTTAAGGCTTGCGCGGCTTGGGGAATAGTTACAACAATCGCACTTGCTATCGCAACACCTGCCAACACTGCCGGGAGATCGTGATAAAACCTCATTATCCTGCCTCTGAATTACCTAAGTCACAACAGTCATAGCGGATTTCAATTGCGTTTAATACATCAACCTTTTACGGGCGCGGTATACCGTGCCCCTTTGTGTATCGCATTCAACTGAAACTGCTGTAAGGGAATGATCGTATGTATTGACCCTTCAAGGATTGTCTGCCGGATCAGGATTTTTTCTCAAACCGATCGCCTGACCAACTTCAGGAAAACATCGGTTAGGGTAGCTTGGTCTTTTTCAACCCGCACTAGTGGCAGCGGCTCAAGAATAGCGAGGATTTCGTAAAGCGTTTCGGATTCGCGGACATGATGAATTTGGGTGTTGTTAAGTGTCGCACCCATCGACTCAATTTTGCTCGATCGCACCGCATCCAAGGGCTGTTCTAATTCAATGGTGTAAGTGGCGTCAGAGAATTGACGAATTAGTTCAGAGGTGGGTTCTTCGACAATAAGTTCACCCTGGTTGATAATGGCAACGCGATCGGATAATTCTTCAGCAATATCAAGTTGGTGAGTGGTCAAGAGAATGGCACGTCCTTCTGCGGCGATTTCACGCACTAATTGTTTGACGCTTTGAGTCGCTTCGACATCTAATCCAAGGGTGGGTTCATCTAACAGCAAAAGTTGCGGATCGTGGATCATCGCAACTGCGATCGCCAATTTCTGCTGCATCCCGCGTGAAAGCGATTGAACGATCGCCCGGCGCTTATCCATCAAACCGAAGCGTTCCAACAATGCCTTTGTGCGTTGCTGAGCCACTTTTCGCGTTAGTCCGCGCAGCACTCCAAAGTATTCCAAATTTTCTTCTGACGTAAGCCGCCAGTAAAGATTGCGATTGCCTTCCAACACTGCCCCGATCGATCGCAATGCCTTCGCCTCCCGATGTGGATCACGTCCGGCGATGCGTACCCAACCCTCATCTGGCAAAATTAGCCCAGCAATCATTTTAATGGTCGTTGTTTTTCCGGCTCCATTCGGGCCCAAAAAGGCAAGCACTTCTCTAGCGGCGATCGTAAGAGATACATTTTGCACAGCCGCGATCGTTTGCTTGCGATCGCGGTAAAACTTTTTGAGGTGATGCGCCTCAAGGATAGTCATGGTAGCAGGGATGTAAGGGATGGGGGGATGGGGGGATGGTCAGCCCGTGTCCTGAGCCTATCCATCTACTCAGGTGAACTTCGTAATAAGGGCGAACTGCCGTTCGCCCCTACACATTTAATGCAATCACTAATTAGATGGATTTGCTATCATCTGCCCATTCACCCGCAAAACTAACGCGACAGAGTACTAGTCCATCTTTGACGACGATCGGTTCACTTCGGTTCCCGTTAGATTTAACTTGCAGATTACGCAGTCGTATCTTCGCGGTTGAGTTGCCGTTCAATTGCCTCGATCGCCGCATTCAATCCTGCTAATCGCGTCTCCAAATCATCACGCATCCACTTGAGGAACTGAAGTTTGCGTTCCTGATAAGTTCTACGGGATGTTGGCTCAGATCCCCAACAGGTGTTGCCCCAAAACGGAAACATAGCTGTCACCTCCATGTCAATGTCTCTTCATTGTGACTAAATTGTGACTAAATTTCCGCAAGAGCGAGGGGCGATCGGGTGCGGATTCCCCTAATCTGCTGCCCCCATTACCCAATCTTGTGACGGCAATCCTATGTCTTTGGCTTCTTCCACAGAAATCGGGTTGAATAGAAGAGATGATCAAAAAACCCAGAACAGGTCAAAAAAACGCATGCCGTCTTTCCCTAGATGCAATGTCTGAAATAACCGTATTACACCTTTTTGTGTAGTTAAGTACACCCAATGAAAAACATCCAGATTTATCTTTTGCAACTCCTCGATCGCTCCCTCCCCTTTCGCTTGGTCATCGCATTAATCACAGCATACATTGCGCTTTTCATTGTCCAAGTTACTGAAGCAATTCACCAACACATGTCCTGTTGGGGGAAAGCACCTCTATTAACCTGTTTGATGGATCAATTAATCGGACTGATTGCAGTTGAAAATGTAGAAGGGTACAGCATTTTAGTCGTCGCAATCACCTATTTAATGGAAAGCCGCGATCGTCAAAAACAAAAGCACTATGAAGCATGGCAAGTCATTGATAATGCGGCAGCTGCCAATGTGCCCACTAGCAATGCTCGAATTAAAGCCCTTCAGGATTTGAATGAAGATGGCATTTCCCTACAAGGATTAGATGTTCCTAAAGCGGATCTAAAACGAATTCAGTTGATTGGAGCCGACTTGAGGGAAGCGACACTGAGCAATGCTGATTTAAGAGATGCTAATCTTCGGAATGCCAACTTAGAAGCGGCTCTCCTGGATGGAGTGAATCTACAGGGCGTTGATCTGAGTAGTGCGAACCTTCAGAATGCCAATCTCAAAGGCGCTGATCTAACAGGCGCAAATTTGAATAATACCAACCTTACTCATGCGGATCTGAATAAAGCTATCCTGGAAGGAGCAGATTTACGGAAAGCTTTACTTGCAGAATCCAATTTATCGGCTACCAATTTGAGAACCACCGATCTACGATGTGCCAATCTCACGAATGCTAAATTGAGGGAATCTGACTTCCGAACGGCTGACTTTAAGGATGCCAAAATGACAGGTACGGTGATGCCGAATGGATCGATTCATGAATGAACCAGAACAAAACGAATTGACGCCCTGTATAATCTTTCAAATTCCTGTAAAGCAAGCACCCTGTCTAGAAACCTGAAACAGGAAGATATCCGTTTTTATAGACAACATATCTTCGTAGGGGCGAACTGCTGTTTGCCCTTATAGTGAGCGAGTGTATCTATAGCAAGAATTTATTGAATTAGGATAAACTGGCTCTCAATTTGGCACGGATACTCCATAATTTGGGTAAATCCGGCATCATAGAAGAGTGTAGTTCCATTTAGTCTAACGTGGGTGAAAGCATGTCAGAGTTCAATATTAAAGCGCCATTTGAGCCGACCGGAGATCAACCTAAAGCGATCGCTCAACTGACCCAGTACATTAATGCTGGACATCGCTACCAAACCTTACTGGGAGCGACAGGAACCGGAAAAACTTATACTGTTGCAAGAGTAATTCAGAATATCGGCAAACCGACGCTTGTACTGGCACACAACAAAACTCTAGCCGCACAACTATGTAACGAGCTACGCGAATTCTTTCCGGATAATGCGGTTGAATATTTCATCAGTTATTACGACTATTATCAGCCAGAGGCATACATTCCTGTTACCGATACTTACATTGCTAAAACAGCATCAATCAACGATGAAATTGATATGCTCAGACATTCAGCGACGCGATCGCTGTTTGAACGTCGAGATGTGATTGTGGTCGCGTCGATTAGCTGCATTTACGGGTTGGGAATTCCTTCTGAGTATTTGAATGCGTCGATTCCGTTTCGAGTTGGGACAGAAGTGGATCAGCGTCAGATTTTGCGAGATTTAGCCTCGGTTCAATATGAACGCAATGATTTAGACGTAGGGCGTGGCAAGTTTCGCGTCAAGGGAGATGTGCTGGAAATTGGTCCTGCTTACGAAGATCGAATTATTCGCATCGAGTTTTTTGGGGATGAGATTGATGCGATTCGCTACATTGATCCGATTACAGGCGAAACATTGCAAAGTATGGATGCGCTGAATGTCTATCCAGCACGACACTTTGTCACCCCAGACGATCGCCTAGAAGAGGCATGTGAGGCGATCGAACAAGAACTAAAAGACCGTCTAGAACAACTCGAAAAGGAGAATAAACTTCTAGAAGCTCAGCGACTCGAACAACGCACCCGCTATGACTTGGAAATGTTGCGAGAAGTCGGCTACTGCAATGGTGTGGAAAACTACGCTCGTCATCTTGCTGGACGAGTCCCTGGTTCGCCGCCTGAATGCTTAGTGGATTATTTTCCGAACGATTGGCTGTTAGTGATTGATGAGTCTCATGTGTCGATTCCGCAGCTACGAGGGATGTATAATGGCGATCGATCCCGCAAACTCACGCTCATTGAACATGGGTTTCGACTTCCCAGTGCTGCCGATAATCGCCCTTTGAAAGCCGAAGAATTTTGGCAAAAAGTAAGCCAATGTATCTTTGTGTCTGCAACACCGGGTAACTGGGAATTGGAAGTATCAGACGGCAAATTTGATGTGATTTCTGAAGGCAAAGTTGAGATCAAAAATTATGTTCCTGGTACCGGAAAAATTGTTGAACAGGTGATTCGTCCGACAGGTGTAATTGATCCAGAGATCTTTGTTCGTCCGACGGAGGGACAGATTGACGATTTGTTAGGCGAGATTCAAGAGCGAGTATTATTAGCAGAGCGAACGCTAATTACAACACTCACAAAACGCATGGCGGAAGATTTAACAGAATATCTGCAAGATCGGGCTGTGCGCGTCCGATATTTGCACTCTGAGATTAATTCGATCGAGCGCATTGAAATCCTACAAAATCTGCGTGAGGGAGACTTCGATGTACTGATTGGTGTCAACTTATTGCGAGAAGGATTAGATTTACCAGAAGTCTCGCTAGTAGCTATTTTAGATGCAGATAAGGAAGGGTTTTTAAGGGCGGAACGATCGCTCATCCAAACGATCGGTCGTGCGGCTCGTCACATTCGCGGACAGGCAATTCTTTACGCGGATAACCTGACTGACAGCATGGCGAAAGCGATCAGTGCAACCGATCGTCGCCGCAAAATTCAACTGGAATACAACGAGAAACACGGCATTACGCCTAAACCGATCGTCAAAAAATCGGGCAATGCCATCCTGCAATTTCTAGAGGTTTCGCGTCGCTTAACGTCACAAGAATTAGAACAGGCTTATGAACATTCTCATGATTTGCCGTTAGAAAATATTCCGGAATTGATTGTAAAATTAGAAGCCGAAATGAAAGCAGCCGCGAAGAACCTTGAATTTGAAGAGGCAGCCAAGCTACGCGATCGGATCAAGCACCTACGCGATCGGTTGTTGGGGAAACACTAATTTCTACATTTAGATATCCTCTAAATTCACTCCTAGTTCTCGCAATCGATTTGCAAGAGCCTCGTTTCGCCTGCGTTCTATTTCCAATTGGGTGAGAGCTTCCTCAGCGCGTTGTCGTTCTTGTTCAGCGCGTTGTCGTTCTTGTTCAGCGCGTTGCCGTTCTTGTTCAGCGCGTTGCCGTTCTTGTTCAGCGCGTTGTCGTTCTTGCTCCCGCAGTTGGGCAAGTTCTGTAAAAGTGAGGAAAGGTTCGCCATCGGGACGGTAGATCTTCAACATATCTGAAGTCGGTTCAAATCGAATTTGTAGACGGGGACTTACCCAACCTGCCATCTCATCAATCACTTCTAAGTCGCCGTTGGAACGCGCCCACCCAATCAATTCATTATCATCTGGATCGTAGACATAATATTCCTCAACTCCCCAGCGTCGGTAAAACTGGAGTTTCTTTGCCATCGCGGCTAGACGATTACCAGGCGACAGAATCTCAAACACGACTTGAGGCGGAATATTATCTTCTTTCCACTGTTTGTAGGAGCCACGATCGCCTTTAGGTCTGCCGAAGACTACCATCGTATCCGGAGCTTGACGAGTCGTATTATTGCCTTCAATCGGATACCACAACAAATCTCCAGCAACGAAGACATCCGGCTGATTGGCAAAAAGTAGTTCTAAGTTTTCCTTGATGACAACAATCCAGCGAAACTGCTTTGTATTATCCGCCATGAGTTGTCCGTCGCTGTCAGGGTAGATGATATCCGATGAGGCTTTCGCAATGAGGGGCTGAACCATAAGGCGACCTCCAAACTATTCCAAATTTTATCCTAAAATCAAATAATCAAAGTTACCTTCTCTGACGCTTTTCGTTAGCGTGGCAATGATTCGTTGCGGATTTGCTCTGGAGTCATGGGCATCCCTGAAACATTTTGAAGTGTTTTATCATCCTAATCTATTTGAACAATCTCCTATCTGCTCCCAATTTCTCTAGTCATCTATTTTTTTGAAATAGAAACTTGCTTTCCATTGAGTTCGCACGGTTTACTGAGTCACAATAAAGTTGAGGAACATAGGCTTGCAAATTGAAGATTGGGAAGAATTAGGAACCTCATGACTCATAATCTAAACTCCAAACTCCAAACTCCAAAATTGCTGATCATCGGTCTAGACTGCATGGAACCTTCTCTTGTGTTTGAGCAGTGGCGATCGGATTTACCTAACCTGTCTCACTTGATGACGCAAGGAAGTTACGGGCGCTTAGAGAGCAGCATTCCAGCGATCACTGTTCCAGCATGGAGTTGTATGATGAGCGGTCGTGATCCCGGCGAATTAGGGATTTACGGGTTTCGCAATCGAGTCGATCGCGGTTACGGCAATATGGCAATTGCCGACGGTCGATCGGTAAAATTCCCTCGGCTTTGGGATATTTTAGGTGAATCCGGTTGGAACGTTGCCGTGATCAGTGTTCCAGGAACTTTTCCCCCTTATTCTGTTAATGGATCATTGGTGTCTTGTTTCCTCACGCCCAGTCGAGAAGTCACCTATACGCATCCACCTGAATTTGCTGATCGCATCGCCAACTGGATGCCGGATTTCATGCTAGATGTGCCACATTTTCGATCGGAAGAAAAAGAACGGATTCTCAACAACATTTACACATTGTGTGATCAGCGATTCACATTAGCAGAGAAATTATTGGAACAAGACTGTCCAGACTTCTTGATGTTGGTGGATATGGGAGTTGATCGCATTCATCACTCTTTTTGGAAACCAATGGATGCTCGGCATCCACAACACATTCCTGATTCGCCGTATGCAAATGCGATTCATGATTACTATTGTCATGTCGATGCGCGTGTTGGACAATTGCTATCTCAATGCGGGAATGAAACAGCAGTTCTGGTCGTATCTGATCATGGAGCGCGTCCGTTGATGGGTGGAATTTGTATTAACGAATGGTTATTAGCAGAAAGATATTTGGTGTTAAAAGAAACGCCTGACAGTCCGACCTCCTTAGATAACGTTGAGGTAGACTGGAGCCGCACCAAGGCTTGGGGCGCAGGAGGCTATTATGGGCGTGTGTTTTTGAATGTGAAAGGGCGGGAACCGCAGGGGATTATCGCATTAGCAGACTATGAGCAGGAACGATCGCGTTTAGCCGAACGTCTAGCGGCTATTCCTGATCCTAATGGTCAGCCGTTAGAAACACGAGTGTTTAAGCCACAGCAGGTCTATCGGAAAGTGCGAGGGATTGCACCTGATTTAATTGTGTATTTCGGAGAGTTGGCATGGCGATCGGTGGGAATCGTCGGAAGTGGAGAGTTTTACACTGCCGATAATGATACCGGACCCGACGACGCGAACCATGCTCAATATGGCATGATGATTTTTTACGATCCGCAAGCTCCATCAGGCGGAAAACAACTTGAAGGGGCACAGCTTTACGACATCTTGCCCACACTGCTATCTCGCTACGGGTTATCTGCTCCGTCTGGTTTACGGGGAAAAGTTTTATCACTTTAGCGCGAAAGCCAGGTTTTCCTTTTGCGCTGCTGGGGTACTGTCAATTTTTCCCCCAACACTGCCCAAGTAACCGCGTTCACAATACCATCGTCTTTCAGATGATGGTGACGCTGAAAGCCAACTACTGCACTTTTGGTTTCTGCCCCAAAAAAACCATCCCGTTTGATAGCAAATCCAGCAATCCGTAAAAGTCCTTGTAGCTCATACACATCCGCACCCGAACATCCTTCTCCTAAAGGACGAGTCCGGGGCTTAATCGTCTGTCTAAGGGATGCCCATGTTTGAGAACCAACAACCCCATCCACTCGTAAACCATGACGTTTTTGATACCGTTTTACAGCCGCTTCCGTTTTCCAACCATAGTCTCCGTCGAGAATAAGATGGAAGCCGTGGGCACGTAACAGTTCCTGCACTTCAGCGACTTTAGCTCCAATATCCCAAGGGTAGACTGTCGGATCTGAGGCAGCCGTCTTATCCGGATGGGGCTTATCGATCGTTTGATTCGCATCCATGATCGTTCTTGCCTGAGTCAACAGTAAAACAGGTTGACTCCTCAATCCTAGTTTTACCAGTTGGATAGTTATTCTGCAAGGTGCGGTTTACCAAGCCTGTATACGGCCGTTGAAAAGCCAATGCGGGATGAAAGATGTTTGCGATAGATAATTGATTAAACGCATTGATTAAACGCTATGTCTGTTGCTGCACAACCAATGACCCTTCAGGACTATCTGAACTATGACGACCACACCGACACCCGCTATGAACTGGTGAATGGGGAACTGATTGCCATGCCGCCAGAAAGCGCCCTGAATAACCAGATTGCCTCCTTCTTGTTTGCATACTTCTTACAAATCGGAATTCCCTACTATTGCTTAAGCATTGGGGTGCAAATCGCCGTGAGTGGAGCCAGAGCAACAGTACGGCAGCCCGACTTGGTTGTCTTGTCAGAAGAAGCGGTTGTGGCACTAGAGGGGGCAAGCCGATGTGTGATTACGCACGATATGCCACCGCCTTTACTAGTGATTGAAGTGGTCAGCCCGCAGCAGGAAAACCGAGATTACCGCCACAAGCGCACAGAATATGCTGGACGACGCATTCCGGAGTATTGGATTGTCGATCCGATCGCCCAAAAAGTCACGGTTTTGGAATGGGTGGATGGCTTGTATGAAGAACAGGTTTACCAGAGTGATCAACTCATCCGATCGCCTCAGCTAGCTGCCCTGAAGCTTGCTGCTGCCAGGGTTTTGGCGGCAGGACATTGACCCCAATCTGCCACTGGAAGTACCTTAGCCGCTCTAAACGCCTCTCATTTGATCAGAGGTTACACCAACCTGCGATCGCTTACCCTAAAGTCAGGAGGATTGAACAATGACCATTAGATAACAACTCATTCAAGAAATTGAGAAAGCACCTGAATCCCTAGTGGAAGAGGTGTTGAATTTCCTGCTATTTATCAAAACAAGATTGGCGCAGAGGGGGACTCAAACAACATCATCCTCTTCAGGAGAATCTGTTGCAATTTCAGAAGAGGCGATCGAGCAGTCTACCTTATCTTTCCTGAACTTTGTTGAATCACTGGTTTCAGATATTCCTCCAGAGGTTCTGGAAAAGCTACCACACGATGGTGCTACTCAACATGACCATTATCTCTATGGATCGTCAAAGCGTGAAGCATGAAACAGGTTTTTGTTGATACTTTTTACTGGGTTGCATTACTCAATCCACGAGATGATTTGCACCAGGAAATCTTTCAATTCAGCCAAACAATCACAACTGTTCTTCGTGTTACAACCGAAGAAGTTCTCATTGAGGTGCTCAACTTCTTTTCAAATTACGATGCGCTGATGAGACAAAAAGCATCACGCTTCACTCATAGAATCTCTAATGAGTTGAGCATCCATATCATTCAGCAAACTCATGCTTCTTTCCAGAGTGGTTTGGAACTTTATGAACGACGACTTGACAAAGGGTATAGCCTGACAGACTGCATCTCTATGCAAACGGTGAAGCAGTTGGGAATTACCGACATCTTGACTCGCGATCGCCACTTTACCCAAGAAGGATTCAACATTCTTCTCTCAAAATAATGGAATCAATCGATTTGCGCGATTCGTAGCGCCGGCCTCTTGCCTGCCTGGGTGACGACAGTCGAGACGACTGTGCTACGGGTTTTCTCCCACAGTGGAGGCAAAAGGATGAAGGATGAAGGATGAAGGATGAAGGATGAAGGATGAAGCCAAAAGCGTTTGTGTCAACGATCTGACGCTTAGCGACTGTCCTAATCTGTCAGCGTACTGCTATACAAGTTCGCCCGGTGAATACGATCGCCCCTTGCCCCTCCAACAACTGAACCGAATCAAAGTCCCCCAGAATTGGGGGATTTAGGGGGCACAAATCAAAGTCCCCAGAATTGGGGGATTTAGGGGGCCATGCTGGAATGAGGTCTTGCGGCTATTGCCCCTTCAATTCGTCTAATTCACCCGGTTGAAAGGGAGGCTCTCCGGCTTCGAGCGCCTCATAGGTGAAGGGATAGGCCTGGTTGGGGTCGGCTAACCATTGCGCTAGTGCATCGATCCAGCGTTGCCGTTGAGATTTATCATCAGCATTATCTGTGGACTGAATAAATACTCGAAAATCCTCGATCGCCCCTGGCGCTTTTCCGGTCAGTGCCCTGGCAAGCCCTCGACTATCTCGAATTCCTTCATCACTGGGATTAAGGGCTACTGCTTTCTCACAAGCGTCTAGCACCTCAGCCGCATATCCATAGAGGCTGCCCTGCCAGCAGAGTCTACTCCATAATGGAGCTGAGATTACATCTGGATTGAGGGTTTCGGCTTCAGTATAAGCGGCGATCGCATCGGGAATCTTGCCCTGCTTGATTAGTTGTCTACCTTCCCTCAGTCGAGCCTCTGCCTGTGTGGTTTGCTCAGCCTGTTGAGCTTGCGAACGGAGTGCTGCGATTTTCGGGGATAAGGTGGGGGCTAAGTCCGATTGCCATTGCATGGCTTGATTGAATTGATCGATCGCGGCTTCAAACTGTCCGGCTTCTGCTAGTTTTTCACCTTCCCTCATCAGATAGTCTGCGGCAAGTTGAGGCGTTTGCGGCGGTTGACAGACTGGCAACGACTCCAAATCGGAGGGATGGGTGAGCAGATACGGGCGAATTCGATAGCACCCCATTGCCATTAGCCGGTCGAGATCCCAGTTCCACAGCTTGAGAGTGTTGTCCTGACTGCCCGAGGCGATCGTCTTGCCATCCGGACTGAAGCTGACACTCTTGACATCAGCCTGATGCCCCGTGAGGGTGCGCAGTTCTGTACCATCGGCCGCATTCCACAGCTTGAGAGTGTTGTCCT
>JAAUSF010000246.1 GCA_012033255.1 Cyanobacteria bacterium RU_5_0
CTTCGTCGATCAGGGTCGGTGTTGTGGATAATGGGGTTGG
Organism: Cyanobacteria bacterium RU_5_0; assembly: GCA_012033255.1. Classification (GTDB taxonomy): domain Bacteria; phylum Cyanobacteriota; class Cyanobacteriia; order Elainellales; family Elainellaceae; genus JAAUSF01. The sequence continues at coordinate 41 of JAAUSF010000246.1, forward strand.
GGTAGTTGTCATGGCTGATATTTAACGCTTTTAGTCTGACACTACCCTTCTTATAGGGACAATTCTCAATCTTTTCGATCTACTGAGTTTAGGACTGACCGATTTTTTCATCCACGCTCAGCACCTCTCCTGGCGGAAGTATGCGGAAGTCTGCTGCCAGTACTGGGCTTGTCGAGTGTGGCAGCTCTGGAGATGGCGAGTACTGATTCAGCCTATAGGAGTCGCCTCAAGGAGAGAGCGTTACAGGTCAGCGATGTCATGGAACTCGATGATCCCCCCAACCCCCAATGCGAATTTTGCACAATAGTCATTGAAAAAGAGGGGGAACCACCTCAAGTCCATTGTGGTACCAAAGATGAATGCGATGTCTTAGCTGGATGGTTTTTTCTGATACTGATCGCTTGGGGACTTGCCGAGCTTTTTGATTGGTTGTTCTAAAAGCGGTCCGATGGCTGGCTGCCTCGAACTTTGTTTCGAGGCAGCCTAGCCTGGATTATTCACGAAGGGCGAGAATGGGGACTAGAGAAAGAGCCTGAAACGGTTTAGAGTCAAGCTCTTCAAACATTTAATTGTCTCTATTGTGCTATGACAGTGTGTAACGCGGAACCGCTTTACGATTTTGATAGCTCTCGCCCGTTGGTGGTGCAGTTTTTTCATTTGCAATTAAGTGCGATCACCGATTTCATAGGATGCGTTAGCGGCAGCGTAACGCATTGTCCCATTCAGTTTGTAGAGGGCGATCGCAGCCGTACATACTTGAGGCAATTTCTCGGGTTAAAATAGGGGCACAGTTAAAACGAGGTCAAGCCTATGACAGTTCGGCAGCGGCGTTACAGCAAAGAAGAGTTAGCCCGACGTGGGCAAGAGCTCTATGAGTCTGGTATTCGGCAGCAAGTCGAAGCCGGAAATGAAGGGAAAATTGTGGCGATTGATATCGAAACTGGGGACTTTGAGGTTTCTGACGATACATTAGTTGCTTCTGACAGATTACTAGAGCGCAACCCTGATGCTCAAACTTGGTTTATCCGAATTGGGCATCGGGGAGTTCACCGTTTTGGTTGGCATGGATTGACGGCAAAAGCATGATTACTGGTGTCGTCAATGTGAATGGTGAAGCAATCGTTCGTATAGTTGTAGGTAATTTGAGTAAACAGAGAATTGTCGTCGATACAATAATAGATACCGGATACACTGGGTTTCTAACGTTGCCACCATCCATAATTGCAGAACTAAACCTCCCTTGGCGTGGCAGTGAAGAGGGTATTTTGGGAGATGGAAGTACTCAAAGGTTTGATGTCTATTCGGCAACAGTCATTTGGGACGGAGAATTTCTTACCATCAAGGTTAACGAATCCAATACCAATTCACTCATGGGAGTAGGCTTATTATACGGTTATGAAGTCTGCATTAAAACAATTAACGGTGGAATGGTAACAATCAAAGCCCTATCTGAGTGACTGTGATGATTGAGTGACGGGTGTAGGTGTCTAACCAAGGCTTGCAACGGATGGCCTCAATACTCTGATGATGACTCGAAGACCCGTTCCACCGCTGAAGCCCATGCCGTTATACAGCCTCAGTTACTGGTTTAGAAGGCTCTTGATGGCTCATTGTGGGGTGTACTTGCCAACGCCAACCTTAAAGATGAGAACAAATTTCAGCGATTAGAGATCGCAACCAACTATGTGCTGCATCTCTCTGTTTGCGATCGTGCCACATCATGTGGACGTGAATGGGGTCATGGGCAAGGGGTAATTCCGTCAAGTGCAGTGATTTTACATAAGGACTGTGTTGCACACTGCGGTAGTTGATCGCGGCTATTAAATTTGAGTCAGCCAGAACCGCTGGAGCCAAGGCGAATTGATTTACAGTCAGCACAATCCGGCGTTGTAGTCCTTGTTCTCGCAGAATCAGATCGACAAACCCGGTTGGTTCCCCTGTCAGCGTGATGAGTAAATGATCGGCGCGGACAAACCGATCGAGGGTTAACTTGCGCTTGGCAAGCGGGTGCCCCTTTCGCATTCCGCAAACATAACGATCCGTGAATAACGTTTGGAGTTGCAGTCTTGGTTTTGAGGCAGACAAAGCTCCCATCGCTAGATCGATTTCACTCTGTTCAAGTAAAGCAGGTGCATCAATGTTCGTGCTAGGGATAAAACGCAGATTGATATTGGGTGCTGCTTGGGACAATCGCTGGATCAGTGGAATCGCAAAGAGGCTTGCCATGTAGTCATTGAGGGCGATCGTAAAAGTCATACTCGAAGTAGCTGGCTCAAAAACGCTGGGTTGTGTGACCTGGCGAATGTCTGCCAGACCATTGCGAATCGGAGTCCAGATCGCGATCGCCTTGGGCGTAGGCTTTACGCCACTTGACACCTTGATAAACAGATCGTCTTTAAAGGCACGGCGTAGCCGATTCAGGGCTTTGCTCACCGCAGGCTGAGTTGTAGAAAGCTTTTCTGCTGCCCTAGTCACATTCAGTTCTGCCATCACCACATCAAAGACCACCAGTAGATTGAGGTCGATTTCTAGGCTGGGTGGGGGGTTTATAGCATCATGCTTTTCAGTCATAGTATTTATATTAATCATTCATTAGACAGCATAATAGATTTCTCCTATTGTGAAGACATGGGGAAACAAAACAACAAATAACTCCTCAGCCACAAAGACTTTCAGCAACTTAGGAGGTTGTTATGTCACTTCAAGGTCAAAATATTGCGATCGTCGGCGGTAGTAGTGGGATCGGGTTTGAAACGGCACGTTTGGCACTTCAGCAAGGCGCAACTGTGACGATCGCAGGACGGTCTGAAGAAAAGCTTGAAAAAGCGAAGTTTCATCTGATTGGGAATGTGCAAACCGTAGTTGCTGATATAACGAATGAGACATCAGTGAACCGAATTTTTGCGGGACTCGATCGAATCGATCACGTCTTTATTCCGGCAGGTGGATTGAGCATGGGCAAGATTCTCGATACCGATCCGAATGAGTTTCGCCAAGGATTAGAAGAGCGAATTTTTGGCGCACTTTATGTGGTGAGGGCAGCGGTGCCTAAAATGCCGAAGCATGGTTCGATTACGCTGATTTCGGGAGTCCGTGCCGATCGCCCCATTCCAGGTACAACGATGACCACTGTAGGCGTTGCGGCAGCAGAAGCCCTCACCCGCAGTTTAGCTTTGGAACTGGCTCCCATTCGAGTGAATGCCGTAGCTCCTGGCTGGACAGATACACCGCTGGTGAGCAATGTGTTGGGCGATAACTACGATGCAGTGATTCGTGCTGTTTCTGAAAAAATTCCAGTCAAACGCATTGGCAAATCTGAAGAAGTTGCGGAGGCAGTCATCATGCTGATGCATAACGGTTTCATCAATGGTGAAGTTCTCCATATTGATGGCGGCGAACGCCATGTTTCAGCCGCTTGATGCATAGATTCAGCGTACACAACCACAGCAAAGGCACAAAGGAGGCTGGGAAGAAAGATGTTTCTAATCACTGGTGCAACAGGAAATCAAGGCGGAGCGGTGGTACGAGAACTGCTAAAACACGGGTGTCGAGTTCGGGCATTGACTCGTGATGCCCAAAAGCCCAAAGCCCTAGCTCTGAAAGAATTGGGAGCAGAGGTTATACAAGGTGATTTGGACGATCTCGTCTCAATCGAACGAGCACTCATAGATGTTGAAGGAGTTTTTGCCGTCCAAAACTTTTGGGAAACGGGTGCAGAGCGAGAAATTCAGCAGGGCATCCAGCTTGCCGATGCAGCTAAGGCGGCAAACATTCGGCACTTTGTCTACAGTTCTGTGGGCAGTGCTCATCTAAAAACAGGAGTTCCTCACTTTGATAGCAAAGCCAAGATTGAGGAGCATATCCAACAAATTGAAATTCCCTATACTATTCTTCGTCCAGTTGCGTTCAATTATGCTTGGAACGATCCCAATGTGCGCGGCTATATTCAAAACGGTGTATTTTCGCTGCCCCTCAGTCCAGACACCAAACTGCAACTTCTGAGCGAACAAGACTATGGTGTTTTTGTGGCAACGGCACTGGAAAAACCCGATCGCTGGTTAGGGCGATCGCTCGACGTGATGAGTGAAGAACTAACGATGTTGCAAATGGTGGAAGCCTTTGGGAATGCGATCGGTCGTCCGGTGCAATACGTCCAAATGTCTTGGGAACAGTCACTTCAGTCATATGGGGAAGAATATACCGCAATGTTCAGGTTTTTTGAAGAAGTGGGCTATTCGGCAAATATCACGGTCATGCAACAGGAGTATGGCACTCTGACCAACCTCGAACAGTATTTGCGTCAACAAGGTTGGTAGCGAAAATGACAATAAATTCGTCTCGAACAATTCTCGTTATTGGTGCAACTGGGGCAATGGGTCGCCCGATCGTCAAGCAGTTGCTGTCTGACTCTAGAAACAATTGGCGCATTCGTGCATTCACTCGCAACCTCAGCAGTTCCCAAGCTAAACAACTGATGGAACTGGGGCAAGGGAGAGTCAACCTGTTTCAGGGCGATTTGAATGATGCTTGTAGCATCACAGCAGCGATGCAAGATATTTATGGTGTCTTTTGCAATACGGATTTTTGGTCAAGCTGTAGTGTTGTCATTGAGCGGGAACAGGGATTAAGAGTGCTTGAATCTGCAAAAAATGCTAATGTTCAGCACTTTGTTTACTCTTCTCTAGAATCATGTGCTTACATTTCTGAAGGCAAAATTCCTGTAGCGCACTTTGACTCTAAGGATTGTGGCTTAAATAAGATCTAGAATCCAGCTTTCTGAGGTTTAGCCGTGTAATTCCATTTTGGGAGGTAAGCATCAAAAATAATTTCCATTGATTCCTTAAACTCCTGAGTGACTTTTC
>JAAUSF010000009.1 GCA_012033255.1 Cyanobacteria bacterium RU_5_0
GTTTGAGTAAAGACTACGAGTATTTGCCCACTCGCAGTGAAGCGATGATCTATGCTGCTATGGTGCATCTGATGCTCAGACGTTTAGCTCCTGCTTCCTCTGCTTAACTTTTCAAACAGGTTCTAAGTGTCCCTCCTAATCACCACCGATCGCGTTCTAGGTCGTAAATCGCTTTCTCCCAATACCAGTCTTCTGGCATTCCGGGATGTCTTGCTTTCAGGCGTTCAACGAGTCCGGCTACAATGCGGCGATCGTCACCGACTAGCCTCAATAGCTTTTGTTGCACCGCAGAGCTGATTCTGCCAGTTTGGACGGCTCGACGCGAAGGAAAGGGAACGACGTTTCTAGGATAGGTCGGGGATGCTGTTGCTTTTGGTCGTGAGGCTTTGAGGTGTTCGATCGCCTCAATCATCTGCTGTGCCATCAGTTTATCTGCCCGATGCAGATAAATCTGAGCCGCCATTCGATAATCGTCGATCGCCCCTTGCCAATCACCAAACCCCGATCGCACATGCCCTCGACTGGCATACGCTTGAGCATCTTGCGGATCGAGTTGAATTGCCCAATCCAAATCATCCATTGCGCCACCAACGTTTTTCTGTTTCGCCTTTGCCACTGCTTGTTGCAGAAACTCATCTGAACTCACCAGAGAGGCGGAAGTTTGGGAGATTTGGCTCGGTTCTGGGAAGGTAGACGGTTGAAGTTGGCGAATGGTTTGCAGGCAACGACGGCAGTTGGCGATGTCTTGCTGATCCAGGTATAACTCAGCCGCTTTTTTGTAGCTGGCAAGGGCTTTGTCTATTGCACTCTGTCGCTGTCGGGCTGCACCTAACAAACTATAGGCTGCCGCATGATCCGGTTTCAGAAGAACGGCTTGTTTGGCATCATCGATCGCGGCTTCAGTGCTGCCTGCGGACAGGTGGGCTAAACCACGAGCATAGTAGAGACTAGCATTATTGGCATCACTCAGCAGGGCACGAGTGTAATCGGTGATTGCGCCTTGGAGATGATTCAATTTGAAGCGAACCAGCCCCCGATTGTAGTATGCCTCCGTAAAATCAGGAGCGAGTTGGAGCGCCTGATCGAATGCAACGATCGCGCCTTCCAAATCTCCTGCATCTGCTTTTGCAAGTCCCTGTTGATACAACTCCCGGTGCATCGTGATTGAATCCTTTCTCAATGTGGTGTTGTATTTCCATCTTGCCTTGTCACGCTCAAAGAGCGCAAAAAAGCCAGGAAATCAGTATCCTGGCACTTGCTTTATTTCAAAAAAAGAAAAACATTAAAGTACGCCCAAATTGGCTAATCCAAGGATGATCCCTGTTCCTAAGAGATGACCAAAACAGACGGCTCCGATGAAAGCTGGCACTCCAAGACCGATCGGCACAGGGAATTGAGGAGCAACATTGGGATATTTGACGACGCGGCTGGCTAGCGCGATCGCTGCAACGTTGCTGAGAATCATAACTAAGCCAGTGGATAGGCTCCAAGCTGGAGTATTAGGAACGGCGGCTAGTAGTGTAGTAAACACCTGCTTCTCTCCTTCTGTAAGTAATTGGCAACCTGAGGTGAATTCTTACCAAAAAACGGCAACCCATAGGCACATTCCGCATCAATAGTTAACATTGTCGTTCACATTATCGGTAATCGGTATTCCCCATTCCCCATTCCCCATTCCCAAATTAATTCTTTATGGGACTTTTTCAGAAGCCATTCAAAGCAAGGGAGAATGAAGAGCGTGGTTTCGATCAGGAGTAGCCGTTATGCTTTCCCTCCGTTGGCGTAAAATTTTCGCCTCCGTCCTGCTGTGTCTCGTGTTATTTGTCTCTGCTTGTAGCACAACAGAACCTTCTCGGTTTTCTCAGACGCAAGAGGAAACCACTCAGAGAGATGCGCCTCCTGCGGTTGCTGATGAAGCGGTTCAAGGTGGCAATTTCAACAAGTTCTTTCCTCGATCGGTCCAAGGGTATGAGGTTGTTCCGGCTCAGGAGAAGCAAGGGTTTGCAGAGTATAAAGTCAATCAAGATGGTAAGAATGTGGCGATGCTAGCCATCAACGATACGACGGGAACACCTGCCGCCCAGAAGTTTCAAAACAGTACAATGACGATCGCAGGCTATCCTGCGGTTGAGCAAGGACAAAACGCGACGGCGGTTCTCGTGAACGATCGCTTTCAGGTGAAAGTTCTGTCTCGCGATCCCTCCTTCACCAAAGACGATCGAGCCGCTTGGATCGAAAAATTTGACCTGCAAGGGTTAGCCAATCTATCGTAATGGCTTTTTGTGATAACGTTGGGTTTTGGATTTTAGAGCCTGAAGCTTATTCTTACGTTTGTGTACCGTTTTTTGTGTGCCGCTTCATTTAGCAGACGAAATAGGCTTCATTCAAGATTGCAACTCTAAAATCTAAGAGTGCCGCACGTCTGACCATTCGTTCTCTTAAGGAGTGAACTGTGAGTAAACCAGTAATTTATGAAGTGGTCGATCGACTGCCCACAGGCGGTGTCACGGTGATGGCATTAAAATCCCTGGATTTTGTGCTTCCAGGACAGTGGCAGAATTTGACTGGGTTTGAAAACACGATTCGCACGGTGACAGGTGAAACCGATGAGAGCCTGATTCAGCAAATTGGCGATCGGGCTGTCACCCTCTTCAACGACAAATCAGAAGGCTATCAACGGGCACTCTGGCTCTATCAAACCGTCGATTCAGCATCTGGAATGTTGGGCACGGCGGCTTTGGCAAACAAAATCGGGCAGGATATATCCTTCCTGGGAATCCTGAAAAATCTTACGCCCAAACCCGAAAAACTCCAGAGTATCGACCTCTGCGTCAAGTTAGTCGTAGAACTGGTCGCGTTTTGCCAAATCAACGGTATTCCAGGTGATAGCATCGGAGACTTTTTGGCAGCCCTTAAGGATTACGGCGGCGAATCGCTGATACGGATGGCAGCCCTTGTTTGCTTTGATGGGTTGATCCCGCTTGGCGGCGATTTTGCTGACAAAGCCTTGTCTGTATTCAAGCAAACTTCTCCCTCTGAACTGGAGAAAAACCAAACCTTCAAAGGGGTGAATGATCTGATTCCGGGTAATAATCCTACCGGGAAACACAGTTTCATCACGGAGAGCTTTGAATCGACTAAGGGCTGGATGAATGGTTTCGTGGCATCAAAAGGGTTGACCCCTGAAAAAGTAGTAGACAATCTGCAAAAGTTTGTCGATGTCTCCAAAGACAAGCTAGACTACCTCGGTGCATTTATGGATATGTACGTCAAATACTATGAACACACCGGAGTTCAGACTTTGGCACGTCGCTTGATCGAACGATCGGTTGCTGAGATTTAACGATTCGTTCATGTCATTTAGGCGATCGGATGGGCATCCTTTACGGGTGCCCTTAGGTTTTGAGAGTCGGTGGAAGCTTGGGTGGAACGGACATCTCACTCTACAAAGCAAGATGCCCGATCGATTACACTGTCGCAGCGACTTTCGCTTCAGCAGGCGCAAAGTAGGCATCTTGCTCAGCCCGGAGCTTATCGCATAAACGACCTTCCGGTCGCTCTACATCGTCATAGGTCAGGACTTGATCTTTAGCAATATCCCGCTTCAGACGGCAGCCTTCCGCTAAACCCATCGGCAACAAACGCTCCGTCCGCACAATCTCAGACTTCTCACACTGTCCGTAGGTCATATAGCAACCAATGCCATCGATCGTTTCGCCTGCTTTCAGGTCGGTCTTGGCGGTGGTAATCACATCCACTTTCGGTGCGCCCATCGGAGCCAAAACAACATCCTTAAACAGGACAACACGAGCGACTGACAGAGGCACTTCAAAGTGACAGAGGTGATAGGGCGTGTAGAAGCTGTAGAGCGGACCTTCGCCCAACTTATACAGGTTCAGGTAGTGTTTCTGCTTCGGATCATCGTGCGTTCCAAAGACATAGACACCGGGACCTGGCTTAGCCCCAACGACGTAATCGACGATGCCGCCTAGCTCTTTGAGTTGGTCAATGTCATACATCTTGGTCATTTCATCCACATGACCCGTGAAGTTTTGACCGATCATGCCGCGCTGGGAAACGGTCATGCCTGTCGCATTAGCCACGATCGCCTGCTCAAACGAGATCTTCGTGCCATCCGCAAAGCTTGTCACCATGTGAACATTCTGTCCCCATTTTTTGGCAAAGCCCTCTTGCGTCGTCGGATTGCGGTAGGGATCTTGTAAGCCTTTGATGTTGCCACAAACGAGAGGCGTTAACCCGATGCTCTTGACGAAGCGATAGAGGTTCGCCTGCACTCCAGGCTGATCACCATCGCAAGCCGACAGAATTACCCCTTCGCGATCGGCATAGACTTTCAGGATCGAGCCAAGCGTGCCATCCAACTCAGCGTTCATCAGGATGACGTGCTTTTTATGAGCGATCGCTTCTAACACCACATGGGCGCTGAATTCGATCGCGCCTGTGACTTCAACGAGGGCATCAAGACCTTCGGCACGGCAGAGCAACATCGGATCGTCGGTAATGGCATATTTACCTTGGGCGATCGAGTCTTCCAGTTCTGCAACGGTTTTCACTTCGCGGAAGTCTTCAATACCTGCTTCGGTGTACGCCCGTTTTGCCGTATCCAGGTTGCGGTTAAAAATAGCAACTAATTCCATCCCCGGAACAGAATGGGTGATTTGGTTGGCAATGCCGCGTGCCATGAAACCAGCCCCAATCATCCCAACTTTAATCGGATTGCCCGCTTCCTGACGGGCTTGCAGTGCAGTATCAACAATAAACATCATGGCGCTATACTCCTACAGTAATGGGTTGAAAGGGTGCCCAAGCAGAATCTTTGTCGGAGATCACCGTGATTGGCATGGGCCACTCAATATTGAAAGCGGGATCATCATATCGGATGCCACATTCGTAACCAGGCGTATAGAATTCACCCACCTGATAAACCACCTCAGCGCCATCAGTGAGGGCTTGATAGCCATGAGCAAACATCTCTGGAACGAATAGTGCGCGTCGGTTATCGGCAGTCAACTCTACGCCAATGTAGTGCAGATAGCTGGGAGAGTCGGCACGCAGATCGATAATTACATCATAGATCGCGCCTTTGGTACAACGGACTAGTTTCGTTTCTGCGGCTGGAGGCGTTTGATAATGCATTCCTCTGAGCGTTCCCGCTTTGTAGTTGAACGAGAGATTGCACTGAGCAACGCTATTCTTCAAACCATGCGCTGCAAATTCTTTGGCGCAAAACGTCCGAGCGAACGCACCTCGATCGTCTCCCTTCAATTCCAGATCAATAATGAATGCGCCTTTCAGTTTAGTTTCAGTAAAAATCATGCCTTATCCTCATTTAGAGTTGATGCATCGATAACTCACTGTAAGGGTGAACGGCGGTTCGCCCCTACTTGCCACTCCAAAAGAAATCTTTGTCAATTTGCTGAGTGCGAATCAGGTATTCCAATTGCTTCAGACGAGTAAACCCTCTGGATTCAAACACGTCTTTCGTCATGTCGATTTGAGAGAACACGTTGTAAAGCTGTTGGGCACCGCGACGAGCATCCCAATCGCACTTGAAGCCAGGAAGGTGAGAGTTAATTTTCTCAAAGGAAACGCGATAGCTGCGATTATCGGCACCGCTTTGACCAAAGCTTAGCTCACAGCCAGGGAAGCTTTCTGCCACGATTTCAGCGATCTCCCGCACTCGGTAATTATTGGCGGTATCACCCACGTTAAAAATTTGGTTGTGGATGATGTCTCGTGGCGCTTCGAGAACGCAGGCGATCGACTTGGCAATATCCAGCGCATGAACTAGAGGACGCCACGGTGTCCCATCACTAATCATTTTGATCTCTTTCGTTGTCCATGCCAAGCCTGCCAGGTTATTGAGCACGATGTCAAAGCGCATCCGAGGAGACGCCCCGAACGCAGTAGCATTCCGCATAAACGTGGGAGAGAAATTATCATCCGCCATCGGTTTAACATCCCGCTCTACGAGTGCTTTACACTCGGCATAAGCGGTTTGAGGGTTGACTGCCGACTCTTCCGTCACATCGCCCTCAGTCGCCACGCCATAAACGCTACAGGAAGACATATAAACAAAGCGACGCACCCCTGCCTGCTTCGCCAATTCAGCCAAGCGAACAGACCCTTTGTGGTTAATGTCGTAAGTGATGTTGGGAGAGAGTTGTCCGGTGGGGTCATTGGAAAGCTCCGCCATATGGACGATCGCATCCATCCCTTGTACATCTTCCAGGGTGATATGGCGGATATCTTTGTTGAGGGTTTTAGCTGTCAAATTTGTGCCGTTGTAGAGCCAACCGACCTTATAGAATCCTGTGTCTACTGCCGTTACTTCATGTCCCTTTTCTAACAGAAGTGGCGCAAGCAATGAACCCAGATAACCTTCGGTACCAGTGACAAGTACTTTCATTGATGTTTTCCTAGCTAACTTAAGTCTCTATACGTGGATAACTGTGAAATTCCATACGATTTGGCGTGAGCCATACCCACCCACTCGCAACGAACCTGTTCCTTAGGCGCGGACTGTCGATCGCAGATGCTCTGGCTCCGGAATTTGATCGACTACGGCTTTGCCAATCTCGATCGACGAAGTAGCTGCCGGAGACGGGGCATTGCAGACATGAACAGAGTGTTGCCCTTTGATAATCAGGAAGTCGTCTACCAACTTGCCATCGTTCATTAAAGCTTGCGCCCGAACGCCCGCATGAGTTGGCACAACATCCTCCATCTGCACGTCCGGAATTAACCGTTGTAAACTGCGAACGAAAGCGGCTTTGCTAAAGGAACGAATGATTTCCTGGAAGCCTTCGTCGTAGTGTTTGGCGGCGAGTTTCCAGAAGCCCGGAAAAGTCATTACTTCTGCGAAGTCGCGCAGATCAAAATCTGTCTTGTGATAGCCTTCCCGTTTGAGGCTGAGTACGGCATTAGGACCGGCATGAACACTTCCGTCGATCATGCGCGTGAAATGCACACCCAGGAAGGGGAAATCTGGATTTGGCACCGGATAAATTAATCCTTTAACCAAACCGCGTTTTTCAGGAGTGAGTTCGTAATATTCTCCTCGGAAAGGCACGATCTTGGCTTGTGGATCAACCTTGCCGAGTTTGGCGATGCGATCACTATGCAATCCCGCACAGTTGATCACAAATCGAGTTTCAAATTCACCCTGTTTCGTTTCAAGCACTTGTCCCTTAGACGTTTCGACAATCTTCTCAACTTTCGTGTTGAGTCGCAGATCACCACCCTGACGCTGGACAATCTCAGCGTATTTCTGGCACACCTTCTTGTAGTCAGCAATGCCCGTCGAGAAGACGCGAATTCCGGCAATGCAGTTGACGTGAGGCTCGATCTCTCGCACTTCTTCAGCCGTGATTTTGGCGATCGGGATGTCGTTCTGCAACCCGCGCTGATAGAGGTTTTCCAGCAACGGAAGCTCTTTCTCCTCAGTCGCCACAATCACTTTGCCGCACACTTCATGCGGGATATCATGCGCTTGGCAAAACTCCACCATCGACTGGCAACCCTCGCGGCAAAATTTTGCCTTAAAGCTACCTGGCTTGTAGTAGACGCCAGAGTGAATCACGCCACTGTTGTTGCCTGTCTGGTGAAACGCCCATCGGCTCTCTTTTTCCAGAACCAGAATCTTTGAATCTGGGTATCGCTTACTTACAGCCATCGCGGTAGACAGACCCACAATGCCGCCACCGATGATCGCAAAATCATACATATGCTTTTAATTGCTCTAGAACAAAAAACGTGAACGACTGAACTCCAGACAAGAACACAGACTTACCAAACTTTCCAAGGCGCGTTACCCTTCTTCCACAGATCTTCCAGATAGTTTTTATCACGAAGAGAATCCATCGGTTGCCAGAAGCCTGTGTGTCTGAAGGCAGAAACTTGTCCATCATGCGCCAACTTTTGTAGCGGCTCGTTTTCCCACATGATGGTGTCATCCGCGACATATTCAACGGCTTCAGGTTCGAGAACGAAGAAACCCCCATTGATCCAAGCGCCATCCCCTTCTGGCTTCTCGTGGAATTGCTGAATTTTGGTTTGCTCGTGTTCCAGAGCAATCGCTCCAAACCGTCCGGGGGGCTGCACAGCTGTCAGCGTCGCTAAAGTGCCTTGCTCTTTGTGGAATTTCACTAGTTCAGTGACATTGACATTGCTCACCCCATCTCCATAAGTGAAGCAGAAAGTTTCATTGCCAATGTGTTCACGGACACGCTTGAGGCGTCCTCCGGTCATCGTGTTTTCACCTGTATCAACTAACGTGACTCGCCACGGTTCAGCATTACCTGCATGAATATTCATTTGATTAAAGCGCATATCGAATGTGACATCAGACATGCGGAGGAAGTAATTGGCGAAGAACTCTTTGATCACATAGCCTTTATAGCCACAGCAAATGATGAAGTCATTAATACCGTGAGTAGAATAAATTTTCATGATGTGCCAGAGAATCGGGCGACCACCAATCTCGACCATCGGTTTTGGCTTCACTGTCGTTTCTTCGCTCAGGCGAGTTCCCAATCCACCAGCCAGAATTACAGTCTTCATGCAATTACCTCTTCGCTCACGATGGGATCATGTTTATAAATGAATTCATTACTTGACTTACAAATTCCAGGCAAAACTAACTCAAAAGTTCCTAAAATTTTTTTAAGCCAATTGGGTTAAGTGAAAGGGAAAAGTTCTCCCAGATTACCCGTTGAAGCACGTATCCAAAGTTCTGTCAATTGGTTCGATCAAAGTTAACTAGCCAATGATACGGAGGTTTAAAAAACTACTTGTGCAGTTTTCCATTCCCCTCTCCGCATCGGGGAGGGTCTCTTGATCACAAAAATCCTTTTCAAACATCCTCTAAGTGCCGTAAAAATCAGGATCACGACTAGACTCTTTGCTCTGATTTTCAACAGATCAGTTTTGAATACTTCAATCTACAGTGAGATTAACAGGAACTTTGAAGGGAAGCTGTGAAGACAGGGTAAATAAAGGATTTCCTATATGAAAACTGCATGAAAAGTTTACAAAGCGATCGTGCGATAACCGTATGAACGACAGAATAGAGGTGCAAAGACCCAGTAAATTCACGGCTTTTCTGGGTAATCGGAATTGGTAATTGGTAATCGGTGATCGGTCATTGGTGATGGGTCATAGAAACATCCAACACTTTATCTAGATCAAGGATCTTCCCCATTCCCCATTCCCCATTCCTGCTCTTCAGCTAAATAAAATACCTTGTATAGTCAGTGAATCAAGCAAGGTTACGGTTGCTAAGAGTACCCTTTATCTGAATACCCTGGATTTGTTGTAAGGGACTGAACCTATGGCTCAAAAAATCCTGATCATTGATGACAGCAAAGCAGTCCGAATGCAGATCAAAGAGATGTTACCCAAAGGGAACTTTGAAGTCTTGGAAGCGGGTGACGGAGTTGAAGGGCTTGACCTGATGCAGCAAGAATCCCCTAACTTAGTTTTGTTAGATTTCTTCATGCCACGAATGAACGGATGGGAAGTTGTGCAGCAGATTCAAACTCATCCAACCCTCAGCGGCATTCCGATCGTTTTAATGTCAGGTCGTCGGGAGGAGGTTGAGCAGAAAATCCCTGACCTGATGAACTATTTTGAGTTCATTGGCAAGCCGTTTGAGCAACCACTTTTGGTCAAGGCGATCAAATCGGCAATGGTGAAGGCAAAAAATCGGCAACACGTTACCAGCACACCTCATCCTGCCATAACATCTGCCCAAGTTCCGGTTGCTTCATCTGATTCCTCGGCATCTAGGTCTAGCGATGCGGCTATGATGCAAACATTGAAAGCAGAAGTTCATGCCCTGCGCCAAGAAAATGTGAAATTGCGAACGGATGTTGAAAGTTTGAAAAAGCAGGTCAGCCAAATCATGGCATTTTTGCGGCAACGAAAGTAGGGATTGGGAGTTAAAAAGATTTTGGGTTGCGTATGGGAATGCGTTGCCCTTTCGATCGCTGAATTGCCTCTCCCACCGTCACATTCAACTGTCCCCCGATCAGCATGATCAGCGAACTCATGTGTAGCCAGATCAGTAGCACAATCACGGCTCCAACGGCACCATAGACCTGATTGTAGTTACCAAACCGCTGCACATATAGCCGGAACAAGTTCGATAGAATTGCCCAAAACACGGCGGCAATAATCGCTCCGGGCATAATTGGCTGTCCAGGGTTCCAACGACTGGGACCAAACCGATAGATGAATGCAAATAGGGTAGACATGATTCCCAAGACAAAAGGCAATGCTAGCAGCCGCCAGAGGTGTAGCAGTCTAGGTTCTAGTGTTCCGCTTTGCTGAGCAATATGCCGCACCACCATATCGCTGATGAACACGATCGCCGATGCCAACAACAGCAGCAGAATTCCGCCGATCGTCAGTCCTAGGGCAATGAGTTTGGCTTTCCAGAAAGGGCGGACTCGGTTACGCGGAATCCGGTGAATTTGATCCAACGCCGCCATTGCCGCACTCAGGGCACCCGATGCAATCCATAGAGCGAACACAAAGCTGAGGGAAAACAATTCACCATTTTGGCTCCCACTAATGGCATCAGCGAAGCCTTCGATCACACCTAATACATCTTCAGGAGCCACTGCGCTGACTCGTTCCGCCAACACTTGGAATGTCGCCTTCAATGGATTAAACAGCCCGATCGCCGTCAACACCGCCAAGATCGCTGGAAACAGAGAAAGCATCGTGTTATATGCCATTTCTGCCGCTAATCCAGGGAGCCGTTGTTGTAGGGCAGCATCGATCGTCTTGCGAATCGTTTGCCAAGTGAGATGCTGAAAGAATCGGAAGAAGCGCAGGGAGAGCATGGAAGGACGGAGGATGAAGGATGAATGGGAGGTTTCGGTCAGTTGGATTGGGGGAGCGCGATCGAGTCTGTCGATGTAGTCAAGGTTTTAAGATCAAGATCCTAAGATCAAGACCTTACACCCGTTTTCAGTTGAATGTGATATGTAAAGGGGCACGATATGCCGTGCCCATACAAGTTTGATGGATTGGACGCCATTGAAAACCGCCATACCTGAAAAGTATTGAGTTTTTTATCGTCTCTCTCCTTCGATCGCTCTACAACTTGTCATACCGAATCTGATCCATTCAATATTCTGCTCTCACCAAAGCAAAATATATCCCTTCATCGTTCATCCCTTTTCCTGGCTAGCTGAACAATAAATGTTGTCCAGCCTTCTGCGCTTTCGACGGTAATGCTACCATGCAATTGCTCAACAAGTTTTTGTACGAGAGCCAGCCCTAGTCCGGTTCCGCCTCGGCTCCAGGGGTCGGCATTGGGGCAACGGTAGAATTTATCGAAAATTTTGGGCAGTTCGTCTGACGGAATATGGGCCTGGTTGCGGATGATGAATGTTGTCACCAGAGTAGCGTCTGTTGTAGGTTGGGGTTCGACATGAACGTCTAGATTGATCTTGCCGCCAGAAATGGTGTATTTGCAGGCGTTGTTCAGCAGTTCTGCCAGGATGCGGCGCAGAATAGTACCATTTGAGGTCAGTGGAGGCAAATTGGCAGGGTAGGTGGCTTGGAGTATTTGCTGGCGATCGGCTGCCCGGGATTGAAAGGGTTCAACCAGATGAGGGAGCCAGTCTTGGAGATCGATCGAGTCGAGTGCAACTGGGTAAGAGGCGGCTTCCAGACGTTGCAAGTCCAATAAATCATCAATGAGTTCTGCTTCGCGGCTCGATTCTCGCTCCAAAATCTCGATATATTGCCGACGCTTCTTGTCGGTGTTAGCGACTTTTAGCATCTGAATTGCCATCTTGACGTTGGTGATAGGCGTTCGCAGTTCGTGAGAGACGGTGCTAAGGAATTCGTCTTTGAGGCGATTGAGCTTTTCGAGTTCCTGAACTTGGACTTGAGCGGCTTGATAGAGGCGGGCTTGGCGGATGGCGATCGCACATTGGTTTGCCACTTGCTGCACGAGTCGAATTTCAAACTCACTAAACACATGCTCGTGCTGATGAATCAACCATAAGTCACCCAATACCGTTTGATCGATCACCTGGGATGATCCCAGATCAACAAACATGGGACAGGCAAGCATCGCCACTCTGCCTCGTTCTGGGTTGGGAACAAGGGAGCAAAACTGGAAGTAATGTCCTTGCTGAAGCTGATGATAGATCTCCGGAAAATCATCCATTTGCGCCACTTTACCCTGATAGGTAGGGATGGAGTGCGTATATTCGTAGCGAATTGTGGAAGTTCCCTGATTCAAGTCATAGAGGGCTGCATTACAGCCACCCAATCCCAAAACTAGCGTCAGTTCTTTGACGGCTGCCTGTAGAATTTGGTTTTCATCCAGCGAATCTCGGACTTTATCGGTGATACGTTTCAGCATTGATTCAAAGGCAAGAGCTTTTTGCAACTGGGCGGCGTGTTGCTGAACTTGCGTGTTGAGTTGCTGTGAATATTGATAAATGTCTGACTGACGCAGGGCGATCGCCACTTCCGCCCCAAGTTGCTGCAATGCTTCAACCTCTGAGGGTTGCCAGTCGCGCACTTCCATACACTGATGGACGCAAATCGCACCCAGCAAATCTTCGCCTTTGAAAATGGGAGCCGTCAGGATGGCATTGACCTGTTGGTGTTGCAAGAGTGTGGCGATCGCGGGGGGGAGTGCAGCTTGTTGGATATCATCGATCGCTAAACATGCCTCATAGCAACAGCTTACAAGTTTCTCGATCACTGTAGAGTCAACGGTAGTGCCCAACATCGACGCATAACCAGGCTGAACGGCTTCAGCCGCGATCGTCGCGAGTCCGGCATCCAAGCGATAGAGAACAACCCGATCGGCGGTTAGCAATTTCTGAATAGCGGTCACGGTGCTATCCAAAATTTCGGCTGGGTTAAGCGATTGACGCAACTGTTGAGTGATTTGCCCGATCGCACGATAGCGTTGACACTCCTCGACAACCGCCCGATGGTGAATGGCTAAACTCTGATTTTCCTGATTGAGATCCTCAACGCTCGCCTGCCACTCTGTCAACGCAGACAACACAACCTCTAAAGCATCGGTGAAGGGAGATGCAGCAGACGGTAAAACTGTTTCCAGTTGGACTCTTGCCGTCGATAAAGAGCCGTCTACTATTTTTTTCGTCACAGTTCTACTCCTTACGCTTGGAATGGCTTCGGCAATGGCACCCCCTGACTCTAGAAAGAATTCTCTGGCTAAAGGTCGCGATCGAATGAATACCGCTAGGAAGTACTATGCCGCAAAGTTTGGGCAGAGTGCTACTGTACTGAGGAAGTTTGTTCCAAATCGTTCGTGAAAAGGAAAAAGCGGGAGGGAAAAAAGCTCCTTTTATCTTTCCCTGTATCAAGGGTTCCCAAACCCGATCGAGGTTCCTCTACCTGTTTGCCTTATCCCAAGGCACTCCCGTTCATGCAATTTTGCAAACTAATTGCACAGCCGCTTATTCAACTGGCTGCACTCTCAATCAAATGCCACTGGCGATTTTCGGCGATCGCTCGATTGACCAAATTAAATACTTGCCGACAGTGATTATTGCTGTGCAACGGCAGTTCTTCATTCTTGACCACAAAATTCATCTGCACTTCCGCTTCTTTAGCAGTGGATTGCTCAATCAAAACTTCCACAGTCACAAGTTTGGCGTAGGATACGTGACCAGGGACTTCACGAGCCACCAGGTAATCCTCTGAAGAATAAATCACATCCAGGCTGCACGAATGTAGGATATCGGTCAATAGCTGCCGAAATCGGTCTAGCGAGACTGCAACCTTAAACAGACTTGTGTAGCGAGCCATAGGCATCCCCGGTCGTCTAACTGTGAAACCGTCTGATCATACCCAACCTGAATTCACAACCGCAGTCAAGAGTCAGGGGTAACAAAATCCTAACTTAACTTTCCGTCCAGAGTTGACTAACATGGGTCAAACTTGTCAGGGGGCTACGATTCAGGCGTCGATAAAGAGGGATAACGTTCAATCATTCAAAATACAAATGGGTTCCTTAAAATCCCTCTATACATATTTTCCATATATCGTCATTTTCGATCATGCTTCCGGAACTTTTTCCCTATTCTAGGACACGAGTGGGGGGAGGATGAAAGATGAAAAATGAAGAGTGAGGGGGAGGAGTGAGGGGGAGGAAAAATATGCAGGGTCGGTTGATTGTGTTTGAAGGGGTGGAAGGGTGTGGCAAGACGACGCAAATTGCCCGATCGCACCTGTGGCTGCAAGACAGTGGCATTCTGGAGTCGTTGCAAACACGAGGGAATGTGTCTCAGTTGATGATCACTCGTGAACCAGGCGGTACAGAGGTAGGACGGGCAATTCGTCAGCTCTTACTGTATCCGGCTTCGCAAGAACTGGTGCAAAATCGAACTGAGTTGTTGCTTTATGCCGCCGATCGCGCACAGCATGTTGAAGAGATTTTGAAACCGCATCTAGCTGAAGGAGGATTAATTTTGTGTGATCGCTATACCGATTCGACGATCGCCTATCAGGGGTATGGTCGTGGACTCGATCGCGCCTTGATTGATCAACTGAATCAAATTGCAACGAGTGGATTGCAAAGCGATTTGACGTTGTGGTTAGATGTGGATGTCGAAATTGGGTTAGCACGGGCAAAGCAGCGGGGAGTGCGCGATCGGATTGAACAAGCCACGATCGATTTCCATCGTCGAGTTCAGCAAGGCTTCAACGAATTGGCGAGAACCTATCCCGATCGAATGGTGCGCGTGGATGCAAGTCTCAATGAAACAGAAGTCGCTCAAGCCATCCAGACTATTTTGCAAACTCGATTAGCACAGTGGTATACCTGAGGGCTGAGGGCTGAGGCTGAGTTTAAGCTATTTCTCAGTTCTCAGTTCTCAGTCTTTTTCAAAAAATTTTCTATGACAGGAGGTTTTTTATGATTAAAGTTGTGTCCTCCTGAGTTTGATCCCATCTCCCCATGCGCCTGACTGGATCTTGGTTACAAGTTATTTGCCAGGGAGTCCTTCCCATCAGCGTTTGGCTACTTCCCCAGACGATCGCCCTCGCCAGCCCAGAGCCGTTGATATCGCCAGCAATTGCCCAATCTGTTGCGGCGAATCAGGCTGATGAGACGATCGAGTCTCCCTCAAACGCTAAACCTGAGTCACCGGATGAGATGCCGCCTCCATCCACACCAGCACCGACAGCACCAACCGATCCAGAGGCAATGGAGGAATCTAATGGGCTGCAAGGCGATGAACGATTACAAATTCTAATTGAAGCCGATCGCCTCTACTTGCAAGGACGAATTGCTGAGGCGGAAGCCCTTTATCGTAAAGCAAAAGGATCGTTTACGGGGGTGGAGTTTGGCGATCGTCCTGACCCTATCTTCGATCCAGCCTTATTATCTCCTGCTGGACAAGTCTATTGGCGCGAAGCGGTAGCCGGACGCGAACTGAATCTACCAACCCGGATGCTTGTGCCATTGGGATTGTTGACTGAGCAGTGTCCCGAATTTATTCCGGGTCATCTTCGCTATGCTGAAGTGTTGATGGAGCAAGGTCAACCCGAACAAGCATTGATGGTTTTAGAACGGGCAACCACGCTTTATCCGGAGCAAAGTGAGCTAGTTCGCGTCAGAATCAACGCCTTAGCGGCTCAAGAGAAATGGCTAGATGCCTCGATCGCCGCTCGCCAATTTGCTCTGCTGAATCCGGATGATCCTGCCGCACCCGAATTTGAGCGATTAGCCGAAGAATACCTCGACACGTTTAAGGGAAACCTGCGGGAACGCCTGACTGGGAACGCGATCGCCAATGTCATCACTGGGGCGATCGGCTTTGCACTCACTGGAGGGTTACTGGGACCGTTAACCGCCCTCGATACGGCCATCATCCTGTTACGCGGCGAATCAGAAGTGGGTGAAAGCATTGCCAACGATGCTCAACGAGAGCTAGACCTGATTACTGAGCCAGAAGTCGTGGCGTATGTTGATGAAGTCGGTCAGCAATTGGCAAGTGTCACGGGTCGTGATGAGTTTGAATATGAGTTCTACATCATCCGCGACCCAGAACTGAATGCTTTTGCGCTTCCAGGGGGCAAAATTTTCATCAATGCTGGAGCCATCACCCAAACCAACTCTGAAGCCGAACTCGCCGGACTGATTGCCCATGAACTCTCTCACACCGTTCTGTCCCACGGCTTCCAATTAGTCACAACAGGCAATGTCACCGCCAGCGTTTTATTTTCTATCCCGTATGCGGGTGAGTTGGCGACTGAATTAACGCTGCTGAGTTATAGCCGCGACATGGAACGACAAGCGGATGCAATGGGAACCCGTCTCTTAGCCACATCTGGCTATGCGGCTGACGGACTCCACAACCTGATGGTGACACTCAACGAACAAAGCGAGTCTTATCCAGCGTTTGAATGGCTCTCCACGCACCCTGACACCGCCGAACGGATTCGCAATATTGAAATGCAAATCGAACAGAATGGCTATAACCGCTATACTTATGAAGGGGTTGAGCGACATCAACACATTCAGCAGCGAATTCAGCAATTGATGGGCGAACCAGAATCTAGCCCGGATAAGGATTAGAACTTTAAGTACAGATCTCGCAATCAATGTTTGCTATGTCGGTGAATTTAATCAATTGTGGGGTGGGTGAGGACACCCGCCCGAACGGGCAAGATGCCCATCTCACAAGATCTGTAATTATAGCGATAGCCCTATTGGTTAGGACATTTTTGTGGAGCGGCTTCGCCACCCCACAAAAATGTCCCTGTCCTAACTTAGCTGACTACAGCTATAACTCTGTCGGGCAATGATCACTGCACTGAATACGTTCCATCTACGACCAGCGAATGCCTGGTTACGAATGATGCTGCATCCGAACTATCTTGGCGGGGTTGCCCTGGCTTAGAGGGCAGACCCACGTGTGCCTGCCCCGACCCACGTGGGTCTACCCTGCCAAATCAGTACGTATAGACGGCTCCATTCGTCTCGATGCTGACGGTTGTTTGTCCGGGGATATCGCTGAGGGCTTCGCCAATCACGATCGTCACTACATTATCGGAGGCGATCACGTCCATGCTCAAGCCGATGTCTGGCGTTTCGGGATAAGCGACCAGGTAGATCGGCACGGGCAGAAAGCTAGTTGTGGTGGTGCCAAAGGTGATACTACCTCCAGGTGGAATGTCACGATCGGTGCTAGCAGGTTGGGTGAGGCGGCAGGTAATTGTGGTTCCTCCGGCGTTGATGATTTCGATTTGAATCGGACGGCTTGGATCGACGCTAGCGATCGCTTGTCCGGCAGTTTGAGCAATGTCTAACTGAGCAATGTCTAACTGAGCAATGTCTAACTGAGCAATGTCTAACTGAGTAACATCGGGTTGAGTGATATCTTGAGCCGCGAGAGGCGTTGGCACAACTGCAATGGCGATCGGCAGAGTCATGCTTAGAGCAATGGCTGAAACGGGAATGGAGAAGAGATGAAATGGCATAGAGTTTGTTAAATAAATGGGAATGAAATGCGAATGAGCGGCTTTAGCAAAATGGGTAATCCCATCTGCGTCGGTATAGGTGCAATACCCAGGAAAAATTATCTCATCCGGAGAAAGATCGATCGCAATTTCATGGATCATCTCTCCGTGAGTGAATAGTGATTGGGAAATGAACGGTAAAGGTAGAACCTACGCCAAGCTCGGATATCACCTCGATTTCACCTTCAAGCATCTTAACCAACCGCAGAACGATCGCCAATCCCAAGCCTGTGCTGTTCGATTCAAATGAATAATCGCGGCTATCGACTCGAAAGAAGGGGTCAAAAATGCGAGTTTGATCGTCTGGCGTAATTCCTACACCCGTATCTTGAATGGAGATGAACCAACGATGGTCGGGTTGTTCTTGACAGCGAATGTTCACAGAGCCAGATTCGGTGTAACGAACAGCATTACTTAAAAGATTGGTAATAATTTGTTGAAGTCGCAATGGGTCAGTCACAATCAGCGATGGTGCCAATTCACAATCCACTGTCACCCGTAATCCCTTGGCAGCGATCGCCGTTTCCATGACTTGAAGGGTTCGTTGAATCACAGAGGAAACATTGGTGGGCAAGGGGTGTAAGCGTAGCTGTCCGGCGTCATACCGGAGGAGTTCAGTGGTGTCATTGATTAAACGCAAGAGATGTCTACTGTTCCGCAATGCTCGCTCAATGTGTTCAATTCGAGGGGAAATACCGGATATTTCAGGGGATTGTCTCTGATGACGTAGAAATAGCTCCGTATGACCAATCACCGAGCTTAACGGCGTCCTGAGCTTATCTGCTAATTGCTGGGACAGCGTGTCTTGACTGGTTTGAGCAAGGCGATTGATTTCCTGTTCCGCCAGGATCACCTGACGCTGCAACTTTTCCAGTTCCTTCAATCGCTCTTCCACATAGCTTTTGAAGCTCAGAGCGATCGCCTCATCCACAACCAGATCGATCAAACGAAACACCCGATAGACTTCAACAGGTGATTCACTCATTAACTCTATCTCTAGGTTTGAGAAGATGGTGCTTCGCAATAAGCTATATTCTCGTGCAATCTCCGTTGGATCAAAGCCTTGTTCGGCTCGTAAAACCCCATGTTCCAAACTGGCAGCGGCTAAGGTTTGCACATCGTCCTTTTGGGTTTTAGAGAGGATAGTGACGATCGCCTGAAGGACGTGCGGGATGTGATCGCGGATTGCCTTAAACGACAGCGTATCGTCTGTTTTCATGTGCCTGTCTTGCCGCACAGCTTTTATCCATTGCTCAACAATGGTGTCCGCTCTTGCCGCAAGTAGTTGGCTGAAATTCATCACCGCGTCGCTTCCTCTAATAGGTGAATGTGCGATCGATAGATCTTTCCAGTGGCGCGGGTCATGCCAACTTCGCACATTCGATTGCTAGAAATGTAAGCATCGTAGGGTTTGCCCTCTAGATCCTCGGCTTCATGATGAGTAGCAGAGGCGGTGAGTTCTGGGAATGTGAACCCTCGATCGCCTGCAAAACCGCAGCAGTTGGCATTGAGAGGCACGATCACCTGATTGGCACAAGCATGGGCGATCGCTTCCAGGTTTGGTTGTAATCCCATTTCCATGAGCGAACAGATCGGATGAAGGACAACTGAGTTCAGTTTGCGTGTGATTTGCAGATTAGGTAATAGCTTATCGTGAGCGAAGTCTACACTGTCATAAATCTTAAATTGATCAAATTTGGCTTGGTTTTCAGGCGTGAGTAAGTGACGACTGTTACGGAGATATTGAGAACAGGCACTCGCATCCATCACGATCGGGAGTTCTCCGTGGTTTGACCAGTTCCAGAGGCGATCGGTCGTTCGATTGGCACTGGCTTTCTCCGCATCCACAAAGCCTTTCGCTTCAAACGCCAAGCCACAGCAGGTTCCAGTCACGCCAGACGGGAGATATAACGGTACATCTGCTCGATCGGCAAGCGTGACCAATGTAGCTTGCAATGAACGATCGCTCAGTTCACCGGGGATATTGCCACATATCCGAGTCATGCAAGAGGGTAAGTACACCGCTTTAGCCCCTTTCTGTTCTGTGATGGGCAACGACTTGGTAGGTTGAGGAATTTCCGGACTCCAACGCGGAAACTGTGAGCCAATGATCGATCGAATCAGCCCTGTAATCCCGATCATTGTGCCTGCACCGAGCGTATTCTGGACAAGATGCCCTATGCCCAGTCCGACGCGGGCGGCCCGTTCGACGAGCGCAAAATTTTCGGCAGCGCGTTTGGCGATCGTTTCTGCAACCGATGAGTTTTCCTGATGGCGGAAGAGTCGCATTAATTCGCCTGTGTTGATTTTTACCGGACATGCCGTTGCACACATGCCATCTCCGGCGCAAGTATCCAGCCCCATGTAGGGATACTCTTTCTGCAACGCTTGCAGAAGGGGCGATTTGCCGTTTAACCCTTGCCGTACCATTTCGCGACGGACAACAATGCGCTGACGCGGCGTCAGGGTAAGTTCGCGGCTAGGACAGACTCGTTCGCAGTAGCCACACTCAATGCATTTATCCGCGATCGCTTCGATCGTCGGAATCGATTTCAGATCCTGCAAATGCGCCTTTGGATCAGAATTCACGATCACCCCCGGATTCAATAAATAATCTGGGTCAACGAGCGTTTTCAGGTGTCGCATGATCTCAAGGGCTTCACCACCCCACTCCGCTTCCACGAAGGGAGCCATATTCCGACCCGTGCCATGTTCGGCTTTCAGTGCGCCATCATATTTTTTCACCACCAATTCCACGACATCCTCAATCAGGTTGGCGTATTGCGCGATCGCCGCTTCATCGTTGAATGATTGCGTGATCACAAAATGCAAGTTTCCATCTTTCGCGTGACCATAAATGATGGCGTTGCCGTAACCATGTTTTTTGAACAGTTGAGTCAGGTCTACGGCGGCATCCGCGAGATGTTCGATCGGAAATGCCACATCCTCAATAATTGCAGTTGTACCGCTCTTGCGAACTGCCCCGATCGAAGGATACATCCCGTGACGAATATGCCAAAGCTGCTCTTGCTGAATTTTGTCCTCCGTGAAAACAGCAGGTTCTAGAAGGTGTAATCCGACGATCGTATTTTCTGCTGCCGCTTTCATCGCTGGGATTTCTGCCGCATCTGCAACCTGAAATTCGACTAATAAACCCGCTGCATCATCGGGTAGCATTCGCATATAAAGCGGCATTCCAGGCTGATTTTCTACCGATCGCAACGATGCCCGATCCATCAGTTCTAGAGCTTTCGCGCCTGCATCCCGAAAGGGAACGATCGCCTCACAGGCAGCATGAAGATTAGGAAAAATTAGCAAACCTGTGTACTTGTAAGGCAGCACGGGCACGGTATTTAGTATGGCTTCTGCAATGAATGCCAATGTTCCCTCAGAGCCAATCAGCACATGACTGAAGATGTCTACAGGTTTCTCATAATCAATAAAAGCGTTGAGCGCATATCCCATAGTATTCTTCATCCGATATTTAACTCGGATGCGCTGCGTTAATTCTGCGTTCGCTAAAATTTGCTCTCGGAGTTTTAGCAATCCGTTTGTCAGTTCAGGTTCTTTGTCTCGAAACTGTTCATTTGCATTTGACTCAGCCGTGTTAATGACCGTTCCAGATGGCAACACAAACGTCAGGGAATCCAGCGTATGATAAGCGTTTTGCGATACGCCACAGCACATGCCGCTAGAGTTGTTAGAAAGAATACCGCCTAAAGTGCAAGCGTTGATACTAGCCGGATCAGGACCAATTTTTGCTTTAAATGGCAGGAGAGTAAGATTGGCATATCCGCCGATTACGCCGGGTTCAACCTGGAGTTTTTTGCCATCTTCTAAAACTGAGATTCTCTGCCAATTGCGTTTTACCTCTACCAAAATACCATCCGTCACAGACTGCCCAGAAAGACTGGTGCCGGCCGATCGAAACGTCAACGGAATCCGTCGTTGCCGACTGTATTGAAAGAGTGCCTGAATTTCCTGAATTGAATTGGGAAAACAATCACCTTTGGGATCAGGTGATAGAAGCTGGCATCGGAGGCAAAAGCGATTAAGTCGATCGGACGATCTAGGATTCGATCGACAGCTATGATTTGGGCAAGTTCGTTCCGCAGCCCATTCGGAGTTCCCTGAGCAAGACTGAAATTCTTTACCATGTTCTTCTCCATGCCCCATTTCGGCAGGCACTATGTATCGGAGCTAACCTGCGAATGCCAAGTGTTGACTTAACACGATTGTAGCGATCGTCAAGTTTCGATGATGGAAGAAATCGTAAGAATTTCAGGCTAACCTAATCATCCAACTTCAGGAGGGTTCTGCGTTCATGTCGGAGTTGTTTCAGCGGAGGTTGCTGCAACTGGAGGGGGTTCAGGCTGAAGCTGTGCGGGTGGAATCGTCAATACGGCACATTGAGCATGATGGGTAACAAAATTACTGATACTGCCCCAAAACAATTCAGTCAGCCCTTTGTAACCATGACGACCCATAATAATCAGATCGGCTTTCCAGGTGTCTGCCAAATTGCAAATTGCTGGACCTGGTTCACCAAAGGCTTGAGTGAATTCAGTGGAAATTCCTTCTTTTGTCGCTCGATCGGTCAACGTCTGCAAAAACGATAATCCTTGCTGTTCAAGCTTTTCCCAGGCTTCGCGGTAATCCTCAATCAGGCGGGTATGTAAACCAGAATAGATCGCATCGCGCCCTGGATAAATTGGATCAGCATAGCCCGATTTAAAGGGAGACAACACATTAATTAGCATCAAATTGGCATGGGTTGCCTTAGCCATAGCCAGGGCTTGCTCAAAGGCAAGTTTGCTGAGATCAGAATCGTCGATCGCCACCAAGATCTTTTGAAACATGATAGATCTCCCCATAGTACTCCGCCATAATAGCAGACCTGTATTCAGGCATTCATGTATTCAGGACTACTGAAAAATCTAAACTGAAGCAAAGCATTTGTAGCAACCTCAAATTGATCTCTGCGCCTAATCTTCCTGTCCTAACATTTCCCGCGCTTGTAGAAGTTCCTGTCGCTGCTCTTTACTAACGATCGGATATTGTAACTTGAGTGCTTGTAGCTTGGTATTGATGACATCTGCCACCGCTAAATGAGTAAACCACTTGTGATTAGCAGGGATGATATACCAGGGTGCCCACTCCGTACTAGTGTGGTTGAACATATCTTCATAAACGGTCATATAATCTTTCCAGAAAGTACGCTCCTTTACATCTGACGCTGAAAATTTCCAGTTCTTTTCAGGACGATCGATTCGTTCTAAAAAGCGTTTCTTTTGCACAGCTTTAGAGATATTCAGAAAAAATTTAAGAATGATAATTCCATTGTTCACTAAATACTTCTCAAAATTGTTAATCTCCTCAAATCGACGCTTCCAAATCTCTTTTCCTTTCGCTTCCGGCGGCAATTGTTGCTTCGCCAAAATTTCCGGATGCACCCGCACCACCAACACTTCTTCGTAATACGATCGGTTGAAGATCCCAATCCGCCCTCGTTCGGGTAATGCCTTCATCGATCGCCACAAATAGTCGTGATCTAACTCTTCTTCTGAAGGAGCCTTGAAGCTATAAACCTGACAGCCCTGCGGATTCACACCCGACATCACATGCTTAATCGTTCCATCTTTCCCGGCAGCATCCATCGCCTGAAAAATCAGCAGTAAAGCATAGGTGTTTTGGGCATAGAGGACATCCTGATACTCTCCTAGCCGTTTGATGTCAGATTGCAATTTGCCTGTTGCATCCTTCTTTGTGATGTAGTCTGCCTTGTAGGAGGGGTCAAAGTCTTTCTCAAGCGAAATTGCTGAATTCGGTTTGACGATGAAGCGATCGTGTTTCATGTTAGAGCCACTCTCATCATTGGTGTAGTGGGCGCTACACACCCTAAGAACCTGTTTGAGAAGCATCGGTCGGGGCAGACACGTTGGTCTGCCCTCTAATCCAGGACAACCCCACTGGGATTGCCCCTACACCCCACCATCGATCAACAGAAAATTTACAGGTGGTAAAAATACTGTTTAAACCCCTCATGAGACTGATGGTAATCCTTGAGTCGCGGAGTGGTAGAGTTTATCGCAGGGGTCGTAACGAAATGAAAAGGTATGAAAGCGCAAGTTTTTAGAGGGGTCAATCAACTCAGCTACGAAGAGGTGCCTGTACCCGACATCGCCGCCGATGAGGTGCTGGTGCAAGTGCGGGTCGTTGGGCTTTGTCAGTCGGATATCAAAAAAATTCGCTATCCGCTCTACAATCCCCCTCGGATTTTTGGACATGAAACCGCCGGAACGATCGCCGCGATTGGCTCAGAGGTGAACCATTGGCAGATAGGTCAACGAGTGGTCGTGTTGCACCACATTCCCTGTATGCATTGCGCCTACTGCCTGAATGACAATTTTTCGATGTGCGATGTCTACAAAAATATTACCACTACGGCAGGCTTTGTTCCCAGTGGAGGCGGCTTTGCCGAATATGTAAAAGTCCCTGGACACATTGTGCGCCACGGTGGACTGATGACCATCCCCGATTCGATTACGTTTGAGCAAGCCAGCTTCGTTGAGCCAACCAACTGCTGTCTCAAAGCCGTCAAAAAAGCTCAAATTGCCCCAGGACAAACGGTATTGATCACCGGAGCAGGTCCGATCGGGCTAATGTTCATCATGCTCGTAAAATATTTTGGAGGACGAGCGATCGCCACTGACCTCCTCCCAACCCGCATCGAACGAGCCATTCGTGTCGGAGCCGAAGCCGCCTTCGATGCTCGCGACCCAGAGCTTCCAGCAAAAATCCATCAACTCACCCAAGGCATGGGTGTCGATGTGAGCTTGCTTGCCGTTCCCAGCGAAAAAGCCTTCTTCCAGGCACTCAATTGCACCCGCAAAGGCGGCAAAATCCTCTTTTTTGCTGAATTTCCCGACGAAGTTGAAATCCCCATCAACCCGAATATTCTCTACCGCCGAGAAATCGATCTGATAGGCAGCTATAGCTCCTCCTACCGAGTGCAGCAACTCGCCGCCGATATTGTCTTCAACCACCGAATCGATGTCGATGCCCTAGTGAGCGATCGCTATCCCCTCAAAGATCTTGCCGCTGCTGTCGATCGAGCCGTTTCGCCGACACCAGACACGTTCAAGATTTTGATTTATCCGTAGGGAATAGGAGACAGGGAATCCCCCCTAACAATATTTCGACACATCCTCCCGACAATCATCCGCTAAGTAAGTCAGGGCACGAAAGCGCAACCCGACTAGCTGATCGTACAAAGGATTCAATTTACACATAGGGGGAATCCGAACGACCTTCTGCCCAAATAGCGTGACTTTCCGCTCGAAGGGGCATTGGGGCGGAATCATTTTGCAGAGGAATCGCGCCAACCTCGGATCATGCACTTCTAGTCGATCGAGCCAATCTTGTAGAGGTCTGAGCGGAGCAGCAGAATGATCGTATTGAGCAAAATCCGAGGTGGGGGCACCGCTATTCTCAGGACGGTAGTGGAGGGTGAGACGAAGCGATTCCAGGATTTTGGGTGGCAAATCGAGAGCGACACAGAACTGATGTAAGATATCATCTTCGGGACTAGAGTAGACGCCATCTGCGATCGCCACCATCACCGCCGTTCTCATAAAATTCTCGGCTATTTCAGGCTCCTGCCCCAAGACAATAGCAAGCTCATCAGGGGTGATCTTCTCAATTCCGCCTAACTCAGTCTCAGGAACTAACTCACTTTGAGTCAGTTCGGCGATTAGGGCTTTTTCCTCCTCATCAAAGTGACCATCTGCCCAAGCGATAGTCAGCAGCCCTCTTAGCCAGACAACGATTTGCTCGTCGCTGTAGGGCGATTTTACCGTTGTAACCATAGAAGTAACACCTAATTCAATTGTTGACGCAACTTCCGCTTACAATGTCCAGTCTAACTCTAGTAGTCTGTCATTTTTGTTTTGCGGGGTGCAGGGGTTTCACCCCTGCGTGGCAACGCCCCCACCCCCCATTACCTATCAAAGTCTTGCTTGACAAATTTCACCCCTGCGTGGGGGCAACGCCCCCACCCCCCATTACCTATCAAAGTCTTGCTTGACAAAGCACTAGTATTTGGTAAGCCGAATACACCCGCACTCACTGTACACTACTGAAAGTCTGCGTGTAGAGGAGAGGATACTGTGATCCTGCAAGAGTTTGGTTTGTTGCTCATGTCTATCCTGGCAAGTGTCGCCGGACAGTACTTTCTCAAGACAGGAGCCTTAAAGCTAGGTAAGGTTAGTGCTGAGAACGCCATCAGTCATATCCTCAGCATTATTACCATCCCGGAGCTAGTGATTGGGTTAATGTGTTATGCCCTAGGCGCGATCGCTTATATCCTCATTCTGACCCGCGTCAACCTCAGCATCGTAGGACCCTCGATCGCTCTTAGCTATGTCTTCTCCGTCATCCTGGGCTACTTTGTCTTCCGCGAAATGATTCCCTTTGAACGAGTAATCGGCTTAGGGCTGATCGTCTGTGGCGTTGTTTTAGTAGTTTGGCAAAAATCCTCTTAACCCGGCAAACTCCTCCACACCACTACGATCGTCCCCATGCCATCCTGGGTAGGAATCAGATTGAGGTAGCCCATAAATGCCCTCTGACTGATCTCATAGACTATTCCACCGCCATACTCTCCAACGGGCGATACAGCAAATCCGCTTCCTTGTAGAGTGCTGGTCAGGCTGACGGATAGCTGAGTGGGGTTGCCACCAGGGATCAAATGGAATTGTCCCCCTATTTCTGGGCGCGGATTTGTCCCTGTAAAGAAGAGGTCAGGGTAAACAAATTGGGGATAAGAGGCTCTATTGCCGCCTGATAGATTAGTTAGCACGGTTTCAAGCTCAGTTTGCACCGTCCCTGCATTTTCAATTTCGGCTCGTGTGGTCAGTTCGGGGGTAAGGATGTAAATGGTTTCGCCCAATCCTGATGAAATCACGTTCAGATATCGAGTGGTGCCATCCTTGGAAACCTCATAGATTTTCATCCCCTGGTAGTCGCTTGTATCAATCAAATCATCCCGTAAGCGAACAGTATATCCCTGTGCCTCCATTTGCTGCTTCAGCGTTTGACTGACCTCACCAGGATTCTCAGCAATCTGACGACAGCCTCCTAGCCCTAAACACCCAGACTGAGAGCCAGTCAATTGAGGAAGGTCGGCAAATGGAGCAGCGAGAACTGTTGTAGGCGCAGGGGGAGGATTGGACGGAAGCGGAGATTGTGAAGCGCTCGCTCCATCGGGAGGTGGAGAATTTGGGGATGAAGAAATCTCTGGTGAGGCTTGTGGAGGAGCCGTTTCAACGATCGCCACAGAAGCGTTACTTGGCAACGGCTGCACATTGATCCCAGGGGACGGGGCAAGCTGAGGGTTGGAGGAGGGAGACTGGCTAATCGAAGCGGGTGGGGTTGGCGAAGAGGCGAGTTGAGGACTGGGTAATAGTTCTGGGGGCAGTGATGTGAGATCGATCGCGACGTCAGGGTCTGCCATCGATGCTTCTGGATCTGGAGATGCCGGATCAGGGGCGATCGGCAATGCCAGCATTAACGCATGAACTCCGAGCGACAGGAGCAAGGCAGGTCGAATCAAGCAACGTACAGAGATAGGAACATTTTTTAACCATTTCTGCAACTTAATCACTGATACTGCTCCCCATTTTTGGTTCATTATTTCGGGTTAATTAATGCCAATTAATGCCAATTATTCCTAACTAAGTCTAAGGCTTTTTAGCGACACCTGGAAGCAAGCGAAATCCATCGTGATTTGATACGCCGTCGCAACACTTGAATAAAATTAAGTTAAGAATCGTAAAAATTGTTGTCAACGCACCCAGTTACCGTTCTACGCGAGTCAGCACCAGGATATCGATGCTACGATTGCGACAGGAAAAAAAGAGGATGTAACAAAGAAGGATTAGTCGCTTCATGCTAGGAGAAATAGATAAGTCAGTATCCGTTGATGGCAGGGATATTCGACTGAAGATCGGTCTGCTTGCACCCCAAGCAGGCGGTTCGGTTTTGATTCAATCGGAGGATACGGCTGTTTTGGTGACAGCAACCCGCGCTGAGGCACGGGAAGGAATCGATTTTCTGCCGCTCATTGTTGATTATGAAGAGCGATTGTATGCGGCTGGACGGATTCCTGGAGGGTTCCTGCGACGAGAAGGTCGTCCACCCGAACGAGCAACGCTAGTGAGTCGCTTGATCGATCGCCCCCTCCGCCCTCTCTTCCCAGGTTGGCTACGAGACGATATTCAGATTGTCGCGACAACATTGTCTTTGGATGAACGAGTTCCACCGGATGTGTTGGCTGTTACAGGTGCGTCCCTCGCCACTCTGGTCGCCAGAATTCCGTTTTATGGTCCAATGGCAGGCGTGCGGGTTGGTTTAATTGGAGATGATTTTGTCATCAATCCAACCTATCAGGAGATTGAGCAAGGCGACCTGGATTTGGTGATTGCCGGTTCGCCAGATGGCGTGATTATGGTCGAAGCTGGCGCAAACCAGTTGCCAGAGCAAGACATCATTGAGGCGATCGATTTTGGCTATGAAGTAGTGCGCGATTTGATTCAGGCGCAACGAGATTTGATGGTGGAACTGGGCATCGAACCGATTCAAGAATCACCACCCGAAGTCGATTCTACGCTGGAAACGTTCATTAGTGGACGGGCGACAGACTCAGTGAAGCAAATTCTGACTCGCTTTGAACTTGCTAAACCTGAACGAGATGCGGCGCTGGATGAGGTGAAAGAGATGGTGAAGGCGGCGATCGCTGAACTCCCCGAAGATGATCCTGTCCGCGTAGCGGCAACAGCTGAGCCGAAAGCCGTTGGTAACACCTACAAAGACATCACCAAAAAGCTGATGCGACGGCAGATCGTTGAGGAGGGGGTTCGGGTGGATGGTCGTAAACTTGACGAAGTTCGCCCGATCGCGTGTCGCACAGGACTATTGCCGTCACGAGTTCATGGCAGTGCCTTATTCCAGCGAGGGCTAACTCAGGTTATGTCCGTTGTGACGTTGGGAACTCCGGGAGAGGCACAAGAACTGGATGATTTGCATCCGGATGAAGAAAAACGGTACATGCATCACTACAATATGCCGCCCTATTCGGTGGGCGAGACGAAGCCGATGCGATCGCCCGGACGCCGAGAAATCGGGCATGGGGCGCTGGCAGAACGAGCACTCTTCCCAGTACTTCCACCCAAGGAACAGTTTCCTTATGTCATCCGCGTCGTATCTGAGGTGCTGTCCTCCAACGGTTCAACTTCAATGGGTTCCGTTTGCGGCTCTACCCTGGCATTGATGGATGCTGGAGTCCCGATCATCAAGCCTGTGAGCGGTGCGGCGATGGGTCTGATTAAGGAAGGCGAGGAAGTTCGCATCCTGACGGATATTCAGGGCATTGAAGACTTTTTGGGCGACATGGACTTTAAAGTTGCCGGAACCGACAAAGGCATCACGGCGCTGCAAATGGACATGAAGATCACAGGGTTAACGATGGATGTGATTGCCGATGCGATCAATCAAGCCCGCCCTGCCCGAATGCACATTTTGGAAAGGATGCTCGCGGCGATCGACAAACCTCGCACCGAACTGTCTCCCTTTGCGCCGCGCCTGCTTACCATTCGCATCGACCCCGAATTAATTGGACTGGTGATTGGTCCGGGTGGCAAGACGATTAAAGGTATCACGGAGCAAACCGGAGCCAAGGTCGATATCGAAGATGATGGGACTGTGACGATTTCGGCAGTCGATCGAGACAAAGCGAAAATGGCACGGGGCATCATCGAAGGCATGACTCGCAAACTCAGCGCAGGTGATGTGTATGTCGGTCGTGTTACCCGGATTATTCCGATCGGGGCATTTGTCGAATTTCTTCCTAGCAAGGAGGGCATGATCCACATTTCGCAACTGGCAGATTATCGCGTTGGCAAAGTTGAAGATGAAGTGGCGGTTGGCGATGAAGTGATCGTCAAGGTGCGCGAAATTGATAGCCGTGGACGGATTAACTTGACGCGCTTGGGTATCCATCCAGATGAAGCTGCTGCGGCACGGGAAGCCGCAACTCAGTAGTCTTGTAGGGTGGGCATTCAACACCTATAGAGGCGAAGCATTCGTACGTATAATTTTTGGTTTTCATCTCAAGTCTCTGCCGCAAATGCTTCGCCTCTACTATGAGTTGTACAATAAACTCCAGTATTGCGAACCCAACGGGATTAGCCAGAGGAATTAAGTTTAGTGTTGAAAGTGCCTAAAATTCCACTGGTATAGCAGTAGCCAGCGTGGTTAGGACATTGCCCAAGGCTGAAAGGCAAACGGTCAATCAATCCTGACTCAGCACTCAGTCCTCAGAACTTAGCCATAGCATTCATTCCTTGCCTTACAGCTTGTTCCTTCCAGCTTGTGAATCAATTTCTCTCAGAGCAGCGATGTTGTCCCATCTCGCCTCGTTGCTCATGAGATGATAGTCAGGCAAACTTTACCTAAAATTGCGTTTTTTAACGTTTTATAAACGGATGGCTGCATAGTATCCTGGTTTTCGAGACACTACGTGAACATACTTTTCCCACCTCAACCCCACCTGGTAGCCGTCACGATTTGCTTAGCAAAAATTAATTTTTCCTATTCAGTTTAGTTGCAGCCGTTCAGAGAGTCTTAACTTGCATGGCAATTCTACATGGTAGCTGGATACGCCAGTCTCAACGTCAGACTTCTACTCAGTCAGTGACAGAATCCACCCATGCAGACGATCGAAGCGGCTTTCAAAGTGGCTATTTCTTCATCTGGGGTGAGATTTGGCGCAGAGTGGAGCCGATCGAAGTGGCAACGGATCGTATACCTGAATCAACATCTGCAACACTCTCCCATCCCCCCATCCCCCCATCCCCCCATCCTCTCACTCACTCCTTTGCAATAACGGCTGAGGAACTGGCTGGGTTGCTGCGATCGCTCTGTCACGCTCACCAACTCAACTGGACAGTTGCCGATTTTCCCCTTGATGACGCTCTGACTTCACCGGAAAAATCTCGCTCTCGCAAACGCAAACTCAACCCGTCTGACTCACAACTCACCCCCCCCCATCCGCAACCCGTCTCCCCTCGCTGGCACTCTCTTCCCCTTATCTTGCCAACCTACCAACTCAAGCCCAGTTCAACAGAGTCGATCGCTCTTATTCCCCAACACTCTGCCGCCGAGGTTTTGACACTGGAGGCGAACGAAGCAGAACTTTCTGGTGTGAGCTTATATCCGTGGCAGGTTCAAGGGATACGGCTGACGTGTGTTGAAGCCTTGCAACTGCTTCAATCGCTGCCGCTTAGTTCGGTGCAAGATGATGAGTTTTCCTGGTTGGGTGCGGATTTGCGGTTCTGGTCACATGTTGCCCGTTGGCAGCTTGATTTGCTGGCGCGAGTCAAATTTTTACCCGGATTGGAGCGAGCATCGGAGGGAGCGGCTGTTACTCGTTGGCAGGTCTTAATTGATAGCGCCGCCGACCAGGCCCGCTTAGAAAAATTTGCTCGTCAGATGCCAGGAGCCTGCCGTACTTATGGGTGGGAAGATGGAGAGACGGGGAGATGGGGAGATGGGGAGAATTCAAGCTCACTCCCAATCCCTTTTGCAAGTACTCAGGAGATTTTACTGAGCTTTTTGAATGCCGCGATCGATTCGCAAGCTCGATCGGTGGCAGCGCGTCACTCGTTGCCTACGGCCGCGTTGCCTAAAGACATTCCTCTGCGAGAATGGCTGCAAGCGTTGGGGGATGCTCCAATGTTGATCGCCGATCCGGTGAAAATCGATCGGCTTGAATCAGCCTTGACTCAATGGATTGCGCCATTTCAACGCCAGCTATCCCAGCAGTTGGCAACCTTCCGCACTTGTTTTTATCTGTATCCGCCTGATTCAGGTCAAATGGATTGGACGCTAGAGTATTTTCTGCAAGCCGTTGATGATTCAAACTTCCTGGTGAGTGCCCGAACGGTTTGGCATAATCCGGTGGAGCGGCTAGAGTACATGGGGCGGACGATCGACCAACCCCAAGAAACGCTGTTGGCAGGTCTGGGTTTGGCATCCCGGCTCTATCCGGTGATTGAACCCAGTTTGCAGGTGCAGCAACCTCAGTCGTGTAAGCTCAATCCGCTTCAGGTCTATGAGTTCATTAAGTCTATGGCTTGGCGGTTGCAAGACAGTGGGTTTGGCGTAATTTTGCCGCCCAGTTTGGCAAATCAAGAGGGATGGGCGAATCGGTTGGGATTGCGAGTGCAAGCAGAAACTCTCAAACTCGGTAAGAACCAGCGATTGGGATTGCAAAGTCTGCTGAATTTTAAGTGGGAATTGACAATCGGTGGACAGCGATTATCAAAAGCGGAGTTCGATCGCCTCGTTGCTCTCAATGCGCCGCTCGTCGAAATTAATGGCGAATGGGTAGAATTCCGTTCTCAAGATGTCAAAGCTGCACAAGCTTTCTTTGAGAGCCGCAAAGAGCAGATGTCTCTGTCGCTAGAAGATGCGCTGCGAATTAGTACAGGTGATACTCAGATGATTGAAAAGCTCCCTGTGGTTGGCTTTGAAGCATCTGGTGCCTTACAAGAACTGATCAATACGCTGACCAAAGGCAATCAAAGTGTTGAATCGATTCCTACGCCCGAACTGTTCCGGGGTGAGTTGCGCCCCTATCAAATTCGCGGGGTTTCCTGGCTAGCCTTTCTGGAACGATGGGGTTTGGGAGCTTGCCTCGCAGACGATATGGGATTGGGAAAAACACCGCAGTTGATTGCCTTGCTGCTCCATCTTCAGCAACAGGATGCCCTGGAAAAACCAACCTTGCTCGTCTGTCCCACTTCTGTCCTTGGCAACTGGGAACGGGAGGTCAAGCGATTTGCGCCCAGCCTCACCTTTGTCGTGCATCATGGAGACAAACGATCGCAAGGCAAATCCTTTGCCAAAGCAGTCGCAGGCAAACACCTCGTCATCACCAGCTATTCTCTGGTTCACCGGGATGCTAAAGACCTGCAAAGCGTTTCCTGGCAAGGGATTGTGCTAGACGAAGCACAAAATATTAAAAATGCGGACTCTAAGCAATCGCAAGCTGTGCGGCAACTCGACTGTCAATTTCGGATTGCCTTGACCGGAACCCCCGTTGAGAACCGTTTAGCAGAACTTTGGTCAATCCTGGACTTCCTCAATCCAGGCTATTTAGGACCGAAAAACTTCTTCCAGCGTCGCTTTGCCGTGCCGATCGAACGCTACGGCGATACGGCTTCACTGAAGACCTTGCGATCGCTCGTCCAGCCCTTTATCCTGCGCCGCTTAAAGACCGATCGTTCCATCATCCAGGACTTGCCCGAAAAACAAGAAATGACTGTCTTCTGCGGTCTTACTGCCGACCAAGCCACCCTTTACCAAAAGTTAGTGGAACACTCTCTAGTCGAAATTGAATCCGCCGAGGGCATTCAGCGACGCGGCATGATTCTGGCACTTCTGGTGAAGCTGAAACAAGTCTGCAATCATCCAGCCCTGTTTAAGGACGAAGGCAGAAGGATGAAGGATGAAGCAATAAATTCCGACTCATCCCTCATCCCTCATTCCTTATCCTTCCGCTCCCTTTCTGGCAAACTTCAACGCTTAGAAGAAATGTTGGAAGAAGTGTTGGCAGAAGGCGATCGATCCCTGATCTTCACGCAGTTTGCCGAATGGGGGAAATTATTACAACCCTATTTGAGTCAACGGTTTAATCGGGAAGTCTTGTTTCTTTACGGCAGTTCCTCAAAGAAGCAACGGGAGGAAATGATCGATCGCTTTCAAAACGACCCGCAAGGACCGCGAATATTCATTCTGTCGTTGAAAGCCGGTGGCGTTGGGTTAAACCTGACTCGCGCCAATCATGTGTTTCACTTCGATCGCTGGTGGAATCCGGCCGTTGAGAATCAAGCCACCGATCGCGTCTTCCGAATTGGGCAAACCCGCAATGTGCAAGTTCATAAGTTTGTTTGCACCGGAACCTTAGAAGAACGCATTCACGAACTAATTGAGAGCAAAAAAGCATTATCAGAACAAGTCGTCGGTGCCGGAGAAAACTGGCTCACCGAATTAGATACCGATGCCCTACGGAGCCTGTTGCTACTCGATCGAGCCGCAGTGATCGACGATGATGAAGGATGAAAAATGAAAGATGAAGAGAGATCCGCTATTCCACATTTAGTCTACTTACAGCGATTTTCAGATGAGTAACCCACAATTGCGTGTGGATGAGTGGATGGGTGAGTGTGTGGCTTATGCAAGGGGAAACGGCTGGAGGGGGACGGGCAAGATACCCATCCCCCTCCAGCAAACCACTCGCTCATGCCGCCCTGGATAGAGATGGCGCGAGGATGGATTGATAAAAGCTTTGCAGTTGGCGGGTAGCGGCTGCCCAGCCCCATTTTTCTGCTTCGCGACGGGCATTTTGGCGGAGGATGTCTCGTTCGCGTTGGTTGGCTAGCAGCCGTTGAGTGGCGACGATCGCCCCATCGTCATCTGCCGGATCGAACAGATAGCCATTGACGCCATCGGTAACGATATCAGGAATGCCACCGGCGTTTGCGGCGATCACGGGGCATCCAGCCGCCATCGCTTCTAACAGTACCAATCCGAGGGTTTCTGTGCGAGAAGGGAAAATGAAGGCATCCGCAGAGGCGAAGGCAGTTGCCAGATCGCGACCTGTGAGATAGCCGACAAAATAGGTGGGGGTGTCAGCAAAGTGTTTTTCCAGGTCTTGGCGATAGGGTCCATCTCCCACTAGGGCAAGTCTGGCGTTTGGGATGGCTTGCAGAACGGGTTTGATGCGATCGATCTCCTTCTCTGCCGACAACCGACCCACATAGAGCAGAATGGGGCTATCGGGGTGTCCCTGGGAAAGATGCGATCGAACTGCCCGACTCGCCAATATTGGCTGGAACAACTCCGTATCAACCCCCTTTTGCCAGACTTCAACTCGCTCGATCCCATGCGATGTTAATTCATACTGCATCGCTGTAGAAGTACAAAGGTTTAGCTGTGCCTGGTTGTGTCCAGCTTTGAGGAGTTCCCATAGCAACCCTTCCAACATTCCCAACCCATAATGTTCCAGATATTTGGGCAGGTGCGTATGATAGGACGCTACAAGCGGCACATCCAGCGACTTCGCATAATACAATCCTCCCAATCCCAAAACGGCTGGGTTCACTAGATGAATCAAATCAGGCTGAAACTCTTCTAATGCCTGACGAATAGAGGGACGAGGCAACGCCAACTTTAACTCTGGATAGAGAGGCAGCGGAAAGCCTGGAACACCGTAGATCTTTGCCCCTTTATAGTCTCGTAGCCCACCATCGGGGGAAAAAATCAAAACCTGATCGCCCATGCGCTGAAGGTGATCTACCGTGTGGCTCAGACGAGTGACAATGCCATCTACTTTGGGCAAAAAGGTTTCAGTAAAGAGGGCAATACGCATACGATTCTATGAACTTTTGCTTAGCGTGAATTGAGATGCAGTCGGGTTGGGGGTGTCAAAATCTTGCTCTGGGCAACAGGCAGAGTCCGTGAATTCCGATCGCCACTATCACTCCACCCAGCAAGACTCCTACTCTTTCCGCAAAACAAGTGCCCAATCTCGAAGACGAGAGTGGACGCTGATGCTACTGAACATAACGCCCAGTAGCACCGCAATTAGCAGGAGAGCCAGCATCCGTGCATCCACAGGTTCTCTTAGCCCTTCCACTTCACTTTGGGCAGGATTTGTTGCTCATCAACCCGATGCTTATATTTGATGCTGAAGTTGAGCAAGGAATCGAGCAGGGAATCAGAGAGATAGTGGGGTTGCAAGCCAAGGCTCAGCAGATTAGTGTTCTTTGCGTTGAAGTAGTGTTCTTCTTTTTCGATTCTCGGATTTTCCAGATGATTGATCTCAACGTTTAGCCCCATTGCCGTTCCAGCTTTCTCCACCATGACGGCTAAGTCACCAATACTAAACATTTCGGTGAATTGGTTAAAGACCCGAAACTCGCCAGATTGAGCCGGGTTCGCAATTGCCAATTCGACACAGCGAACGGTATCCCGGATATCGAGGAAGCCTCGTGTCTGCCCGCCCTTACCATAAACCGTCAGGGGATGCCCGATCGACGCTTGAATACAGAAGCGGTTCAGTGCCGTCCCAAATACGCCGTCATAATCTAGCCGATTGATCAGCAGTTCATCCATACCTGTTTCTTCGGTCAAGACGCCATAAACAACGCCCTGGTTCAGGTCGGTAGCGCGGAGTCCCCAGATCTTGCAGGCAAAGTGGATATTGTGAGAATCGTGGACTTTGCTGAGGTGATAGAACGATCCGGGCTGTTTGGGATAAGGCAGCGTATCCTTCCGACCGTTGTGTTCGATCGTGATATAGCCTTCTTCGATGTCGATGTTCGGAGTCCCATACTCGCCCATTGTGCCAAGCTTCACCAAATGGCAGTCAGGGAGGTGGTCGTGCATCGCGTAGAGGATGTTCAACGTCCCAACCACATTGTTGGTTTGAGTGAGAACAGCATGTTCTCGATCGATCATTGAAAAGGGCGCTGATCGCTGTTCGCCAAAATGCACAATCGCAGTGGGTTCAAACTGAAGCAGGGCTTTTCTCAAGAACTCATAGTTATTGATATCTCCGACAAAGAGATCAATGGTTCTACCTGTCAGGTCTTTCCATCGTTGCAGCCGGGTTTGGATCGGGGCGATCGGAGTTAATGTCTCCACACAAAGCTCTAGATCCCAATGTCGCCGGATTAGGCTATCCAGAATGCCGACTTCGTAGCCTTGATTTGACAGGTAGAGTGCGGTCGCCCAACCGCAGTAACCATCACCACCAATAACTAGGACTTTCATGCTGAGTTGATCTACTTACGAATACTCCGCTAAATCTACCAGCTTATGCGCCCTCTTGATCACCAGAAAATTAATTCTTCCTGTACGATCGCACTGTCTCAATTCACCTCGCTATGCAATAGTTTATGTTGCGTGTCTTGAAGGAGCGACAGATCTCTGTTTGAGGTTTTAGTGTTGACCCAATACAGCAATCGCTATTGCTGGCTCTGAAGGGCGATCGGTTTGGAAGAAGCCAGAATAACCACCTAACCAGGCTTTGAGGGTTGTCAGCATTCGAGTGGTTTGTGTAAGGCTATGGTAATCCGTTTGTCTTTTTGGAGAAACCGCTGTTTCGCCCAACTCTTCTTGAGTCTCCGATTGCCTATCTGAAGGATGGAGCGGCAGATTCTCCACCAATTCTCGGTTGGCATAAACACAAAACAAAGGAGCCGTATCTCCGCAGGATGCAATATTCCAGCTTGAAGTGGTGATAGCGGTTCCTAGGGCAGTTTTCCAAGATATTTCAGCGATCGGCGCAGTTGAGGCAGCTAGATCCAGATTTTGCGATTGCCCACTTTCAGGTTGTGCAAGAGTGCGAAGGCTAGTCACGGTGACAGCAATAACGGCAGCAGTGAGGAGGAGGCGATAGCGTCGAAGCATAGTTCAAGCTTGTATTGCCAGCAAATAATGTCATCCACTGTGAAACCTCCATTTCCGTCAGTGGAATTCCGCAGGGTGAGCGCATCTTCAAGCAATCTTCATCGATCGCTCAGGGTGTCGCTGCCCTCAGCCCAACTGGGAACGTTAACGATTAAACTCGTCGATTATTTAGCGATCGGTTTGCCAATCACAACTGCTAGGAATTGTGCTATGACTTCTTCTCCAAAACCTATTTCGCAGGCTGCATCCACTCCGGTTTACACCCTCAACATTGTGACGGATACTTGGCTAAAACTCAGCACAGTTCAAGGCTCGGTTCTGCCAGATGATCAACGGCAATTTGTCAGTTCAGGGACCCTGCTGCCGATCGCCAGCTATGCTCGTGTGGACAATGACCACATCAAAGTCACATTCGGTCTGGATAGCCAGGGTAAACAAGTCTTTTTCAAGGGGCGCAACACCTGGTATGTTTACCGTCCAGTGGTGCAAATTCTCAAGAATGGACAGGCGATCGATCCCTCTGCACTATCTAATTCTGCGCCAATCAATCCTACACCAGCCAATTTAGCCCGCCGTGGGAAAATCAGTGCCAAAGGGTTACGATTGCTGAAATCCTTTGAAGGATTGGAATTGGAAGCTTATATTGATGCAGTTGGCGTGTGGACGATCGGCTATGGCACCACGACAGGAGTGACTCCAGGAATGCGGATTACCGAAGCCCAAGCCGAGGAGTTTCTCAAGCGAGATTTAATGAAATTTGAGAATGCCGTTTCCAAATTGGTTAAAGTGTCATTGAATGACGATCAGTTTTCGGCACTGGTGACATTTGTTTACAACGTGGGCGATGGCGCATTCGCTGATTCCACACTATTGAGATTGCTGAACCGACGCGATTATCAAGGTGCTGCCGATCAGCTTTTGCGCTGGAATAAAGGTAATGGTGGTGTGGAATTGGCAGGTCTAACGCGACGACGCAAAGCAGAACGAGCGTTGTTCCTCAGTCAAGATTTCACCCTGTTCTTGTAAATTCCCGTAAATTCCTGACAGGATTTTGTGTATACACGGTAGCCACTAGGATTGCTGAAGCAGGAACTACTGATCACTCCAGTGGTAACTTGATGCGATCGCCTACCTACGCAGAACGGAATACCATGACCCAAACTCCCAAACCTGCAACCTCAGCCTACACTCTTAGAGCAGTGTCGGATACTTGGTTTAAGCAAAGTACGGCTCAGAGTTCAACCTTGCCGGATGATCAAAAACTATTCATCAAATCGGGGTTCTCAGTGCCGCTATCAAGCTTTCAGCCTGTCGCAAATGATCATGTTAAAGTTGCGCTCGGCTTAGATAAACAAGGAAATCAGTTGCAATTGAGAGGACGCAACACCTGGTATGTCTACTATCCTTCTATTCAGATTCTACGGAATGGGCAAGCCGTACCGATCAATTCGCTACCTGCACCCACTCCCGCCCCTCCTACTCCTGCCCCTCCCATTCCTACCCCTACTCCCACGCCAACTCCACCATCAGGATATGCCCTAAGAGCATCAACAGATATTTGGTTGAAGCAAAGCACGGCTCAGGGTTCAACCTTGCCCGATGACCAACGGCAATTCATTAGCGGCGGAACGACTCTCTCTTTATCAAGTTTTGCGTTAGCTGAAAATGATCATCTCAGAATCACGTTTGGCTTAGATAGGCAAGGGAATCAGATTCAGTTCAAAGGGCGTAACACCTGGTATGTCTATCGTCCGGCTGTCCAAATTTTGCGAAACGGACAACCGATCGACCTCAACCCACCCACCCCTTCGCCATCGGGCAGACGGATTAATGCCAAAGGGCTGCGCTTGCTGAAATCGTTTGAGGGTCTAAGACTAGAGGCGTATCTCGATCCGGTTGGCATTTGGACGATCGGCTATGGCACCACGTCGGGCATCGGACCCGGTATGGTAATCACCGAAGCCGAAGCCGAAGCCTTTCTCAGACGAGACTTAAGACGATTTGAGGGCGCAGTCATAGATTTAGTCACTGTCCCCGTAACCGACGATCAGTTTTCCGCCTTGGTATCGTTTACCTACAACGTAGGTGAGGGCGCGCTAGCCGGTTCAACCTTGCTGAGGCTGCTGAATCGAGGTGATTATCAAGGCGCTGCCGATCAGCTTTTGCGCTGGAACCAGGGAGATGGCGAAGTCTTGCCAGGGCTAACACGACGGAGGAGAGCAGAAAGGGCACTGTTTCTAGGTCAAGATCATACGGTGTTTTTGTGAAGGTGGGAGTGCAATTGCTACAACTCTTCTGCAATTTTGCCTGATATCATGCAGCCAGTCAGAATTAGGACTAGCCCTCACCGTTCTCAAGGGTGGCTCACCTGACACTCGTGCTGCCAGCGAAGACTCTGCTACCCGCAAATGGATCTGCAAACAGTGCAGCATGATCTACGACCCTGTTATCGGTGATCCAGACTCCGGCATCGCACCTGGAACCCCTTTCGAGGATATTCCTGACGATTGGCAGTGCCCTATCTGCGGTGCATCCAAGAAATTATTCATTCCCTTTGAAGAAAAAGTTGCCGCATAACTTCTCCCGGTAGACAGGGTGATGGGTAGATGGGGAGTCGGTTTTAATACCAATCGTCCACTCATCCACCCCATCACTGTTTTGCATCTATAGCTGTCACCATCAAGGTTAGGACATCGGGATTAAAGGGGGTGTGGGGGCTTCGCCTCAGCTAGGGGTTCCACCCCTGCACCCCGTCCTAACCCAAGTGGCTGTCGCTATACCTCAAGAGAGAATGTCAC
This sequence comes from Cyanobacteria bacterium RU_5_0, assembly GCA_012033255.1. Taxonomy (GTDB): domain Bacteria; phylum Cyanobacteriota; class Cyanobacteriia; order Elainellales; family Elainellaceae; genus JAAUSF01. The sequence goes on from JAAUSF010000009.1 coordinate 39,888, forward strand.
AATGCAGAAATGTCACAATGCAGAAAAGACTTGCGGTATCAGGAGGTGTTTCTGATGGTTCAGCCCTTCACCACTCATCTCGTTCCCGACATTTTCTACCCTGATAGTGATGGGCAACTGATGGCGGATAATACGAAGCAATTCCGATGGATTGTTGTCATCAAAGAGAATCTGGAGTTACTGTTTGCCGATCGCTCTGATGTGTTTGTTGCCGGAGATTTGCTCTGGTATCCGGTTGAGGGCAGCAACACTATTCGGCAGGCTCCTGATGTCATGGTGGTATTGGGTAGACCCCAGAGTGATAGGGGGTCTTACAAGCAATGGGAAGAGGACAATATTGCTCCTCAGGTTGTGTTTGAAATTTTGTCTCCAGGCAATCGCTTGGGTACGATGGCACGAAAGCTCAAGTTTTATAAGCGTTATGGAATTGAAGAATACTACATCTATGATCCCGATGATGTGGATCTGATGGGATGGTTGCGTTCTGAGGATGATCTGGATGTCATTGAAGATATGGCGGGTTGGGTCAGTCCTCGGTTAGGAATCCGTTTTGAACTCACGCCCGAAACCCTGGAGATCTACCGTCCAGATGGCGATCGATTCCTCACCTACATCGAATTAGCACAACTGCGAGACCAAGAACGCCAAGCCAAAGAACAAGAACGCCAAGCCAAAGAACAAGAACGCCAAGCCAAAGAACAGGCGCTGGCTCTAGCGGAAGAAAGGCTATCACAGCTACAGGAAGCCTCTTCTCAATTGGAAGCGGAACAACATCGAAATGAACGATTGGCTGCTCGATTACGAGAAATGGGAATTAATCCAGAGCAGGTATAGTAGAAACGTGCATTCGCTCTACCAAATTTCCACAATTGCCTGCTCTTCTTGCTTTTCCTACTTTTCCGTCTTCCAACGCTAGCTTGACTTCGCTTCTGGGCACTCTTAGGATAGATTTTCTTAACACCCACTTCATATTCATGATGGTGAATTCCTCATCCTCATGAAATGCTTCCTCAGCAATCTGCTTTGGTATGGTCTGTTGCTTATGGGATCAGAAGCAAGCGGATATAGTGAGTGCAGGGGTTTAGTCTAAGACTGTCTCAAATCCCGAAAGTGTGGGGTTGCTTACGTTTTGTTCCCTGAAGTAAATGGGTTTATGTCTCTCGGCTTTCTGAATAAGTCTTCTGAAATGGCAGAGAGCCGCCCAAGACTTATCTCTCTAACCTGGACACTCCCTGAGTCAAGGCATCTATGAAAGCATCATCCTCACATCGATTTCCTCAGAACTCCGCTAACAATACCGTACCCATAATCAACTGTGAAGAGAGACTGGCTGTTATGGTGGGGGATTCGTCTCGATCGGACGGTGTCACTGAGATTGCGCCTCGTCGTATAGAAGCTAACACTACAGGAGGTAACGTGATTGATGTTACAGTTCTGGAAAGCGGCACCCCCTCACAAATCACCATTGGGGATAGACAACCTTCAATTTTGAGTGAGGCGATCGCCCCTTCTGAAGCAACTTCGTATCGCCTTTCTACATCGGGCGGTACCTTGACTACTACCAAAGGATCGTTCTCTGCTTTCTTAGCACCCCTGACTCAGGATACGTTTAAGCAGGTCGTAACGGACGTGGAGCAGAAGTTGCAGGTGGTGAACCAAACCCTGTCGATGCTAGATAGCGTATTAGATTCACAGGGGTTTGATGCCATTCTCAATGAAATGCTCCGCTCCATCACTTTGAAAACCGGGGAGTTGTTAGCGGCCGATCGCACGACCATCTTCCTCCTCGACGAAGAGCGAGATGAACTCTGGTCGATCGTGGCTCAAGATGAAAAAGGGAATAATTTAGAACTGCGAGTGCTTAAAACTGTTGGGATTGCTGGAGAAGCCGCCACCACCAAGTCGGTCATCAACATCCCCTACGATTTCTACAACGATCCCCGTTCTCAGGCGGCTCAAGAAATTGATAAGAAGAATCATTACCGCACTTATACCATGCTCACTTTGCCGCTGCTAACCGAGGAGGGTGAGTTGGTTGCGGTCGTGCAATTGATCAACAAGCTAAAACCCGATTATGATCCCCATGCGCCGCTAGAGGAAAAAATCAATTTAGACGGCTTTACTGCCCATGACGAACAAGTCTTCCGGGATTTTGCGCCTTCCATTCGTTTGATTCTGGAATCATCCCGCTCTTTCTACAAAGCCACTCAGCAACAGCGTGCTGCCTCAGCACTGATGAAAGCAACCAAGGCGTTAAGTCAGAGTAGCCTTGATCTGGAAGAAACGCTCAGCAAGGTGATGGATGAGGCAAAAGAATTGATGCAAGCCGATCGCAGTGCTTTGTGGCTGTTGGATCACGATCGCCATCGTCTCTGGACAAAGTTCTCCGTTAACGGCATTATGCGAGAATTCAGCATTGGGATGGACGCTGGATTTGCCGGACAAGTTGCCAAGACAGGCGAACCTCTGCTGATTCCGTTCGATCTCTACAATCATCCTAATTCCGCGACTTCCAAGGAAACCGATCAACAAACGGGCTATCGGACGTGCAGTATGCTCTGTATGCCTGTCTTTAATGCGGATAGAGAACTGATTGCCGTCACCCAACTGATCAATAAGAAGAAACACGGACGCTATCCTGCCTACGATCCGGCAAACTATCCGGAGGCTCCTGAATGCTGGAGAGCTAGTTTCAACCGTGGCGATCAGGAGTTTATGAAAGCATTCAATATTCAAGCTGGGGTCGCGCTTCAAAACGCCAAGCTATTTGCCACCGTGAAGCAACAGGAGCAGATGCAACGGGATATTCTGCGATCGCTCTCCAATGGTGTCATTTCTACTAATAAAGAAGGCAAAATTATCGCCGCCAACGAAAGTGCTAAGCAACTCTTGGGCTTAGACCCATCTGAAGCCTTAGAAGGACGCCCTGCGGCAGATCTAATTCGCCTGGAAAACGGAGAATTTTCTCGCTGGTTTGCAATGGCGTTAGAGGCTAGAGACGAAAAGAGCCGCCAGCAATATTATCCCGATCAGACGCTTCAACCGGTCAAAGGACAAGAGCAACATAGCATTCATCTGTCGATTAACACGATCGCGGATGCAAATGACAGCACTCGGATCTCTGGCGCACTCGTTGTTATGGATGACATTAGCGACGAAAAACGACTGAAAAGCACCATGTATCGCTATATGACTCAAGAATTGGCGGAACAGTTGCTTAGTAGTGGCGATGCCAAATTGGGGGGCGATCGCAAAGAAGTGTCCGTTCTCTTCTCTGACATCCGCAGCTACACGACGCTCACCGAAAGCATGGAGGCTGAAGAAGTTGTCACCATGCTAAACGAATACTTCGAGACGATGGTGGATGCGGTATTCAGATATAAGGGAACGCTCGACAAATACATCGGTGATGCAATCATGGCGGTGTTTGGTTCGCCTCTGCCACTGGATGATCATGCTTGGATGGCAGTTCAGACGGCATTAGAAATGCGTCGCCGCCTCAAAGATTTCAACGCCGATCGATCGGAAAAGCGCAAAATCAACATTGGTATCGGGATTAACTCCGACAGTGTGATTAGTGGCAACATCGGCTCTAGCAAACGCATGGAGTTTACGGCGATCGGGGATGGCGTTAATCTTGGCTCTCGCTTAGAAGGGGCGAGCAAGATCTACGGCACAGACATCGTGATTAGCGAGAACACCTACGCTCCCTGCGCCGATCGCGTCTGGGCACGAGAACTCGATTGCATCCGCGTCAAAGGCAAAAATAACCCCGTCAGTATTTATGAACTGATAGGACTGCGAGATGAACCCATTCCTGATGAAAAACTGCGATCGATTAAGATCTATCAGAAAGGACGAGAACATTACCTGGAACGCAAATTTCGCAGTGCGATGAACCAGTTTAGCGAAATCCTCGACGAAATCGATAGTCAAGACAAACCGGCTGCTATGCACATCGATCGGTGTCTCCACTGGCTTAAAAACCCACCCACTGATGAACAATGGGATGATGGCGTCTCGACATTGACAGAGAAGTAATTTTCTGTAGGATGGGTACGGCTCATCTTAATCACAGGTAATCCAGTTAAATTCATTTTTAGCTACCTGGTTGTAACGAATCTTTGCCAATTCCTAATGCTTTCTTGCTGAATTTGAGTTGGTGCCAAAGGGATTCAATTTGATCAAAAGCTTCGATCGGCGTTAGCTTACCATTGGTTTGTAACCCGCAGATAAGATTGAGTCGTTGCGAAAATTCTTGCAGATTAGCGTTAAACACCAGGTTTTCCGGTTTCACCTGACCCCGATAATGACTCCGAGAATAAAGAAAATGGTTGCGATCTGACATTCTGCTCTCCTGATTCTGATGTAAAAGTGTTAAGGTTTCGATCGCCATTAAACACTTTGGTATTTATGTTTTAACCTATTCTTAACCTAACTCGCTCTAATTTATGACCACCTTTTATCGGAACTTTACCATCCTCAATTTGTAAATTCACTCAATCATGCTGAAATTGCAGAACCAATTCGTTAAAGTTTTTTAAACCAGTCTGCACCTGTTCCGCAGCCCGTTATATCAAGTCCGGGGAATCAGTTATCGCATTATGCGGAGAGGCGAACCGCGTTCGCTCGTACATCCACCCAAAGAGAGAGATTCTTTTGTGGGTTCAGCGTGACCGCTAGAATAGGGAAGCTATTCCTTAAATCGGATCAAGTATCATGTTTGCCCGTCAAAAACTCTACGAAGGTAAAGCCAAAATTCTCTACGCGACGGACGATCCAGGTATTTTATTAACTTATTTTAAGGATGATGCAACGGCATTTAATGCTCAAAAGCGAGGCAGTATTGCAGGCAAAGGCGAGATGAATTGTGCGATCTCCAGCCATTTGTTTCGACTCTTAGAGGCACAGGGGATTCCAACCCACTGGATCGATCGCCCCGATCCCAACACGATGCGGGTGCGTTCTGTAAAGATTGTGCCATTAGAAGTCGTAGTCAGGAACATTGCGGCTGGGAGTCTCTGTCAACAGACGGGAATCGCTCTAGGTACGATTCTCAACCCTCCTCTGGTGGAGTTCTACTATAAAAATGACGCATTGGGTGATCCTCTACTGACTCGCGATCGTCTGCTGCTGCTGGAACTTGCAACCCCTGAACAGGTTGATCAGCTTCGGAGTATGGCATTACAGATCAACGAAATCCTCTCTGATTTTTCCAGAGGTGCAACATTACGCTAGTAGATTTTAAATTGGAGTTTGGATTAGATGCAGATCACACTCTACTCCTTGCAGACGAAATTAGCCCCGATACCTGTCGGCTATGGAATCAGACCACTACCGACCCTGCCCAACGAGTCATGGATAAAGACCGTTTCCGCCACGATCTGGGTGATGTTGAAGCGGCTTATCGGCAAGTGCTAGAAAGGGTTCTGGCACAGCCAATTCAAACATAGGGGAATCTAATGCTGTAAAATTGCACAGTCTACCAGGGATCACGTACCTATCGGCTTTCTCAGTGTCCCTTAATGTAGTTTGACCTGCAATACGCAGGTATTGGTGTGTGGAAGTGCTAAACAGCTTGAACAGTATGCGTTTTTCTCCAGTTCTACTGGCAGCGTTGACTGCCTCCGCAGCCTTTGGTCTTGCCCATCCTGCTGAAGCGCAAACCTCGGATGCTGGGATTGATACTGAGACGGTCATCCGTTCAGAGATCCCGCCTGATGATGTGATTTTGGCGCAGGAGGCGATCGCAGATGCCCAACCTGGCGTCGATCGATTGAGTACTGGGGTTGTGGCTCCGATGGTGAGTGCGCCTGAATATTCTTCGGTTGAGTTTTTGTCTCAAGCACCGGAGGAACTCTCACCTGAAGAGGCGATACCTGAAGAGGCGATCGACGAGCAGATCGACGAGACGGAAGAGACGATCAACGAACAGCTTGAGGAACCGCCACCTGAGCTTCCGGGTGAACCAGGACAGCCTCCACCGGGAACCCAAACCCCTGAACAAGACACTCCAGATCAGATAGACATTGTTCCTCCTCAGTCAGACGTTGAGATTGAGGAAGACGTGCAAGAGGAGGTGGAAGACCAGACTCCAGACCAGACTCCATCGTCCCCAACAACTCCCCCCGCATCGCCCACGCCCCCTCCTCCATCGTCTACTGAACCAGAGCCTCGCGTTTTGGTTGCCGAAGTGGTAGTAGCAGGAGCCGAGGGTGAGTTACAAGATATTGTTTATCAGGCAATCCAGACTCAGCCAGGACGGACAACGACGCGATCGCAACTCCAAGAAGACATCAACTCCATTTTCGCGACGGGCTTTTTCTCTAGTGTCCGGGCAATTCCAGAAGACACGCCGTTGGGTGTCCGCGTCACCTTTGAAGTGGCACCGAACCCTGTACTTCAGTCTGTACAGCTTCAAGGAAGCGCCTTAGAAACGATCAACTATGACGGTGCTGAAGTCCCGATTCAACAGGCAGTGGATGATATTTTCAGCCCTCAGTATGGAGAAATTCTCAACCTGCGAAACTTCCAGACGGGCATTGACCAACTCAACCAGCTTTACCAGAGCAACGGCTACGTTTTGGCTCAGGTGATTGGTGCGCCGCAGATTTCCCCAGATGGAGTCGTGATGCTGCAAGTCGCTGAAGGCGTGATTGAAGATATTCAGGTTCGCTTCCGCACTCGCGATGGTGAAACGGTTGATGAAGAAGGAAACCCGATCGAAGGTCGAACTCGCGATTTCATTGTCACTCGTGAGTTTGAGTCTCAACCCGGAACAGTGTTCAATCAAAACCAGATCCAGGCAGACTTGCAACGAGCCTTTGCCCTCGGAATCTTTGAAGACTTGAGTATTTCCTTGAACCCTGGTCAAGATCCGGCTCAGGTAGAGGTGATTGTAAACGTGACCGAACGCCGCACTGGGACGTTTGGGGCTGGAGTTGGGGTTAGCTCTGCTAGTGGTTTGTTTGGAACTGCCAGTCTTCAAGAACAAAACTTGGGCGGTAATAATCAACGACTCAATGCAGAAATTCAAATTGGTGAACGGGATCTGCTGTTTGATATCAGCTTTACTGATCCCTGGATTGGCGGCGATCCCAATCGCACCTCTTACACGGTTAATGCGTTTGGTCGGCAGTCGCGATCGCTTGTTTTTGAAGGAGAAGGTGATGATAACATCCGCCTTCCCAATGGCGATCGTCCCCGTGTCCGGCGGTTTGGTGGCGGTGTCAGTTTTAGCCGTCCACTAAGAGATGGCTGGAGAGCAACCGTAGGGGCGCAATATCAGCGAGTGTCGATCGTGGATCTAGATGGCGACGTAACACCCCGTAGCGAATTTGGGACTCCTCTAAGCTTCAACGACTCTGGAGAAGATGACATCACCTCCCTTCAGTTTTCCGTCTCGCAAGATCGCCGCAATGACCCACTGCAAACCACGAGCGGCTCTTTCTTGCGGTTTAGCACTGAGCAAACCATCCCAATAGGCAATGGCAGCATCACGTTTAACCGCCTCCGTGCCAGCTACAGCTACTTCTTACCCGTCCGCGTCACCGATTTTACGCCCGGTTGTCAAGAGGAAAATCCAACCCCCAATCAATGCCCCCAAACGATAGCGGTCAATGTCCAAGGGGGAACGATCATTGGGGATCTGCCGCCCTATGAAGCTTTCTCGATCGGTGGAACCGATTCTGTGCGAGGTTATGGACCTGGTGAAGTGGGCAGTGGACGCAGCTACTTTCAAGCGACGGTCGAGTATCGCTTCCCTGTATTCTCGATTATCAGTGGCGCATTATTTGCTGATGTCGGTACCACATTGGGAACTGAGGAAGATGTTGAAGGGGAACCTTCGGTAATTCTAGACGAACCTGGTTTCGGATTTGGCTATGGGATTGGTGTCCGAGTTCAGTCGCCATTAGGACAGATTCGTGTCGATTATGCCGTTAATGATGAGGGTGACGGGCAGTTCCATTTTGGGATTGGGGAGAGGTTTTAGGAGGAAATAGGGGATAAGGATGAAGAATGAAGGGTGAAGGGTGAAGGGTGAAGGGTGAAGGGTGAAGGGTGAAGGGTGAAGGATGAAGGGTGAAGGGGAAATACGTAGACATGGCACAGGGTTGTGAATGAAGGGTGCGGTTAGCCGCTGCAACGGGTGTGAGGGGTGTGAGATGAAGCGTGAGATTCACTGGTCTGAGGCGAGGGATAGCAGTGTCCCGATGGAGTTGTATGGAGTACCGGAATTCTTGAAGGTGTTGGATTGTGAATCCTGCATTCTGAGTTCTAAGCAACATACGTTGGCGACTAGGTTTGAGCGATCGGGAATTGGACTCCATTCCGGGGAATTAGCCACGGTGCGGGTATTGCCCGTGGCGGTGGGGCAAGGGCGCTATTTTGTGCGGGTTGATTTGCCTGGATCGCCTATTATTCCAGCAACGGTCGATTGTGTGGGTCAGACGATGCTATCGACTGAGTTAGTCAATGGAGAGGCGCAGGTTCGTACTGTGGAGCATTTGCTGGCAGCGTTGGGCAGCATGGGGGTTGACAATGCTCGAATTGAGATAGACGGGGCAGAGGTGCCGTTGCTAGATGGTTCGGCGTTGGAATGGGTGGAGGCAATCGCTCAAGCGGGGATCGTAGCGCAATCTGCCGATCGCCAGATCCATCCGCTCAGTGAACCGATTTGGCTCTGTCAGGGGGATGCCTTCGTTGCGGCGTTGCCTTCCAGCGAATTGCGCTTTAGCTACGGCATTGATTTTGAGTTGCCTGCGATCGGCAATCAGTGGTTTAGCTGGTCGCCTCATCAGGAGAGCTTTCGAGTCGCTGTTGCACCCGCCCGCACTTTCGGTTTGTTGCCTCAAATTGAGCAGTTGCAGCAAAGTGGGTTAATCAAGGGGGGTAATCTAGACAATGCTCTGGTTTGTGGTGAAGATGGGTGGGTAAATCCGCCCCTAAGATTTTCAAATGAACCAGTGCGTCATAAACTTCTAGACTTAGTAGGGGACTTGAGTTTGTTGGGAGTTTTTCCGCAAGTCCATGTGTTGGCATATAAAGCTAGTCACCGCTTGCATACCCAACTGGCTCAACGTCTAGCGTACACACGGCTATCTGTTTGACGCACAAACTTCTTCGTTATTCCAGTCCTAATTCCAGTCCTACCAACGTTCACTCATGGCTACATTGACTGACGACCATATCACGACGACCCACTTGGACGCCGATATTGATCAAGAAGTGATCGATCGCACTTCCCCATCTCAAGTTCTTGCGGTGGAGGATATTCATCGCTTGTTGCCGCACCGTTATCCCTTCTCGTTAGTGGATCGGATCATCAAGTACGTGCCTGGGAAATTGGCGGTGGGCATCAAAAATGTCACAATCAACGAACCTCATTTTCAGGGGCATTTTCCAGGGCGGCCAATCATGCCTGGAGTGCTGATTGTTGAGGCGATGGCTCAAGTCGGTGGCATCGTTCTCGTTCAAATGCCCGATCTCCCCGAAGGCTTGTTCATGTTTGTCGGAATTGACAAAGTGAAGTTTCGTCGCCCTGTCGTTCCGGGTGATCAGCTAATTATGACTATGGAACTCCTGTCGGTGAAGCGAGGTCGGTTTAGCAAGATGCATGGTCGTGCTGAAGTCGATAATCAACTTGTCACTGAAGGCGAACTCATGTTTTCGATCGTGGATTTGTAGAGTGTTGAGTTTTGAGTTCTAAGTGTTAAGTTGTGAATTCTGAACAGAATCTTCCTGACCAAACCCTTAAAACTTAAAACTCAAAACTTAAAACTCAAAACTTTCTACCTCTCTTACTGCTATGACAACGCTGATTCACCCTACGGCTGTGATTCATCCCCGTGCTGAACTGCACCCCACAGTTCAGGTAGGGGCGTATGCGGTGATTGGGGAACGGGTGAAAGTGGGGGCTGGAACTGTCATCGGACATCATGCGGTGTTGGATGGCTTGACTGAGATTGGTGCCCGCAATCAAATCTTTCCGGGAGCCGCGATCGGCTTAGAACCCCAAGACCGTAAGTATGATGGCTCCCTCAGTTTGGTCACAATTGGGGATGACAATACCATCCGCGAGTATGTGACGATCAACCGTGCAACTCATCACGGGGAAGCCACCGTGATCGGAAACAGCAATTTGCTGATGTCCTATGTCCACATAGCGCACAACTGTGTGATTGAAGATCAGACGACGATCGCCAGTTCTACGGTCATGGGAGGGCATGTCTGGGTGGAATCGAAAGCAACGATCGGGGGAGCTTCTGCGATTCATCAGTTTGTTCATATCGGTCGCTTGTCGATGATCGGCGGAATGAACCGAATTGTCCACGATGTGCCGCCATATCTGCTCGTTGAGGGGAATCCAGCTAGGGTGCGAACGCTCAATCAAGTTGGACTCAAACGCGCCGGACTCGTAGACGACAGCCACACCTTCCAAATTCTCAAAAAAGCATTTCGCCTCCTCTATCGCTCTGGTATCCCTTTTACCGATGCCCTAGACCAACTCGATCTGCTCCCCGATAACGAATACCTGAACCATCTGCGTCAATTTCTCCGACTTAGCTTATCGCCCGGACGACGAGGATTAATTCCGGGTAAGCGGCGGGGGGAAGGATGAAGGGTAAGGAAAGGGGGAGATGGGGAGATGGGGGATAGAGAGATAAAGGAACTGCAAGATGGGGAGCAGGCTCGTAAGTCTGACAATCCCCTCATTCCCTCATCCCCTCACCCCCCTCCCCTCTCATCCTCTGCTTACCGAATTTTTGTTAGCACTGGAGAAGTGTCTGGCGATCTCCAGGGAGCGTTGTTGATTCAGGCATTGCGGGATCGGGCGGAGCAGGCTGGAATCAGGCTGGAGATTCCGGCGTTGGGTGGGCAACGGATGGCAGAGGCAGGAGCGGTGTTACTGGCGGATACGAGTGCGATCGGCTCGATCGGCATTTTGGAATCGGTGCCCTATATTTTCTCGACGCTGCGAATTCAACGCCAAGTGAAGCACCATTGCGCCAATATCCGCCGGATCTAGTGGTGATGATCGATTATGTCAGCCCCAATCTGGCGATGGGTCGCTTCGTGCGACAGCATCTTCCGCAGGTTCCGACGGTGTATTACATTGCGCCGCAGGAGTGGGTTTGGTCAATCAATAATCGCAATACGAATCTGATTTTGCAAATTACCGATCGCCTCCTGGCGATTTTTCTGGGTGAAGCGGAGTATTACCAGAAGCGTGGCGCAAAGGTGACTTGGGTTGGGCATCCCTTGGTCGATCGAATGCAGATGGCACCGGGGCGATCGCAAGCCCGATCGATGTTGGGCATCTCCGCCGAACAAATCGCCATTGCGCTGATTCCGGCATCGCGTCGTCAAGAACTCAACTATATTTTGCCCGTGATGTTTGAGGCGGCGCGGCAGATCCAGGCTCAACTTCCCCAGGTTCATTTCTGGATTCCGCTATCTCTGGAGATTTATCGTCCTATTTTGGAGCAGGCGATTCGTCACTATGGACTACGGGCGACGTTGGTAGCGGATCAGTCGCAAGTGGTGATTGCAGCGGCGGATTTGGCAATTGCGAAGTCGGGTACGGTTAACCTGGAAACAGCGCTGCTTAACGTGCCGCAAGTGGTGATGTATCGACTCAGTGAGGCAACTGCCTGGATCGCAAGGCATGTGCTGAAATTCTCTGCTCCATTCGTATCGCCGCCAAACTTAGTGATGATGGAGGCGATCGTCCCGGAACTCTTGCAGGATAAAGCGACCCCAGAACGGATCACTCAAGAGGCGCTAGATATCTTGCTAAACCCAGCCCGACAGCAACAGATGCTCACTGATTATCAGCGAATGCGCCAGAAATTGGGTGATGTGGGAGTGTGCGATCGGGCTGCACAGGCAATTCTTCAACTTTTAGAGAAAATTTAGCTTAAGACCTTGCAATTCCGAACACTCTGTTTTAGTGTCAAGTATGTTCGGATCAACATAGAAGATACCGTTAAATCCTAATAAATCCTAAAAAAGTTATAGAGGTTGGATTTAGTTCTATTCTAGACTGGGGTATCTCCTCTCACAGCAGTTGTCGAGTTGTAAGGTATCACTATGGAATCAGAAGTACAAGACATTAACTCCCCAGAATATAAGACGGAGACGGTTAGCGTGACTATGAACAACGAAGACCCCGGATCTTTTGCAACTACTGCCTCTACTTCAACCACTAATGAACAGTTGAAGCAGGTTGGCGAAAAAATCTCTGAGTTCCTGTCTGACTTGCCCGAATACCTGACCGATTTCTTTGGAGAGTACAGACGCCCGATTATCACTGTTGCGCTGGTGATTGGGGCATTGATTGCTGTCAAGCTGTTGTTGGCAATTTTAGATGCTATCAACGACATTCCGTTACTATCTCCACTCTTTGAACTCGTCGGGATGGGGTATACCGCTTGGTTCGTTTACCGCTATATCTGGAAAGCAGAAAACCGCCAAGAGTTAACCAACGATTTCAACTCTCTCAAAGAGCAAGTTTTGGGTAAGAGCGGATCGATCTAGGCCTTCATTTTAATTTTTCAAAGAAAGCCTTTTAAAGCTTGCACATTTGAAATTTCCCTGCTTGATCTCCCTCCCCCCAGGAGAGGGGGATTTGTGTTTTGGCTCATGTTTAGCGGGAAATGCTAAGCTAAACCAGAATCTATTCCTGTCGCCATGCCTAGGCATTTGACTTTGCTGACGTGTACCATCTACCACCACTGACGAGAGGATTATCAACCGAGCCAGTAATCTTAACTAAAAAGGGTGAGCCGCATCGCGACAGGACTCATCCATCGTTTTACGCTTTTTATGGTTACAACCTCCTGGACTCGTCGCCACGTTATATCTCTCGCTGACTTTCAACCCGATGAATATGATACTGTCCTCCAGACGGCTGCTAGTTTTCAAGAAGTGCTGTCTCGCCGTACCAAAAAAGTTCCGGCACTGCAAGGGCAAGTTATCGCCAATTTATTTTGAGCCATCTACACGCACCCGCAGCAGTTTTGAACTAGCGGCTAAGCGCCTGTCTGCTGATACGCTGAACTTTGCTCCTAGTACATCTTCCCTGACCAAGGGCGAAACGATTCTAGATACAGCTAAAACTTACCTGGCAATGGGCACCGATATTATGGTGATCCGTCATCGGGAAGCTGGAGTGCCTCAAGCGATCGCCAACGAAATGGATCGTCTGCAAACTCGTGTTGGCGTCTTCAATGCCGGAGATGGACAGCACGAACATCCCTCCCAGGCTCTCCTCGACCTGTTCACCATCTGTACCTTGCTCGACCCTGAACACCCTCGTTTATCTCTCTTGAAGGACAAAAAGATTGCGATCGTCGGGGATATTCTGCATTCTCGTGTGGCGCGATCGAACATTTGGAGCCTCACTGCAAGCGGAGCCGAAGTTCATCTCGCGGGACCGCCGACTCTGTTACCGAAATGGTTTGCAGACTACATAGGAAGTTCTGAGTTCTCCGGTTTAAGTTCTCAATTAAAAGACCCAACTCAAAACTCAAAACTCAAAACTCAAAACTCAAAACTCTCTTCTACTTCTCGCAAGCTTTTCATTCACTGGACTCTTGAATCGGCGCTTGAGGATGCAGATTTTGTCATGACTTTGCGCTTACAACGGGAACGAATGACGCAACATTTGTTGCCCAGTCTACGGGAATATCATCAGCGATATGGGATTACGATCGATCGGCTCAAACTCTGCAAGCCGGATGTAAAGGTGCTGCATCCGGGTCCCGTGAATCGAGGGGTGGAGATTAGCTCTGAATTAATGGATGATCCGACGTTCAGTTTAATTTCACAGCAAGTCACAAGTGGCGTTGCTGTACGGATGGCGTTGCTGTATCTGATGGGCAGTGGTAAAGCTTGACCTTACAGCGATTTTCAGAACGTGAGATGATGAACGTGGTGATCGTCACTTTGATCAAACACATCAACACGATCGTCATCGACTACAATAATCCCAACAATCATCATTCCTTCATACGCATCATCCCATGAACCACTTGCATCTTGTAGACCCATTGATACTCGGATATTAACCGATCAATGAACGAATCAAAATCTTCCAATTCTGGTCGGATGAATGCTCGTAACACGTGATGATCTGAATCACTGAATTGAATATCATATAGCAGCCCTAAATCATTTGTAAGAAGGGGGTGGAGGGGGGCAGTGCCCCCTCCTTGGGGACTTCGTCCCCAAACCTCTTTGGGTTTTCTCACAATTGATTTGGGATTGCTATATCCTTTCAAAATCAATAACACTCGTGCATTGCGACTCGGATTATTCCGAGTAATGTTTACCCTGGCTCTCAACAAGCTTTCTCCGCCGGATGTGCTTGCAAAATTGAAAGTTTGTTCAAAGAAACTCAGCATAATGATGTGTTCTGTATTGTGCTTCATCTCTTACAACGCAGGTTTGTTGCAGAATATTCCAATCAAATGAGTAAATTTTTTGAATCACATTGATGGCAAGGATTCCGAAATTTGTAGAGAAAGTTGTGTGGTGAAACTAAGAACCAACCATCAGGTGTATTTCAATCATCAGGTGTGTTCTAATCATCGGGTGCATCTTTTCACTGTGCCAAATCTGTAAGTAGCACTGTCTGTATTCCAGAAATAACTGAACTGAAATAGGGTCTAAATAGAGTCCTGAGCACCAGAAATACTCGATTAATCTGATTCTGATTTCGTCTCTCAAGCTCTGGCAAGGACAAATTCAGGGTAAAAATCAATCTGAATTAGCGATGGAGTTAAACATCACTCAAGGCGCTGTTTCAAAGCGTTTGAAAGAATTATGTCAACGTATGACGGAGGCATGAGGATTGTTGCAAGCTGAAGCGGTTAAACAACAGGTATCAATAAATCAGCAAATGAAAATACAAACAAGGCGATCGACGACGCAATGGTAATTTGCTATAAGTGCAGTTTGTAATCATAGCCAGTTTAGTCATCGCACGAGGTTGTTGTTCGTTCACTAGATCGCGCATTACCGATTTTCAATCAACGCGAGGAGCTTATGCATACTGATCTAAGCCAATCTTCATCTACCCAAAACCAAGCCACTCTATCGAAACCTGGAGAAATCTGGGAAGTGAGTCGATCGGTGCAAACTCCTGTAGAGTTTTCTGACGAACAGCAGCAACACCTTTATTCAGAAACCGCCCAACTTTTTTTAGACGGAATTGCTCCCCGACGCTTTGTGATCATTACGGGAGATCCCGAACCGCCCGTTGATCCAGAAGAGCCTTGGCAAGTCGTGTCTGTGATGCTGTTATCTAGAGAAACGGAATTTTTAAGCAATGTGGATTTGCTGATCCCATCTGAAGTGTCTGGAATTGACTGCGATTTAATTGCTGAAACATGGCATATTCTGCCGATGTTAACTTGTAATTTGTTGCGTCCGGTTGGGAAACGATTGTCACGAACAATCTACGATGTACTGCTTACAGTGGGAGATTTTCACAATGGATTGGCAGATGAAATCCCATCGAAACGAACGATCGAATCATTAGGGTTGACCATTGCTACTACCTCGTTCAAACAGCCCAACATTCAAGCCTTTCATCAGCGAGAAGTTGATTGGAGCGATGTACTCAGTATTCCATTTGCCGCCTACTACACCTATCTCAAGGCAACAGGATTAACCGATTCAGCATTGAATGCAGCGATCAAACTAGAACGTGAATTCTCAGAAGTATGGATGGATTCTGAGAGTAGCTCTGAACTAATCTCAACAGCAAAACAGACCAATAATCATAACCAATTAAGAAACTGGTTTCGGAATCAGTTTGAGACAGGATGGATGGCGATTGAAGAATTCCTGGAAATGCGAACTCAACTCGCACTTGCCTGTCGTAGCGCAGAGAATTACAATAACATCACTTCAGATGATATTACATCACTGATTCATCAACTTGATGAACCTGATGAATTACAACAGCGCACTGCTGCGAAACAACTTGGAGCAATTGCTGTAGGGCATCAACACGCGATCCAAGCATTAGTTCATTTACGGCAAACGACCCAAGATGATGAAACACTCTGGACAGTCGTAGAGAGCCTTTGGCAAATTGATCCGGGAAATCCGGCAGCAGGAGTCAGACGAGTTAAACTGATTGATTTAGGAATGCAAGTTGCCGGACAATCGATCGCTCTCGCTGTCACGTTGATTCACAAACCCGATCAACAAGTGGGTATTCTCTTGCGTGTTTATCCTACAGGCGATGCACCTTATCTACCTGCCAGTTTGCAACTTATTCTATTAAAAGAAATAGGGCGATCGTTGTATGAAGTAACCGCACGACAGGCAGATATGTATATTCAACTTAGGTTTAGTGGGCGATCGGGTGAGCAATTTGGTGTGAGAGTGACATTGGGGAATGCTGATATTTCGGAGAATTTCACAATTTAACAGGGTTGCATATGCCTCCGAACTTTTTGGCAAAACGATGCGAGGTCAATCGTTTAGGAATCTTAATTGCAATTGTCGTTGCGGTCACAATGGCAGGAACAGTTGCCGGAACATGGGCGAATTTTCGACACTCATAGTAATCTGTCAAAACTCTGCTGAGGTTCCCTTAAGCTGGCAAGACTTTTGAGTGAAAATAGAGTGAGTGATTTACAACAACTTGTGATGAATCCGATCGCCCCCTCCTTCTCTAAATCTCTTCAACTCCATTCTCATGATCATTTTGCAATCACGTTTGCGCCACTCTCGCTAGAAGAGGTGTATGCACTGGCAGATGATCCCGCTAACGGGGCTGTCGTCGTGATGAGCGGCATGGTTCGCAATCAAACGGATGGTCAGCCTGTGGTGGCGCTGGAATATCAAGCGTATGAGCCAATGGCGATCGAAGTGTTCAAGCAGATCGCTGGCGAGATTCGTCAAACTTGGACAGATGTAACCCATGTGGTGATTCATCACCGCGTCGGACGATTGCAGATTGGCGAGATTAGTGTGCTGGTTACGGTAGGCTGTCCGCATCGGACGGAAGCCTTTGCGGCGTGTAAATATGCGATCGATACGCTTAAGCACAATGCGCCGATCTGGAAAAAAGAACATTGGGCGGATGGATCGAGCAGTTGGGTTAGTATTGGAGCGTGTGAACAGTTAGAAAAGAATTGCTAATATTTCAGAAACAGAAGGCATCTCAAGGTCCACTTCGTATCCAGCCGAATTTACAGTGCTGCTAACTATGCTTGCTCTCAAATCCTCCGAAAAAACTCACCTTCCATCTGGAGCAGTTGTGCGGCTACCTGCCACCTGGGAAGACTCAGGCGATCGCAAATTACGCTTGATCCCCCCAACCTCCCTTGAGAAAGGGGGAAACCAAGTGAATGGATTGGTTTGCCGATCCACCGCCTGACTTAGTGCTTGAGATTGACGTTTGACCAGCCCTCTCAATCACGAGTGAGCAATTGACTGATAAAATTTAGGCGATTTTAGAGTTTAGGTTGAAGCAAATGCGTATGAGGCAATCGTCAAATTTTCCTGTCCGAATGCATCCCTTGATGTGGGGAGTGCGGGCGATCGGTCGTCTGCTGATTCGTCTACGAATGGTTTGGATTATTTTGGTTGCCACCCTTTTTCTATCTGGATGCGTTCAGTATGATGTGGGCATTAAATTCGCGGATGCGAGTCACGGGCAAATTGTGCAACACATTCGCCTGAGTGAGCCGCTATCAGGCTTCAGCTATTCTGTTTTATCGACTTGGCTAGAACGTCTTGAACAGCAAACCAAGCAACTCGGAGGGCGAATTCAGCATCCATCCGATTGCGAACTCATCATGACTATTCCATTTCACGGTGGAAAGGATTTGGCAACCAAATTTAATCAATTGTTTCCCTCCTCTTCTAAGCCCGAATTAGCCCGAACTTTTGGCTCAAATCCACCTGAATCAGGATCGCGATTGCAGGTAACAACTCGCAATTTTATACTTTGGCAACGCAACCATTTAAACTATGATTTGGATTTGCGATCGCTAGCCTTTCCCTCCCCATCCGAAACGCTTCCAGATCAGTCAGATAAACGACTGGAACTCGCATTTAGCCTTGATACTCCCTGGGGCGCACAAATTAATGATTCGGCTGACACCGCTACTCCAGAGATTCAGAGCCGAGGACGACAGTTAATCTGGCAACTGAAACCTGGAACAATTAATCATTTAGAAGCCGTATTTTGGGTTCCAAATCCATTAGGAATCGGGACGTTTGTGATTGTGCTGCTCATCGTTGGAGGAATGTATTTAGAGAGGAGACGATCGACATCGCAACCTGAAAACTCTGGGAACGGATGAGTAACCCATTCCCCATTCCCAAATTCAACATTATGCTTTTAGTCGCAATCCGATATCAGTAATTGTTTGAGTTGCGTATAGTTTATCTTCCCTTGAGCATTTCGAGGCAATTGTTCCATCACAATCCAGTGTTTAGGACATTTGAATTTGCTCAATCGATCGACTAAGCTCAGGCGCAATTCTGAAACTGAAATTTTTGCATTCGCAGGGATATAAACAGCAGTTACGACTTCACCCCACTCGCGATCGGGGATTCCTAAAACGCAAACATCTCGGATTAATCCAGTCGATCGAATGGCGGCTTCTACCTCTGCGGGAAACACGTTTTCGCCTCCCGTAATAATCTTGTGGCTATTCCGACCAACAATATGCAAATAGCCTTCTGCGTCAAAAAATCCCAGATCATCGGTAGTGAAAATACCCGAAGGATTGAAGGATTCAGGATAATAGCCCAATGCAAGAGAAGCGGCTTTGATGGCGATCGTGCCGATTAAATCAGATTGAACCGTTGGATTGTCGAGGTTACGAATCATCACTTCCGCATGGGGCAAAACCTGTCCACAGCCTGTTTGTCCTCGTAAGAAATCCTCTGGCTTGAGCGTGACAATTTGAGAGGCAGTTTCCGTCATGCCATAGGTAGGAGCCAGTCGAATTCGATGATTTCTGGCAGTTTCTAGTAGCTCATCCCAGGCTGGCGCACCTCCCAATAAAACCGTGTGAAATCGAGCAAGCCAATCGATCGATCCTGGAGTTTGCAATAACCGTTGTAATTGCGTCGGAACAAGAGATAGAAAAAACTCAGCCGGATCGAACTCATCTACGCCAGTCTCTAACGCCTTAGACGAGAGAACCGCCAATTTCCCCCCCGACAGAAACGATCGCATGAACTGCATCAACCCACTGACATGATAGAGCGGCAACACGCAGCAAGAATGAACGCGATCGACCTGAAAATAGGCTCTAAACCCTTCAACTGATGCGGTTAATGTTTCCCAGGTGTGAATGGCGAAGCGAATCTGACCGGATGATCCGCCTGTGGGAATCATAATCCAGTTGGAGGGAAAAGATAAAGATCCCCCTAAATCCCCCTTAGGAAGGGAGACTTTGAACGAGTTAGGGTGTCCGGTGTGAAGAGGGGTTAGGAGGGACGCTCGATCGCTTCTCCAGATGACATCAGGTGTGACTCGATCGAACACTTGCTGCCACTCGGTTTCAGTCCATTGTGGATTTCCTAGAAAAACGGGACAGTCAGCAGAGCAAGCCGCCACAAAACTCGCTAGAAACACTAACAGATCAGGCTCAGCCAGCAGAACGATCGGTTGCAGATTTGCCTGTTTGAGTTGGTGGAGTTGATAAACTCTTTCGGTTGCCAGGTCAGCTAGTTTTTGCGCTTCAAGCCCGATTAACCAGTTGGTGGCGAGGCGCTGTTGGAGATGGGTCAGAGGCTCTGCCATAATCGATCGAAGTCGGAATGATCAAGGTCAGCGTCATCGAACCAATGGTCAACGCCAAAGCCGATCGCTCTGGGTGAAACGGGAAGTGACGCAATCAAGTAGTGTTGGATAAAGTGCCCAGCCACCGCCGTTTCAAAGGCAGACGACCAAACCACATCGACCTCATGCGATCGGCAAAATTCGCGCAGACGGGCAGGAGAACCGGCGATCGCGGCTTTAATTACAAAAATTCCGCGCCAACCCTGGTTGTAGCAGGCTTCCATGTCATCGGTGGTGGCAACGGATTCGTCCAGGGCGATCGGCACAGGATACTGTTCGCTCAGCTTCAACATGAGGTCAAACTGTTCGGGTGGGAGAGGTTGCTCTAAAAACTCTACCGTGTTGTGGGGATCGCACACTCGCAGCCACTCACAGGTTTGTTGCCAATCGAATCCACCATTCGCATCAAGTCGTAACCGCGCTTCAGAGGGTAAGGCTGTGATTAGCTGTTCAAATAGACTGAGTTCTTGGGCGATCGCATCGACACCAATTTTCCATTTGAATGTTCGTGCCCCGTTCTCCCAAAGCTTCTGCCACGCCTGCAATGCGAGTGAGCCTGTAGGCAGGAGGGCGCTGTAGGTTGATGGAACTAGACTATACCTCGATCGAGGTGCAGTCAGCATTTCCCAAGCCGACTCAAACCCAAATTGACAAGCAGGCATATCCGGCAATAGCACTGGGGCTGGATTATCCGCCACTTCAGCCGGAATTTGCTGGCAATAAGCAAGGGCTTGCTCAAAACTCTCACTGCCAAATTCCTGAATCGGCGCAATTTCCCCCCAACCGACTTGCCCCTCGGTATCAGTGATTCGCAAAATAATTCCCTTGCGGAGATACCACACCCCATGATTGGTTCGCAAAGGGGGGGTAAACGATCGCTCGTAAGGGCGAAACTCAAATTGGTAATAACCCACGAGAATTAAAAAGTTTTAAATGAATAACCAGGCAAACAAATCGCTGATCGCAAGCTGTAGCCCACTTGCAAACGATGGTACAGGAAGTTGTGCCTCTGGTTGATCAAATACTTCTGTTTGTTGCCCAGGAAGATAAACAAATACAGTTTGCTCATCGGGGTCAATCAGCCAACCCATTTGCGTATCAAACTTCAGGCAATGAAAAATATTTTTGGTGACTCGTGTTTGGCTTTGGTCAGGCGACAGGATTTCAATGATCCAATCTGGTGCAACGGAGAATAGATTGGCAACTTGCCCCTGTTCATCACGCGGAATTGTCTGCCAACGGAACACCGCAATATCCGGTACCAGCGATCGTCCCCCAAAGGTACAGCGCAATTCAGGAAAAGCCAACGCAATTCGGTCAGGCTTCAGGACATGATTGACCGTAGATACAAATTCACCTTGAATCCGGCTATGTTTTCCCTGCGGCATCGGTTTTTGAATAATTTGACCGTCAACATACTCGCTAGCAGGCTCAGTTTCCCGCAACTTCAAAAACTCTTCCAGAGTCAACTTTTTGACTGGCACCTGTACCATTGAAAACCACCTTCACAAATTTCTTCTCAAGATCGCGCCTCGCTCACACCTCGTTCCAAGGTTCTACCCATTGATTACAACTTAAGAACTAGAAGCCGCTGTCAAGGGGGATAGGGGGATAAATCCAACTCCGGTTTTCGCCTAGACTTAGCATCACGGGTAGGGTGGGCACTGCCCACTCTACAAAATGGGTTTTCAGACAGACTTCTAAGGGCAAGTGGCAGAGCCACTAAACAAATATTCCCAGATAGAATCTGGGAACGAGAATGATACTCTTAGTAAACTTCCGTGCGAGGAGCTTTAACCTGCGACTTTGCCTTCGCCGCACTCTTCTTGAGGGCATCCAATCGCGACTCAAATTTCTTGCGCTGCCGCTTCTTCGGAGTCTGTTCGATCAAGACTTTCAGGGCGCTGCCAAGACTCTTATAGGCATTCGGTAACGTATAGCCAAACCGAGTTGCCAACGCGATCGCCTTCTCATCCGCATCGATCGCCTCTTTCAGGGTCTTCTGACCGTTGTTGCGCTGATATAACCGCCAGCCAGACACACTACACAGCGCCAGTGCTAGCAACAGCAATAAGCCATCCTGCACCCAGAGTTCACCCACCGCACCGCCCAGACCGATCGCCAGCGCCGCCATCTCCCAGCCATCTCTGGGAATCGTGTCATTCTGAATTCGAGCGACTTCATGCCAGAACAGCAGATTGCGCTGATCGAGCGCCAGTTGATCCCACTTTGCCAGATCAATCTGGATCTCCACTTGATCCTTGCCAATCTCTTCACTCGTGACAAGGGGTGGATTCACAGCAGTTGCCGCTTCGATCGTCACCCAACTTTTCAACTCCGGCGGCAATAGCGTCTTCAGCCGTCGCAATTCACTCAGATCCGATCGAGCAGTAGAAGTGGCGTAGGAGGTCATGAATTCAGCCCTGGAACACTCAATAAATAGCAATCTTGATAGGAAGTATAGCGGTCTTTGCTATCCCTTTCTCTATCTTATCTGCGGATTTGGGATTAGGGTGATGGGTGGATAAATTAGGGTGATGGGTGGATAAGTGGATGAGATAATCAATCTGCCTTCATCCTTCATTCCTCATTCCTCATTCCTCAAGCAATACTGCCTCGCTTACGGGCTTCCTTGTAGGAGGTGCCGATGTTCTTCAATCCTGCTCGAATCATTTGTTGCTCCAGTAGGGCAAAGAAGCGGGCACGATCGCCCCCTCGTACTACCGCCTGATTATGGGCTTCTGCTAATGCCACCGGATAGCCATAGCCCTTTTGTACCTGCGTCAAGGTTAAACTGAGCGCCGTATTCAGCAATTCTTCATCCTGCGCCACCCAGAGCGGGAATTCAATGCGGGCAATCTCCGACCCCATATGGACATAACAGAAGCAGATCGTATGGTTGCCATAGGTTTCCAGAATTTTTGCCGAACTGCGCCAGATCGCACCTCGCTGTCCGGGTTCGAGTAGCAATCCCCATAAGGCTGTATCTCGCAGGGGCGCAAACACCTGACAGGGAGCTTGCTCAGTGGCACCCGGACAATGCGTAATACAATCGGGCGCGAGATAAGGGCAGGTGTGTAATCGAAAGAAGTTCAATGCCTCGCCACTGCGAGCCGCACTCAGATAACCCACGATCGGCACTCGGATCGATCGCAATTGCTCCCAGGCTTGCAAGATGGGGGGAAGGATGCGATCGCGCGCCTCCCCAGGCAAGGGTTCTAGAAACCAATGAATCAGGGAACCATCCACCATCGCCAGACAGGGATGAGGGATGAGGGATGAGGGATAAGGAGATGGCGATTTGCCTTCTTCAAGGCTTGCTCCAAGTTCCGCTAATACTGCCGCTTCTGATACGGTGCGTCGATAGCCCATCCATTCTTCCGTGCGAACGCCCCATTGACGCGAAATGTAGAGGTCTTCAGGACGATAGATGACTTCAGGGAGGCTATCTAGCAACGGATGGCGGTTCTGCCCATAATGCAATACAACCCGTCCGACGTTGATCAGATAGCAATAGGCGATCTCATGATGGCTGGGTGCGATTTGAGAGCCGTCTGTAGCGAGAACAGTATGAATGGCAGGAGCAGGAGCCAGATCAATGCGAGTGTCGAGGGGTTCAAGAGGTTGGGCGGCTGTAAAACCAAGCCGATCGCCCCAAGCTTGCTGCCGTTCCACGAGTTCAGTCTGTCGTTCTTGTGCTTGTTTTAACAATTGCTGTGCTATCTCCAATCGCTGACGGGCGCGATCGCTTCCTGGTTCAGGTGTTGACCAATGCCCTGCATCTGACGGGCAAGTTTAATGAGGTCAAGCATGAAAAGAAACCCTTGTAGTCAACCGGAGGGTGAGCCATGCCCACCCTAATGCCGAAAAATTTAGCTTAGACGGCTAGTCCGTTCACCTTGCTGAAGAATCTGCTCGACTTGTTGCCGCAATTCTGGACTTTGCTGCACCATCGCAAAGATCTGGTTGAATCGCTCAATTTCCAATCCTTCTTGAATGATCGCCTGCTCCATACGGCTTTCAGTGTCCTGTCGAATTTGCAAAATCTGATTATAGGCTTGGTCAAATTGCTGTTGTTCGTCAGGGGTGATCGCTGTGCTCGGTGGCGCTTCTGGTTCGCGTTGGCTTCGGAGAATTTCATTGAAGCGATCGGGAGACAATCCAGATTGCTCAAGGACTTGAATCGCTTGATTATGAGCTTCATCTTGAATCTGCTGCATCTCTCGAATTGCATTCGCAAATTTCTGCACTTCGTCAGCACTGACATCCACTTCTGGGGCTGCCTCTGGTTCTGGGGCTGCCTCTGGTGACTGAGGAGCGGGGTCTTGAGTCTGAGCTTGAGCAGGCAAGCCGGACAGCAGCAGTAGAACAAAAATCGAGCTACCTGTCAGGATTCGTTTAATCATCTGGATCTCTCCGCTTACTACTAAATGCTCTGCCAGGGGGCTAGCCGCATCGACAAAGCTTGATGCTCCTGAGTGAGCTTGATCACCACTCAGATTTCTCCGTTACATTCTAGAACCTCCTGCTTAATCTGTGGCAGCAAACAGAAACCTAAAAAATGAGGCAATAGTTTGGATAGTGCAGCCAAACGCCTCAAATAAGGACAATTTTGGACTTTGATGATTTTGAATTTTGACTCTACGTTTCTCAGGTTTTAACGAGTGGGGGGTTCGGGGGGCTATAATTCCCCCGCTGTAACGCTTCGGTCAGCGGTGGGATACATGGACTCCCCGCGCCTGACGATGGGGTTCGATCCCCCTGAGTCAGGCAATTGTCTGACAAGCTCTCGAATCACATCTGTTTTTGTCCTCTTTGTTCGCCTGCAATACCGATCAAGTTTCTTCATCTCA
>JAAUSF010000096.1 GCA_012033255.1 Cyanobacteria bacterium RU_5_0
ATCGGTGAGGTCAGTGTCGTATGCTGGTCGTGTCATTATGGGGTCTCCTGGTAGACCCTTTTACTCTACAATTGCATCCTCACAGAAGCTCAAGGGTGTTCTGATTACTTTTCAAACAGGTTCTAAGCGATAGATTCCAGCGATCGGCTATCTTCTCACCTAGCAGAGGAAACTTACTCATCTTCTCAGCAATTTGAATATCTAACTCATTCTTAAATTCCATAATGGAAAGAGAGTCAGGAGAAAGTTTTCTAATTAAGGAAACTGGAATTTCGATATGTTCACTTCTACTGTTTAAGAATATATCTAAGCTCTCTGGTCTAATCGCTTCCCTGGGATCTATACGAAATACCGCCTCAAAACTTTCAGTTGAACCACCTTTCTCAAAAGTTAAAACGCAAATTTTGAATCGATGATCGACTGCATCAAAGATAAAACGCTCATTAGAAATTCCAAACAAATCAGTGATTTTAGTTTTGGAGAACAGCATCTCCCTAAGCTGTTTTGCTCCTAAATCCGTATAGATGCTAGATGGAGTTAGAATTCCACAACATCCATTCTGACGTAGAAAATTAAAACACTGTTCAAGAAATAAGGCATAAAGATTAGTTTTTCGAGCTACGCTTTTTCCATCTACTACAGAACGCTGATTAATATACTGTTCAGCCTTCTTAAAGTACGTACCAACATGGGAGTAACTACTACAGTAAGTTAACCATGCTGCTTGAATTTCTGGGTCTTTCAAAAGTTGATCTCGCTGTTTTTCCCAGGTTTTAATATCTAGCTTTTTCTTTCTGATCAAATTGTCATACTTCTGAAAGAATTCCTTTTCGTCGGTCTGAAATACTTCCCAGGGTGGATTGGTAATAATGGCATCAAATCCACCTCGCTCAATCACCCGATCGAAGTGATAGCCCCAATGAAAGGGTTTTAAGGCTTCCATGTCTGCTACAGTGAGCGATCGCTTCTTCGCTTTCCCAGTCAACTGTGCCTGTTCATACTGAATCTTCAGCTTCTGAAACTCTCCCAACAAAAGCTGATTCAGTTTGGCTTGCGACTCTCGGTTTACTGTATTGATGTGATCGCGCAGCATTTGCAGGCGATCGTCCTGCTCGGTTCCCTCCACTTTCCCCGGCTGAAATGAGTGTTCCTTGTATAGGGCAATGCTGTGATTCTTCTCTGCCAGGATCGATCGATACTGACTGGCAGCTAACGGTTGCAACAGATTCCCCTGCAATACCTCTTCTGCCTGCCCTTTGCCTTTCCCCTTTTTCCCAACCGCATCAAATCCTTCTTCATCGACGCGAATCAATCCAATCAACGAGTTCCCCACCATGATGTTGAAATCCACGTTGGGCAACGGCTCCAAGTCATCGGCGGTTTGGGCAGAGGAAACCAGGGTCAGAAATAGACGCAGCTTGGCAATTTCGACTGCCTCCTCCATGATGTCTACGCCATAGAGGTTGTCGGTGATGATCCGCTTTTTGATAAAGTAGGGCAATGAGGGGTGATCTTGTTCGACTTGCCGCAGCCAACTCGTGAGTTGCGGATCGGTGGAGAGTTTGATGGTGCCGATGATCGAGTTGTAGATGGGAATCAGCGTTTTCATTGCCGCAATCAGGAACGCGGCTGACCCACAAGCGGGATCGAGCAACGATAAGGTGCGGAGAATGGCATCCTCGCCGTAGACTAGCTGACGACACAAATTCACATCCAGCTTGACTAACAAATCGCCAATGCTATCGAAGTGACGCGGTGAAATGCGATTGACTCGATCCAGAATCAGTTTGTTAATGGTGCGATCGCACAGATACTCGGTAATTTCAGGACGAGTGTAGTACGCTCCAAACGCCTTCTGGTTAATGTACTTCTCAAAGATGTAGCCCAACACATCGGGATTGATTTCATTTGGCTTGCCACCGGGTCGATCGTCTAGATGCCAGGAGTACTTCTTGAACAAGGCAAAAATTTGCTCAAAGGCAATATCTGGAATGGCAATTTGATGGCGGTATCGCTGCTCAACTGGGTGTTCCAGAAACAAACCCCCATTCAAATATGGCACTTGCCCAATCATTAACGCCACTGGATGGGTACGAGTTGGCTTGGCAAAGCCCTCAAAGAAGAGTTTGTGCAGGAATTTACGGTAGAAGCGATCGTGCCCCCGCTGCTGAGTTTCCGTGAGCTTGTTCTCTAGATAAAACAGATCGCCAGTGCCAATGAACCCTTTCTTCTGCAAAAAGTAGACAAACATCAAGCGGTTGAGAATCACCGACGTGTACCAGCGGCGATCAGACTCCTGATCAATTCCTTGAATCTGCTGGAGAAAGATTTGATGTTCTGCCTGAAATTCCTTGTAAAAGTCCTTTGTAACCTTCTCGACATCAAGACTGCGCTGAAGCCGAGCCGCCACATCGACCACAGGTAGATTGCCATCTGCGTCTAATTCATCAATTTCAATCCTCAGTCCGCCAATCTTGCTCAAAATCAAGTCAGCGGGCTGTTCTTTCAAATAGGTTTCTGTACGCGGGTAAATCTTGGAGCCTTCTCGCTTTGCCCAATACCACAGCGATCGGGTGCGGTTCTGGTTGATAAAAATCAGCAGGTTTTCGGCAAATTGCTGGGCGATCGCCCGATAAATCTCCAACCGGGTATCTGCTGTGGGAATCTCTCCATCTGTTGCTGTAATTTCAAACACTGGCACGCCCGACATCTCCGCAATCCGAATGCGGGAATACGTCTGCCCCTCAATCTCCAACTCCTCCGGACGAGCACTGGACGGCTGCGACCAGCCCAACTCGTCGATGAACAAGTCATGCAGGCGAAACTCATACAGCAGATTCCGAGCATTTTGGAAATTGACTGGCATAGACTTTGACCATGTGAGTCAGAAAAATGTGAGTCAGAAAAATGTGAGTCAGGAAATTTAGGGGAAGTTAAGCCAGTTAAAAAACTCCTCAACCGTTAATTGCCAATCCTCTAGCACTGGCAACATCAGCAAGCGATCGGTCGGTTCCTCCATCCCCACAGGTTGCTGACCGGGCTGAAAGATAATCACAGTCTTTTCCTCTGGATCGATGAGCCAGCCCAAACGGGTGCCATGATTGAGGCAGAAAAGAATATTGTTGATTACTCGTGTTGGACGCTGGTCGGGCGATAGAATTTCAATCATCCAATCTGGATGAATGGGAAAGGTATTCTCAACTTCACCACTGGCATCGCGAGGAATGCGTTCCCAAGTGAAGACAGAAATATCTGGAACGATTGAACGTCTGGCAAAGGTGCAGCGTAACTCAGTAAAAGCACAGCCTAACCGTTTAGATTCAATTCTTTGATTGATCTCGGCAGGGAAACGAGTTTGTAGACGGCTGTGTTTTCCTTGTGGCATTGGCTTTTGATAAATGCGCCCATCGATATATTCGCTGGCAGGTTTGGTTTCGGGTCGCTTCAAAAACTCTTCCAGCGACAGTTTTGTAGATGAAGATGACACTAAAACCATCGTGATTCCCTCCAAAATTATTTCAGGGTTGCTGTTCCAATTTTCTTCAAAATTCCCAGCACCTCGTATAGCTCATTCCCAGGATTAATCAAAGAAAACAACCGAGAATTGCCATACTGTGGAGTGGGCTGTCGAACCAATTTCAAAAACAGGAAATCATTCCCATTGGTGATCATGCCAAATGTTGTTCGTTCTGGGTTAGGATTGCCAAACATATAGGTTAGGGTTTGCGGCACAGCTTTTGTGACTGTAAAGTCACTTTGTTTTGATTCAATCACGACTAACCAAAACCTCTCTCGCAATATCAGAGCATCAATTCGCCCCCGAATGATTTCTCCTTCGTCTTCCGCCTCAATTTCCATGCTGGCTTCTGTTTCAAGTCGATAGGGCGGCTGATAAAAACCCGCCAAATCAAGTAACGGTGAAAGAACAAGCATTTTGACACTGTTCTCCAGAATAGGTGGGTCTTCCAATAACGATGAGAAATTACGTTGCACTCGATCGAGCCAAAATCGCTCTATCTCACTGATTTCCAAAGATACATTTAACCACTCCGAGAAAAACGATGGATCACGAACCAGCGTTAATCCAAATTTGTTCTTCAAATCGGACAATTTAACTAAATGAGCCTGGATTGCCTGTACCATTGTCAATCCTCCTGCCCCAAGGTTTACCGTTTTACTTTTTACTTTTTACGTCCTCAAACAGCCCCATTGAACAAATAATCTGTGGTTCTCTCATGCTAGCCTCTGCGTGAATCAGGCATAGCCTTTCGTCTAGATAAAGCGCCACGACGAGTTCAGCGAGTTGCTGATCGCCAATGCCGCTTCTTAATTGACGATTGAGTTGATCGATCGCCGCCTGCCGCAGGGGATAGCGGTAAATGGTATCGATCGCATTCACCAGTTCTGGCGATTCAAACAACGTCCCTTTGACAGATTGGGCATAGCGCTTCAGCCGCTCATAGGTACGGAATCGTGCCCCCGATGGTCGCCCCAACTGCCCTCCAGTACTCTTCTCTTCCTCAATCATCAACTTTGCCCCCGCTTCGACTAGCGAGTGGTGCTGCTCGTCTCGCGGCATGGCGGGAGTATCCGGACTGCACTGTGCCAAGCGCAAAATCGCCAATTGAGACTGCGTAATGCTTTTACCTTCGCGGTCAATCAGTGCCAGAGAGTCATTCCCTTCTGCCGTTTTCAGGTAGAGCAGCACCCCCTCTGGTTGAGTCGGAATAGGGGCATGGGCACGGGTGGAATAGACCACTGGCGGCAGGCTCTCGATCGCCTTTTTCAAGCTGGGGTCAGCATCGGTTGCGTTTTTCCAAATCTGGTACGCTTCCGAGGTCAGGTCTACCTCACTGTCCTCATCTCCATCAAAAATCCCTGCCTTCTCGTGGTAGAGATCTAGGACGGTCTGCTCGTCCATCTCATCCTCAAAGAAGGTTTCGTCTGTGCCGACGACCTCAGAATTCTCCTTCAACCGCTGCCGGAGCCGACTTCGCAACCGGATGATGCGCTCCACGCCCTCAGCAGGTAAGAAGGAATAACAGAGAATGGTTTGCGCCTGTTGCCCAAGGCGATCGACCCGTCCTGCTCGCTGAATCAGGCGGATAATTGCCCAGGGCAGATCGTAGTTGACGATGATGGCGCAGTCCTGGAGGTTCAACCCCTCACTCAGCACATCCGTCGCAATCAAAACCCGCAACTCATCACTGTTGGGCATGGGCTTATTGTTACTGATAGGACTGAAGCGCCAGGCGATCGCGGCTGGATTGTCAGAGTTGCCTGTTACCCCCTCTACTTTGTCTAACCCTAACCGCTTCAATTCATCCGTCAGGTAGCGAACCGTATCGGCAAATTGAGTGAAAATCAACACTTTCTCATTGGGATGCCGCCTAGTCAGGAGTTCAACCAACGCCGCCAGTTTTGTGTCTCGATGGGCAATCCACTTGCCATGCTGGCTCAACACGGCTGTTAAGGCTGTGGCATCCGCTTGCAAGTCCTGCTTCAGAGATGGCTTGAACAACCCCGGTTGAATCCACTTGAAGCGTCGCTCATAGCGAGTTGCATAGAGTTGGTAAACGGCTGCGGCTCGCTGTCGATAGTCTGCTGCTGCCTGATCTAATACCTCATCTGTCGTTAATTCAATGTCTTCCTCAATCTCCGGATCAAGTAAAACAGCTAGAAGAGATTCAGCATCTTCGTCGTTATTGCGGCTATCCAGCAGTGCAGCTTCCTGAGTTCCGATCGGCAGATTCAGCCCTTGTTCAATCGCATGAAGAAAAATATAATTTCGCAAAATATGACGATCGATCGATTGAATGAAAGCAGGCCCACCGCTTTCCAACCGTTTGAACAAATTTGTTCGGCTAAATCCCATCAATCGTTTTCCAGCACGGGATAACCCCTTGATCTGGCGTTCCTCCGCCTCCGTCAGCTTCTTGCGTGTGAGAGACACCACATAGCTGCCCAGTCCATACCGAGGCAGACTGAGTTGATTAATGGTGTCAACCACTGCATCAGCATAGAGAGCGGCATAAGGATCATCCCCCTCACCCAGACTAAACTTTATCGTTTGGGGTTCACGATTCGGGAAGTACGCCCGCTTGCCATCCGGAAATTCCAGATACTTGCGGGGTTTGCCTTGAAGTTCCTGTTCTAAGGGCAACAGGTCATCGACCTGCGCGTAATTTGCCTGAATAAAACTGCGGGTTCGACGCACCATATAGAGTCGCATCAACTCTCGCCAGTCGTCTGGGCGATCGCTCTTTTCAAACGCCCGCAACGTTCTCACAGGCACTTGATATTCGCGTAGAAAGGCTAGTTCTCCTCCCAGCTTCGACAGTAAAGCTTCTGGACGAATCCCTAAATCCTTGTCTTCAGGCACAAATAGCCGCAATTGAGCCGACAGATCAAGATACGTCTTGTTATAGGGAGTCGCCGAGAGCAGAATGCAAAAACTTTCATTTGCCGCGATGTATTCTTGAATAGCCCGATACCGCTTGCTATCGCGATTTCGTAGATTGTGGCTCTCGTCGATCAGCACCACTCGATACCGCCGCAGATCCGGCAACTCATTCTGCACCCGGCTCAGAGAAAGCACTTTTGCCAGCAGCCGATACCGATCCACATAGTCCTGCCACATCGACACCAGATTTTTGGGACAGATGATCAGGGTCTCCAAAAAAAGATCCTCTTGGAGAATCCGAGCTAATGTGGCTGCGATCAATGTTTTCCCCAACCCCACCACATCCCCAATCAACACGCCTCGTCGTCGGTTGACGTGATGTGCTGCAATCTGAACGGCTGCCCGCTGGAACTCGAACAGGTTATCCCCTACATCATGGGGGATGCGATACTCCGACAGCCCGATTCTCGCTTCTTGAGATAGGTGGTACGCGATTTTGAGGTAGATATGGTACGGCGGAATTAAATCTTCTCGTGCCCAACTTTCATCAATCAGGGCGGCTAGTTCTTCAGAGATATCAAAACACCAGCGATCGTTCCAGCGATCGTCAAACCATTTTGCAGCTTGTGGCAAGCATCGTGATCCAGAACATCAACGTTCAACTCTCCCTGATATTCCAAACCTGATAAGGTGAGGTTACTGCTGCCCAAGATGCCGATGGTTGGATTGTGCGGGTCCGTTCGATGCAGAAGGTAGAGCTTGGCATGGAGGGTATGTTTGAGAAAAAGCTTGATAACGACCTGCTTGGCTTTGAGTTGTGTACTGAGGCAGCGCAATCCTTGTTCATCCTCATTCGTGGGTGTCCCAAGGATCAGTTGCTCCCGAAACTCTTTTGCCACCTGTTTTTTGAATTGGAGCACCTTAGTATTGTCAATTCCCGTATTGCTAGCTAGTAAGGTTCTCGACTCGTGCAACTCCTCCTGAGGCAGCTTCTGCATTCCCACCAAAAGACGGCAGCAAGCTCCTTCGCCGCCTGCAAACTTGTTGATTAAGTCATCAACTTTACGCCAGCCTCTCAGGTTAAAATAGCCAACACAAAAGTCAGCACGGTTTGCCACGTCTAGGGCGCTGCGTAAGGTATGCAGCAAAGATTCATCAATATTGTCAAAGATGCGTGGCACTCCAGATTCTCCCGAAAAGCCTTCTAGGTTTTAGTTGACGATTGAGTCTATATTACACAATGCCTAAAAAGGGTGATTTTGCCGTCCCTTCGCGGCGGCAAAATCACCCTTTTCCGGTTCTGGTTTTCTAAGGTGCAAGGTAACTACTCAGGTTGCGCTGTGCATCAAACCGAAATAAATTTGCCATCTGACTCACTCGCTTGAGCTTGTCTGGATTTCGCACGCTGTAAATTGATTGAATCGAGTGACCTACAATGTCGAGGGAGACGATACTGTGGATACAGCCATCGACGAGTGTGATGATAGCGGGCTGTCCATTCACTTCAATGATTTGAGCAACTGATGTCGAAAGCCACTTGCGGCGAATGGCCAGTAAAAACCGAGCTACTTTCATAGCCCCATGCAATGGTTTCAAAACCGCAGTCACTTGACCACCACCATCTGACCAGAAGATGATATCTTTGGCTAGAAGTGACAACAAACCGTGTAAATTGCCCTGAGTAGATGCTTCCAGGAACTGTGCGGTGACTTGCTCTTGCTGCTGACGGGAAACGGGAAAGCGGGGACGCTGAGCGGTGATATGCTGCCGCGATCGCCGCAAAATTTGACGACAATTCGCCGGACTTTTCCCCACCATCTGAGCAATTTCATCATAGTCATACTCAAACACGTCCCGTAGCAAAAATACGGCACGTTCGATCGGTGATAACCGTTCCAGCACTACTAAAAATGCCATCGAAAGCGAATCGGCTAACTCTACCTGAGTCGCTGGATCGTTAGTGGATTGAGTCATAATCGGTTCTGGTAGCCACGATCCGACGTACTGCTCTCGTCGCACACGGGCAGACCGCAAATGATCAATGCAAAGGCGGGTGATGATGGTAGACAAATAAGTTTTGGCAGATTTCACGGTTGCTGCTGTTGTTTGTTGCCAACGCAGAAAGGTCTCTTGCACCATATCTTCGGCATCGGTGACAGTTCCTAACATGCGGTAGGCGATCGCAAATAACAGCGATCGATGCTGATTAAACGTTTCAAAATGGTTCATGCTGCTCTCCACCATAGATGCAATTCTTCTCATGACCCTGCAAGATAACGAACAATTCTACGAACAATCGGTGCGACAACCAGAACAGTGGGAAATGTTCAATAATTACGAAAGTGCATACTTGCAGCAGTTAGTTAGTTTTTTGATTGGACTGCTGTGAGCGATGTGATGCCACGATCGCGTTTATTGCAATGAGTAGTACCGCCCAGAGTCCGGTATCAAGATCCAGCACAATACCAAAACTGGCGATCGTCAGTAGCCCCCAACCTGCAAAGGGTGGTAACTGGAGACTTAATTGATGCTCAACCCAGTAACACAAAAAACCGTAAAGGATACTTAGAAATCCTGCAATAAGAAACCAGTAATATCCCAAGATGCGAAGAGATTCTGGATTAACGGCATCAATTACCCTGGCATCCAAAATTTCTGTCCAAATATCACTAAATCCAATTAGTCCTGGCGTCACCAATGCAATCAGGCTGTGAAGCAGCCCAACGGCAACCAGCGCCAGTCCGGTGATCTTTTTCATGATTGAATCCTTCAATGCCTTTTTTCAAAATTTGATTTGTAGTGATGTGAGGCAATGACCTCTACTGGTTGTCGCACTGCCACAATCCACGCCCATGCAATTAAGAAAACTTGCAAGGGTGCGCGAAACAGTAGGTACATGGGTCCGTTGACGTTACCACCAAAATCCACTGAATTCAAGGCAGCATAAACATTAGACGGAAAAACGCAGATTAAAAATGCAATCACGAGTATTCCTGTCAGTCGAAAGTAGTTAGGAAGCAACAAGCCAACAGCAAAAAGTAATTCCAGAATACCTGTCCCATAGATGATGAAATACCGCAGCGGGACGAATGCAGGCAGCATTTGCACCATACTATCGTCTAGTACGAAGTGACTGATCCCAGTGAATAGGAACATTGCCGCTAGCGCGATTCGTCCGCAGAGACGATAATTAATTGGCTGCTGGCTAAAGCCGAAACGCCTAACCAAAATGGCGAAGATAAAAGTAGCTAACAAAATAATTAAGATAGCCATTGTTTTGCTCTCTCAATGTCAACTTCTCTTGAATCGATGGCAATATCAGCTATCCATTCTAACAATCGCGGCTGAAAACCAAGTTCCCGTTTTGCCTTGGTATTCGATGCGCCTCGTAACTGCGTGCCGTAATAGACCGCATCTGCCCCAGCAACCTCTAGAGCCGCTTCGACGGAGACGATAGGGGGTGGGGGCGCGTTGAGCCATTGGGCATAGGCAGGCAGCCATTCACGCACCTGCAAGGGCTGGTCGTCTGTAATCAAGTAAACGCCAGGATTTTCCCGCTCGACGGCTGCAACGGTGGCGATCGCCGCATCTTCAACGTGAATCCATGACCAGACACCTTCTCCCTTGCCGATCATTGGAAACTGTTGCTGACGAACCTGATGAGCCATATCACCATCGGAGGCATTCCAGGTTCCAGGTCCATAGAAGAAACCATAGCGAAGCACAATCCCTTCTAAATTCGCTGTTGTGAGTAAGCGATGTTCAATTTCAGCGATCGTGCGAGTGCCATTGGCAATCATGGGTGAGGCATCCAGAGCCAGGGGAGTTGCTTCATTTGCCAATCCTGCACCGGGAGCCGCCCAAAATGCGATCGATTGCACAATATATCGGCGCACCCCAACAGCCTGGGCTGCCGCCAGCACATTCGCCCCTCCTTCAAGCCGAATCCGATCGTTCTGTGCGGCTGCCGCCCGCATCGATTCTGGCGTGTAGGTTTTGGGCAGGGAGGTGAGTTGCTCAATTACTACATCTGGTTGAGTGTGCTTAATGGCACTGTGAATTGCATCGGCATCAAATACATCGGCTATCGCCGCTTCCGCCCCTTGTTCAGTTAAAGTCCTGGCTTTTTCTGAGGAGCGAGTCAACGCGACTACATCATGTCCTTTTGCCAACAATTGAGTGATTAGAGGACGACCGATCGCTCCCGTCGCACCGGCAACAAAGATTCTCATTTCTAACTCCTTAAAATGTGAGGCATTCACAAATAAGACGAGAGAGCATCATTTGTTGTGACAGGCAGAGCATGAATTTAGAGATTTTGATTCAGCCTTGTGCCGTCTGTGCTAATGAAAAGCTATCTTCAAATAGTCGATAACGAACAATTACAGCCACTTTCACATCAGTGAACCACAATTTGTAGGGTGGGCAATGCCCACAAAGCTGATCATAGAAGGCTTTGCAGAATGGTGGGCAGTGCCCACCCTACCAAAAACTGCTGCTTGAAAATCATTAGACAGTGACCACAATTTTTCCCAGTTGCTCGTTCGACTCCATATACCGATAGGCATCCACAATCTGGTCAAGGGTGAATCGTTTTTCAGCAATTAGTGGGCGAAACGCCCCGGATTGCAAGCGCTGGTTAACATAGTTAATTCCTGCTTTTAACCGTTCTGGATGAGCAGTGACATGAAAACCCAGGTGAAAGCCCTGCACTCGAAAGCCCTTGACGATCGCCGGAACCACAGGAAAGACGGGTGTTCCTTCAGCCAGCCAACCATATTCAACAATCAAACCTTCAGGAGTGACGATGTCCGCTAATTTTTCCAGGTAAGGTCCGCTTACAGGGTCAAACACAATCTCTGCCCCCTTACCATTTGTGATTGCATCGACCTGCTCAATCATGTCTTCTTTATCGGTAACGATCACATGCTGAGCGCCCGCCTGAATAAGTCGATCGCGCTTCTCTGCTTTACGGGTAATTGCAATACTCACTCCTCCAGCATCATTCACTAGTTGAATCGCGGCAAGACCAACGCTGCTACTGGCTGCGGTAATCGCGACGGCATCACCTCGTTTAAGTTTGCCAAATTCGATCAAACATCCGTAGGCAGTCAAGTATTGCATCCATAGAGATGTTCCTACGTCTGGCGAAAAATTTTCTGGATATTTAGCCACATGCAGCGCTGGTACAACTGCCATTTCTCCAGCAACACCATATTGATTCAGACTGAAACCCGGAATAGTGCTGACGCGATCGCCAATCTGAAACTCATTAACACCTTCACCCACTGCATCAATCACACCCGCTGCCTCATAACCAATCCGCGATGGAAATCGAGCTTGCTCAGTGTAAGTATTGGTGCGATACAGCGCCTCTGCGCGATTAAGTCCCAATGCTTGAACCTTGATTCGTACCTCTCCTGTTCGAGGTTCACGTAGCGATTCTTCTTCAACTTTCAAAACTTCTGGACCACCAAATTCGTAGAACTTGACAGCTTTAGACATGGTTGAATCTCTTGATTGAGTGTTCACATCAAAACAATCTGGAATCCTCTGACTGGCAAAATAAGCTCACTCACTGTTGTTGGACATGAGAACCGCAAAGCGCCATCCATCACTGGTTTTTCGCAGGACATGAGAATATTTGCGAAAGATCACACCATTCCAGTTTTTGGATCTCAGTTTCAATTTCTGGAATGAATCCGCTAACGTCAGTGGCATACATCCCTTCAAATTGCTGCTTGAAATAGTCAGAATCTTTGACAGAGGTGAAGTTGCGGCGATCGGATACAGGATCAAATCCTATGGCATAGAGATCGGAATATTGAACGTCATGCCCAAAGTTTTTGAGCGTATCAATGGCTGTTTGAAACATTGCTCCGTGAAAGCTTTTTAGCTCCGGATGTGCGAGAACAATCAAAACTTTCATGTGGATGATCTCCTGTAACAAGCGAATCATAGTGCTCCTTCTTGATCAACATTGGATTTCTTTGACAGTTTGAAACTGCATCCAGGTAATCGCTCCGATAATCAGAAATCCACCTAAAATCTGCATTAAACTCA
Source organism: Cyanobacteria bacterium RU_5_0 (assembly GCA_012033255.1). Taxonomy (GTDB): domain Bacteria; phylum Cyanobacteriota; class Cyanobacteriia; order Elainellales; family Elainellaceae; genus JAAUSF01. The sequence continues at coordinate 12,467 of JAAUSF010000096.1, forward strand.
GAGTTTGACCGAACCAAATCCACGCCAATACACCTGCTACAAAGGGTTCTAGCGTAGCAGTGATTGCCACCCGCTCTGCCTGGACTCGCTGAATACACCAGAAAAATAACAGATAGGGCAGTAAATTGCCTGCAAGACCAACATACAAAACATTCAGAATATTCTCTGGTACAACAAGTGTCCAGGGAATTCCTTGAGTCGATTGATAGGCAATCCAAAAAAGACTGGCGATCGCAAACCCTTTCAACATCACGCCAATCGTTTCTTGGGATGGACTGATTTTCTCGCTCAACACAATGTAAACTGCAAAAAAGACTGCCGTAGTTAAACCAGTCAGAATGCCCAATCCATCAACTTGTTCTACATTGCTAGCAAGCAGATTGGAAACCAATAGGATACCGATAATTGACAGACTCAATGCGACCAAGATAGAGCGAGAAGGAAGACTTTGGGAAACCAGTGCAGTCCATAGAACGACCAGAATGGGGGCAGTGAACAACAGTACGATCGCAACAGCAACAGGTAGGCGTTGAATTGCTAAGTAATCAGCGCCGACTAAGCCAACCAGGATGAGTCCCAGGGCAAATTGTTGCCAGTTGATGGGTTTGGCGTGGGTGCGACCAAACAAGCTATCTAAAATAGCAAGCCCAAACGTCGCAATGATCGCGCTTGCTCCTGCTAACTCAAACGGCTGTACACCTGCCAGAAACAAGCGATTAGCGACATTTGCGGCGATCGCCCAGGCAATAACAGTCAGGAGCATTGCCAGCAGTCCAAATAGCTTTGGTGAATATTGACCTGAGTTGAAGCGGTTCCCGGTAACGGGAAGTGGTTTAATTGCCATCATTTTACTCTGGGTAAGTCGGGAAATCGGTATAGCCTTCTTTGTCAAAGGAAAACCAAACACTGGGGTCAGCGAGTGGATTTAAAGCCCAGCCGTTGGCAAACCGCTCAACCAAATCTGGATTGCTGATGATCGGTCGTCCAAAGCCAATCAAATCAGCGTTACCCGCTTTTATAGCGGCGGTCGCAGTTTCTTGCGTATAGTCACCGTTCGCGATGATTGCCCCCGTGAACACATCACGAAATTCGGCTGTCCCCATCGGTTCTCCTAGCTGATGAAAGCCGTTAAACTCCAGTCCATCAATCAGAGCTAAGTAACCTAGACCATACTGATTCAACTGTTGGGCAACATAGAGAAAGGTTTCTCGAAAATCTGGCGAACCCATGTCATTGTAAGTGCTGTTCGGCGACAATCTCACTCCCACTCGATTGGCGGGAAACACGGTGAGAACCGCTTCGACAATTTCGTTGAGGAAGCGATAGCGATTCTCCAGATTACCTCCATAGCGATCGGTTCGGTGGTTGGTTTTAGATTGCAAAAACTCATCGAGTAGGTAGCCATAACCTGCATGAATTTCCACTCCATCAAAACCAGCATATTTAGCGCGCTGAGCAGCCTGACGATAATCTTTTACGACTAAAGGAATCTCGTTTGTCTCCAAAGCGCGGGGCGTTTCGTAGGGTTGTTTGCCAATCGGGGTATGAATATCATCGTTAGTCAATTTGATGGCAGAAGCGGAAACGGGTAATTGACCATTTTCCTGAAAACTACTGTGGGACGATCGCCCCGTGTGCCAGAGTTGCAGAAAAAATGGCGTACCTTTCGCATGAACCGCATCGACAACTTGTTTCCAGGCTTGTGCCTGTTCCTCTGTATAAATTCCAGGACTATTCAGCCAACCATTTGCTTGTTTTGAGATGGTAACCCCTTCAGAAATGATTAACCCAACTGACGATCGTTGAGCATAGTATTCCGCCATTAAAGCGTTGGGGATTCGCTCCTTGCCCGCTCGTCCGCGAGTCAAAGGAGCCATTACTACTCGGTTCTTGAGGGGCAACCCTGCCAAATCAAAAGGACTGAGCAAGGTTTTAGCCAGTGTTTGAGTTGTCATGTGGTTCCTTCCACCTTTTGGTTTGCTTCGGTTTGAACTCAACAAAATTGATGGAATGTCAGACTGCAACCACAATTTTTCCCAGTTGCTCGTTCGACTCCATATATCGATAGGCATCCACGATATAAGTTCACTCACTGTTGTTGGACATGAGAACCGCAAAGCGCCATCCATCACTGGTTTTTCGCAGGACATGAGAATATTTGCGATCGCTTTTGTAATCCTTGGGAGACTCTGCGGACGCAGCAACAACTAGCTCTTGTCGTCCAACCTCGACAGCTAAATTACCCTGCCGTTCGATGCGAATCGGAATTTGCTTGATGGATTCAAATTTGACGTTGCTAAACAGTTTCAACTCAGATTCATAGAAGTCTGACTTGCCAGCGACAACATCATTCCCTTGCAGCATCAGCAAGATGTCATCGGTACAAAGCTCACGATATGCATTTGCGTTACCATTCTCAATGGCGAAAACCTGTTTTGCCCGAAGGGAGTTAATTGACTCCTTATCGTCTAGCGAAAACTCCCCAATCCATTCAGGTTCTCTATTCATTTGAATTCTCTCCTTTGATGATTGTGTTCTGCAATTTCACGAGTTGATGGCTTCAGATGCCCAAACTCTGCTGCTCCGCTGCGTATCAAATCGATAATCAGAATACTTGCGATCGAAGAGAGTACGCTCTAGCTGTTCCGCAGCGAGACTAGGGGAACTTGGATCGTGCATCACCTCACCACGCCTGTTGCCAACGCCACAAACTACGCCAACGAAGTCAGAATGTGTGTTTCTTCCATTCGTCGGTTAGTAGACCTGAGAATCCCCAGTCTTCTTCTGCAATCTCTTGGATGACGATATGCGAATGCTCTGGTTTCTTCCCCAGTACACGCACCAGTGAATCGGTCACTTCTCTGACAAGTTGAGCCTTCTGCGCTCTCGTTACACCTTTCGTAAGTTGAATGTTTACGTATGGCATGTTCATTCCTTTAACAAGTTGATGATAAATTCGGGCTGTCAACAGATAAATCTTGGGCTATTCCACTAACAGACTAAGGAAACAACAATGTTGTTGAGTGGTTTAAATGCCGCAGCATCGCCTTATTTTTCAACCAGTTGAGCAATTTGAGTACGAGCCTTGGCGATCGACTCTGCCAATTTTTGCTCGCCATACACCTCCTTTTCGATGTGAATAAATGTGATGTCCGTGATGCCCATAAATCCAAAAATAGTGGTCAGATAAGGATCATGGTGATTCATCTTCTCGTAGCGCCCACCCGGTTCAAAGCCAGAATCCCCTCGTGCTTCAACGATAAACATTTTCTTACCCAGTACCAGCGGCTTGTACACATCGGCAACCTCATTCGGTTCATAGGCAACCGTTCGCCCAATTCGCACAATCTGATCAATGTAAGATTTGAATACACCTGGAACACTGAAGTTGTACATGGGTATGCCAATCACGTAGATATCTGCCGCCAAAAATTCATCGACCAGTTGATCGCTAAGGCGAATCGCTTCACGCAGTTCGGGAGTATGTTGTTCTGGTGGAGAGAATGCAGCCGCAATCCACGGCTCATCGACATAAGGAACAGGATGATGTCCCAGATCTCGATAGGTAACGGTATCGTTGGGATGAGAATGTTTCCATTGTTCGACAAACTCACGAGTCATGCGACGAGAGTGAGAACGTTCTCTACGTGGACTTGCATCAATGTGCAATAGATGTGCCATTTTTATCAATCTCCTGTTGAGTCGAAGATATTAGATCGTTACGGATTAAGACGAAGTAAAGTGATTCGGTGTGACATCTCGACGATCTTTATGCAGCTAATTGCGATCGCATTCTGTATCTGCCGAAAATATTCCTCGATCAACCTTTCTGATACAGATTGATCTCCCCAACATCAACCCTATTTGAAAGCATTAAAATCCACTCAATTGCAGAAATGACATCTGAAAGTGGGATTGGGATTTGTGCCGCAAATCTACCTTCTCCAATGTCTGCCATAACTTCTTCTGTGGCGACATTACCTGGATTGATGACCGTAATACCAATCTTGTAATCACGAAGAGCTAACCTCAATGACTGGGCTGCTCCTCTCAACCCAAATTTAGATGCGGTATTCGCTACCTCGATTGTTGGAGAGTTGTCCAATGCGGATAGTGCGCCAATAAATATCGCTCTAGGATTGTCAGATTTAGCAAGATTCTTGACAAGTTGCTTGGTGAGTTCGATCGGCGCAATAGTATTGACAGCTATCACAAAGCGAGTTTCTTCATCTGGGCTGGTCATAAAGTCATATTGCTCGGTAAATGCACCGTTTTCCCAAACTCCCCCCATAAACAACAAGGCATCAACCGTTGATTCACCAATACTCCTGACAATTGACTTGATTCCTTCTGGAGTGGAAATATCGGCTTGAATCCACTTTCCCACAATTGGCTGACCTCTGGAGATTGAGACTATAGAATCGCCTTTTTGGGCAAAGTGCTGGGCTACAGCCGCACCGATCCCTCGGCTAGCTCCTACGACAACAATTTCTCTTCTTCCTGATTCCATTTCTGATCCTCGCAACTATGCTATGCTCTCTTGAAATCTACCAAGCAAATTAAATTCATCGCTTGGCATACGCAACCAAAGAAACACCTAATACCACCAAAACAACTCCAGCAATCCGTTCGGGACTGGCTGGTAACTTGTTGAGTCCGATCGCTCCATAGTGATCGAGAAACAAGGCAGCTACCATTTGACCCGCAATGGTCAACGCTAACGCCAGGGCAGCACCAATCTTGGGAGTGGCAAAAATGGTAGACCAAACATAAACCGTTCCCAAACAGCCACCAATCCACATCCACCAGGAGGTTTGTGCCAGCGCCGCCCCAGCAGGAATGGGATAACGAGCCACAAAACAAACCACCAGGGATGCCAGAGTGCCCGCTAGATAGGAAATGAATGTCACCTGCATCGGCTCACCCACATAGCGCTTAAGCAGCGTATTAAGTGCAACTTGAATCGGTAAAACCGCTCCGCCCAGTAGAGCAGACAACAGGTAAATCGTTCTACCATTCATCTGAATCCCTCCAAAGAGATTTCATCTATATTATCTTGGCTTCAAGATACTTGACTTCAAGATTCTAGCATTTACTTTGATGTCAAGATAGTTGATGTCAAGAAATTTGTGGAGAGACGGGAATGAATTCCGATCCAGTCGATGTCATTTTGGCGCAGTGGCAGCGCGAACGCCCTGATTTGGATGTTTCACCGATGGGTGTGATTGGACGCATGGGGCGATTAGCTAAGCATCTAGAACGCGCCATCAGTGAGACATTTTCTGAGTTTGGGCTGAATGCTGGCGAATTTGATGTCCTAGCTACTCTACGGCGATCGGGGCATCCCTACCAGCTTTCACCCACGGCATTGTTTAATACGTTAATGGTGACATCCGGCACGATGACACATCGCATTGATCAACTGGAACGAGCCAGGTTAGTCAAGCGCATTCCTGATCCAAGTGATCGCCGAGGGACTTTGATCGAGTTAACCAATCAAGGGTTTGAGCGGATCGAAAAAGCAGTAGAAGCTCATGTTGCCAATGAACATCGAATTTTGAGTGCTTTGAAACAGTCGGAACGTGAAGCCCTGACTGTATTACTTCGTAAGCTCCTACTCTCGTTTGAAGCTGAGTAAGTTCTTTATGCAATCGATATGCCATAGTTTTCCCTGATTATCACGATTGTGTAGAAAACCTGCTCATGCTCAGCGCAGTATTTTGATAAGCGCAGCAGCTTCCTCTTTTGTATCAAGAATCTGATTCGTCGCCGGGTAATCATGGACGCAAATGACTACGATCGGACTTGCACCGACAGCAGCAGCAGCACTGGGGGCAAGCACCGCTCCATCTTGAACCAGTGGGTCAGCTTTGGCGATCGTGCGATTCCAAACCGTGACGTGATACCCGTTTTGCAGCAGCAACCGAGCCAGCGTTGATCCCATCGTTCCTAACCCAATCACTGTTACGTTACTCATGTTTTCATCCTCTTTATTGTTTATCGAGTCTGTTGAGCTACTGGAGTAGCGTAATGTACCCCAAACTATGCGCGACAAAGAAAGCATTCTGGTTTAGCAGATGAATGCGGAGCGATCGCCAATCAGCTAGACTGACACGACTTAGAATTTCCGATAGGTGGGAAAGTCGGTGTAGCCTTTTTTGTCAAAGGAAAACCAAACACCTGGATCGGCTGCTGGATTTAAAGACCAGCCATTCGCAAACCGCTCAACCAAATCTGGATTGCTAATGATGGGTCGCCCAAAGCCAATCAAATCAGCGTTACCAGCTTGGATAGCGGCTGAGGCGATTTCTCGTGTATAACCACTGTTCGCGATGATTGCACCCATAAACACATCGCGAAATTCACCTGACACCATTGGCTATTCTGCTGAGTGAATGATCAAGGAAATATCGACAGCGATCGGGGCAGTTGATAGCTGACGAACAGCGTCAACCATCAACTACAACCCTCTTGGGACTCTGATGCTGTTAACGTTGACAAACGGGAGACTGATCTCCGACTTCTTGACAGAAGGCACTTGCAGAAGCATTGCTGCTGAAGAGGCTCAGCATTAAACCGATTAAAGCGGTCACAGTGATTGCTGTTTTCATGGATTCCTTGTGTTTGGTTTGTAGTCAATCAAAGGCTATTGTGAGTTGAGTGTTCCCTGACGAACTTCTTCAACGTGATCGCGCAGTGGTTCCTCCTGATTACTCACCATTTCAGCTTAAGTAAATCACCCATATCCAACTATCAGAATCCTGTGCAACTATCAAAATCCTGCAATCAGTTTTCAGGCTATCCACTAGAAACGCTCTGAAAGTGAATAGAATCAGAACTAGACACATTGGGTTTGCATAATGAAAACACTTTTCACCCATCCGGCTGAAACAACTGACCTACCCATCTTGTCGAGTCAAGCCCAGGGTTGGGACAATATTTTGGTTGAGCAATTTCAGCACCCTCCCGGAGAGGAGAAGAGCCATTTCAATGAGGAACACGCTATTTGTCTGTCTCTGGCTCCCCGTCCGGTGCGCCTACTGCAAATCAAGGGCGGCAGAACTTATGTCGGGTTGCACTCCAAAGGCGACGTTTCGGTCACGCCTGCCAAAACTCCGTTTTTTTTCCGCTGGGAGAGTGACGACAGTTGTTTGCAAATTCGCATTGCATCGCAGTTCATTCAGAACGTGGCCAGGGAGACGATAAGTGCTTCGCACGGACAAGTCAACGCCACCAATCCCGATCGGCTAGAGTTGCGCCTGGAATTTCAAACTCGCGATCCACAACTTGAGGCGATCGGCATGATGCTGCTGGCAGAACTCAAACAAGAAAGCCTGGGCGGCAGACTCTACATTGAATCCCTGGCAAATGTGCTGGCAGTGCATTTGCTCCGACAATATGCCGCTCCCCAATCTCGCTTGATTGTTCACGAAAGCGGTTTATCCGAGCGTCAAATTCTGCAAGTGGTGGAGTATGTCGATGAATATCTCCATCAAGACATTAAACTAGCTGATCTGGCTACGTTACTGAATATCAGTGAATCTCATCTCAGCCACCGATTCAAACAAGCGATCGGCACAACTCCCTACCAATATTTGCTCCAGCAACGGATTGAACGAGCAAAGCAGTTGTTGAAACAGGGCGATCGATCCATCATGGATATTGCCTTTCTGTGTGGATTCAACAGTCACAGTCATCTCAGTAAACAGTTTCGCCAACTCACAGGGATGACCCCAAAAACCTACAGAGAAAATTAAACAACGTAAACTCATGAAGCGTTGGCTTCTCTAGCAATCAACAGTAATCCCCAGAGAATTAGCACACTGCCAATGCCAAACCAAAGTGACGGAATCTCTTGTAAAGCTACAGATGCAAATAACACGGCAAACATTGGCTCTAGCAGTAATATTGCAGTTGTCAATACGACTGGCAAACGCTGCGCCGCCGCCGTGTAACACAAAAACGGCAACGCAGTGGACAAGATTCCTAATCCTAACAATACAAGGATCGCTTGTTCATCAATTTTGATTTCACTTGATAGCTTGGAGAAGAAGATTTCACACAAAAGAGATAAAATACTGCCCAGCAAACAGGTGAGAAAAACGACATTAATCGATTTTGGAGCAATATTCTGCTGGGTGAGCGTATTAAACCAAAATACATAGAGGGCAAGAAAACCAGCAGCACCTAGTGCCAAAAAGTAGCCTGCCATCGTTTGCCAAGAAACAGCTTGATCAGTAGATAGATGAGGGAGCATGAGCAGACTAACTCCAGCCGTAGCCAGCAGCATTCCAATACTCTCACTTCGTTTAATAGGTAAGCGCACAACATATTTGTAGGCAATAATAAATAAGGGTGAAGTTGTGAATAACAAGGTAACTTCTCCCACAGGTACCATCTGAAATGCTGTTGTGCCCAAGACGTAGCTCCCGATCGCTGGCAAACTCAGCCCCCAAGTCAGCGGAGTGCGGAGGGAGCGAGTAAAATCATGTCGGATTGACGCTAGAAAAAGTATTGGAAGCATCACAGCAGTGGCAACTAGAAAGCGACCTGCCAGAACTGCAAAGGGAGACCACCCTGGTAGCCAGCGGACAAACACACCCACCATCCCCCAAGTCGCTGTGGCAAACAGTGCTGCTACCAAACCTGGTCTATTCAGTTTGGGTTGAGTCATCTAAATTTTGCAATTGATTCAAAGAACTCAATGTATTCCATTGCTATAGCTGTAGTCAGCTAGGTTAGGACACGGACATTTTTGTGGGGCGGCTTCGCCGCCCCACAAAAATGTCCTAACCATAGGGCTATCGCTATAATCATTTCATTCGTTAAGAGTTGCTGTCAAAAGACATTTTAGACAAATACATCTAAATTGCATCCTCAATCATCACAAGTTTGGTTTCACAAATCTTGAATTTGCGCTACGACTTCTAACTCACCTTGTGAATCAGTTCGCATCACAACCATTCCCCCTTCCTGTGGGTTAACCCCGCTAATGGCTCTAATATTAGTGAAATGTGAC
>JAAUSF010000010.1 GCA_012033255.1 Cyanobacteria bacterium RU_5_0
GACCGGGCGATCGGTAGCTCCAGTGGGCAACAGCACGCCATCCAAGCGGAAGGCAGTCTGCTTAATCTCCACAGAGCGAAAACTCATAGGCGCTGGCATCACTGGCGGCTTGCCCCAATTAGCTCAAAGAAGAGGCTGGGGGAACGTTGAAAGAGGCGGTAGAACAGGGTATCGGTTTTCATGCTTGGGATGGAGAATTGACTGGGGGAGCGATCGCCTTTTGCTCATCCTACGACCATTGGCTGGGCGATTATACTTCTTACTCCCTGAATTCGATTCCCTCATCTATCGCTCCCAGGGCAATGAGCGAAGCCCTTTGAGCATCCGTTAACCCTGTCGCACCTGTAATATTCGTGCCTTCATACAGTCTGGGCACTCTCAGGGTTGCTAGACATACCCCTGTTTGGACACCCCATAGTTTAATCGTTCCATTGGCACTGCTGCTGGCAAGAGTCTGTCTATCGGGGCTGAAAGCAACTGACCATACCCAACTGATATGTCCTTGCAGGATGTGCAGACATTGATGAGTCTTCAAATCCCACAATCGAATCGTCTGGTCTTGACTGCCACTCGCAAGCACCTGTCCATCGGGACTGAAAGCGATCGAGCGAATTCGATCGGCATGTCCTTGCAGGATGTGCAGACATTGATGACTCTTCAAATTCCACAGTCGAATCGTCTGGTCGTCACCGCCACTCGCGAGAGTTTGTCCATCGGAACTGAACGCAACTGACCATACCCAACTGGTATGTCCTTTATAGGTTGCCAGGTATTGCCTATCTCCAGTGCGCCACAGGCGAATCTCACCATTTCTATGACCTGTTACCAATAGTTTGCCATCCGGACTAAATGCCACCGAAGAAACAGTACTAAAGGTGTAAGTCAACACGGGGTTGACAAAATGGGTGTTGGCAAGATTGACGTGATACAACTTCAATCCATTGAGATAGGCTTGTCTGATCGTTAAATGGGAAAAGTTGGAGTCGCTGATGTCTACCTTTAGGTAACACAGTAGATTCAGAAGATTTCCGGCTGCATAACCCACAGAGAGGTCTAAGCGTTCTCGAATGGATTGCAATATTGATTGCGATAATGCTGTCGCAAATGTCCTATTTGCATCGGCGATCGGCTTAAGAATTAAACGAACTTGAGTTTCTCGGATATAATCTTTCGCTGTTGCTTTGATTAAGGCATGGCTGTTAAACAGTTCAAGCGTACCAAGTTGTAATTCTTCATTGATACGTTCTATCAGTCGATCGGTGACATATTCCATCACAACGTTTTGTAGTGTAAACCCGATCGCCCCTTTCTCAATCAGCGATCGACGCTCCAGCGACTCTAACGTTTCCAGTAATTTCTGGGGCGTAATGGGTGAAACGAAATCTTCACGCAACTCGGCAAGGGAGACAAGTTCTCGGTTAATGGCTAACCAATACAGTGTTGCCTTTCCCAATTCTGTAAGGCGATCGAATTGCTGGTCGAGCAGATCCCGGATATCTCCAAAAACGGCGGCTCCTTGTTCCAGAAAGGTAGAGATATTGCCGGAGAATAGCTCCTGAATAGTAGTTGCAGCAATTCTGACGGCTAACGGATTGCCTGCATAGCGACTCAGTAATTCTTGCTGCTCAGCCTCAGTTCCAGAAGCTCCTTCCGCTTGCAGAATTTTTTGTCCATCCCTTGGGTCAAGTCCCTGCAATGGGCGAGAACGAACGGGACGTGTTTTGCCTTCTAATAAGCTAATCTCTTTGGGTTTCTCTCGACTCGTTAATACCAGGCAACTCTGATGGGGGGATTCCCCAATTCTGCGAAACAGTTCTCCATACCCTGCAAACCCCTCCCGATACTGCCCTGCCCGTTCTCCGCCCCGTAAAATGGATTCAGCATTATCCAAAACCAGCAAACACCGATGTTGATTCAGATATCGCATCAAGGAGGAGATTAGACCATCCAGGGATTTCGGCAGATCGATTGCTTGTGGGTTGGAGAGGAACTGGATGAGGCTTCCCACCATATCTTCAACCAAGGGTGCATTACGGAGCGATCGCCACACCACAACCTCAAACTCATCCTGAAGTTGCTCACCCAATTTTGCCGCAAGGCTGGTCTTGCCAATGCCACCCATCCCTAGCAAAGCGACTAAACGACAGCGATCGTCCACAATCCACTGCTTGAGCGTGGCGAGTTCTTCCGTCCGACCATAGAAGATAGAAACATCAACCGCTTCACCCCAATCGATGCGATTTTGGATTTTAGATTTTGGATTTTGGATAGGTTCAATTGACTCCTCTTCTTCTGCCTCTGCGCTTCGTGCTAGTAGAGGTTTACGGTAATCTGCTTCAGCCAATTCCAAGTTAAATGTGCGGAAGAAGCGATCGAGGGTGCGCCGATCGACTCCTTCTTCAGCATCTAAGACTTTGGCAACAGTTCCGGGGTCTAGTCCAGTTTGTCCGCTTAACTCTTCGATCGTGTATTTTTCACCAAAGTTATGCTCACGTTCAAACTCCCGGATGACTTCCAGAAGCTTTTGTTTGCCTTGGGATGTGAGAATAACGCCACGTCTGCGTCGAGAAGGCTGCGTCATGGGCGATCGACCATCAAGATTGGGGGCAGGAGTTAAGTCGGATTTTCAGGAAGATAAGTGAGTTTTCCTGATCTTAAGCGAACTCTCACAAGCAGACGATTAAATTCCACATGGTCTGAAGGGACGATCGCTACAGAGTTGCCTGATTCAATTTCGATCGGCTCCTAAGTTCACGCTTAACCCCTGGATTTTCCCTGGTTTGTCGGCTCCAGAAATCTGAAACTGAGGTTAATCCGATAGAGAGAAATCAGAGGTGAAGCGATGACAACGACATTGCTAATAACAAACAAGCTTGGTCAAGGAGTGGTAGACAAATCGATCGCCCCTCACCAACCAGGACGCATCAAGTTTCAGGGAACGTATTGGAAAGCGGCATTGGCTGATCCCAATTGTCCAAGGATAGAAGTGGGGGAGTTCGTTCAAGTAGTGGGTATGCGAGGAATCACGCTATTGGTAGTTCCAGTGGTAGTTCCAGAGGGCGATGAGCTTCCACCTCAGGCTGACAAGCAGGTAATACCAATTTTGAAATTGTAGATTAGGCAGATCGATGACTGAAAGCATCTCCCGGTGGAGCTTTCACAATCCAAAATCTAAAATCTAAAATCCAAAATGGTATGAGTAATCAATGGGGCAAGGAGCGATCGGTTTCTGTCGGTTTTCATTAGCGAAACAAATTGGGTGGAATGTGAAACCGAGCCGCTAACTCGTTAATTTGACGATCGGTGAGTTTGCGCTCGTTGTTCAAAACCGCTAGAACGATCGCTTCGGTTTCAAAAATCGGAAGTAGATCGTTCAACTCCAGCTCGGATTCTTCCATCAAAGCTTTCAGCAGCTCCCCTACACCCAGTGAGGGCATCGGTTCATACTTATCTTCGTAATCATAAACGAGTATCCCTAGCACCTTCAGATAATCGCGATCGTCCTGGGTTAAATTTCCTTTGTCCAAAATAGAATGAATTTGAGCTTGAGTTGCCAGTAACTCTGCTTCATTGGTAATGGGACGAGGAGGAAAGGAATTAATCAATTCCATGTAGTAGCTACTGGGAGTTTTTAAACCAATCGTCATTTTTCCAATCCTCCTTGTCATATTCTGCATGAGTTAGTACCGCACGAATAAAAACCATTTGATATTCATAGTCAATAAAGGTAATCAGGCGATAGTTGTTGCCGCTGATGTTAAAAACCGTGAAGTTGCTGACCAAATCAGCTGAAGGGAAAATTTGGCGCAATTCGTTGAAAGTTTGAAACTTAGCTTTAGAGATCCGCTCATACCAGAGTAAAAGTCCAGATTGAGCTTTAGAGTGTTTCTCCCAAAATTCCCTGAGTGTTCTTCGACTAATCACTCGCATCGAATTTTTCTTCTCCTCGCACTTTATCTCTAATTTGCTGTTGGTAGGTTTCTAAAATTTTTTCGATCGCCTGCCAATCTTGATAATTGATCAGAACAGCGACAGGGCGCATCGATTCATCGGTAACAACATCACCCTTACTTACTGCCACTCGATCGCTTCCTCATCTTCAAGGGTATACAAATCAGGTTCGTCATGCCAAAAATCAAATGAACCGCCCTGCTCAGCAAGATAAGCCAACTCACGAGTTGAAGGATAGGGAAGTTCGCCTAAGAGCTTTTCTAGTAACAAAGACTGCTCTGCCGCTGGAAGAGAACGAATCGTTTGAACTAGAGATTCAACTAATTGGATATTAATCGTTTCATTCATTTGAACTCACTCTCAACAAATCATATTTAACTTTCAAATCCCCTAGTCATAGCTATTCTATATTTCCCATCGATCGCCTCACCCGCTCCACCTGCTTCGGTGCTGACCTCTTTTATCGATATTAAGAATATTATTATCAAAAATAGGGATTCTCCCCAATCGTGTTATTGATAAAGCGGTTGCATTAGCAAAATCTTCGATAGTTAAATAATGGTAGTAAGCTTCATTAAATAAATGGTATTTACTGGCGGCTTTGGACTCCGATTGCCATTGAGATACATTTTCCCTTAAAAGTTCAATATCTGGTTTACTAGCCCACCAAGGGTCTTGATCTTTTCTATGGTCATACTTATATGTCCAGAATTCTGCTGCTTTACAATTTGTTAGCTTCCAATCTTCGCCTTCTCTCAAGCGTGAAATCGCCTCACTCCGGATCACCGGATGTAACCAATACAATCTATCTTCGCACTCCACAAACGATCGCTCCTGCAACGCTTTAATCACGCGCCTAAATCTGTTTTCAGGCACATCCCAAAGAAGGCAGAGTAGCCCTTCGATCGGCACTGTCGGAACATCTTGATAGCGGTAGCAACCCATGCGGCACAGCAGGTTGTAGGCATCTGAGTCGATCTGTTGCAGGCGATCGAACTGTCCAACCACTAAATCTTCCAGAGCGCGTTCAATCAACAGATCATCTTGATTGGCTTGCCAGTACGCCTCAATACTGCCTGCATAGTCGATGAGAATCGCACCACAGAGAATATCCATTGCTTTAGCATTGCCGCCATAGGCTCTGTGAAGAGCAGGCAATATCAATTCGTTCTCGCTCTCTATGCCTTTGTCATTAGAAGCGAAAAGCTGAAAGCGATTTTGAAAATACTGTTTCCACGCTTCTAGTGACAGATCTTTAAGCAAATAATGTTGCACTGAAATGCTGTATTCATTCAGGCGTTCACGACTGGTAATCAGAGTGGTAGATTGTACCGCCGGATCAGTCAACACGCGCAGCAATTCCACATAGCGGCGATGCGGCTCAATGAATTTCCCAGCAAAGTCCAGAGCAGGTTCCAGGTTATCGATCAGAATCCCAATCCGCTCATCCTGAAGTTTGCGCTTGAGCCGATCGAGCGATACAAAAAACTCCCGCCCCGGTTCTTCACCCAGTTGCCGCAGCTTTTCTTCAATCAGGCTTTCGATCGAAGCAATGTCTTTGGTTTCCTTGGCGATCGGAAACTCCAAAAACGAGCCAAACTCCTGCTGCAAATACTTTCGCGCCAATGTGGTTTTACCAACACCGCCTCTTGCCTGGATAACAATTACTTTTGCTCCCCGATTGACCAACGTATTGAGGTCGGCGATCGCCCCTTCCCGTCCAACGAAATTGGGATCAGCCTGTACCTGGAGCCGAGAAGATGGAGCCAAGTCTACCTCATGCAGTTGCAACCCAAACGTGGTGAACAAACAACGAATTGATTCTGGATCGACTCCCTCCTTTGCCTTGAGGATTTTACGAGTTGTCCCCGGATCAAGTCCGCCTTCCTTGACCGCACTAGTCAGTTCCTTAATCCGCTCCTGCGTACACCGAACTTCGTGTTTCAGTTCCCAAGCACGAATTGCCTGCTGAAGGCGGCTCAGTCCATCTGGAGTAAGAATACGACCACGGTCGCGTTGCTTTGAACTCATGGCAGTAGCGGGGGAGGTTTCAAGGTGTCTCAGTCAATCAGGAACTTTAGGGAAATGACAAGGACTTTTCCTGCATTTTAAGCGAACTTCCAGACTCAGAGATTGAACACCTCGATCCACAACCATCGATTGGTGCTGGTTTCCACATACCCATAGCAAAAACTTAACTTCTCCTCAAAAGACCGCTCTTTCCCTGGAGGAAACCTCTTCAATCGCTGAAACTGCATGTAGTTCGGTTCTTTCAACCAGAGGTGTCCAGCCATGAATCCATTCCAGAAACTTGCTATCACCCTTCGATCGGTGCTGAAACCTTCTATATAGCAAGGTCGATCGCAAGGTCAATTTTCCACAACAACAGGAAATTCTGTTGAAGAGTTACGCCTTCGGATTGCTCTGGAATATCTGCGTCAAGCCCGTTGTAGCTTCAACTTATCTCTTGTAATTATCACAATTGGTGCCATCATCAGCTTCAGAGGAGCAGATATGCTCTTATCTGGCAAAACGACTGAAGGTGCAATTGCTGCTGTTGCTAATCTCCTTTCCAGTGTTTGTCACATGCAATTGGTCAAAGACGCTAATGAAAGGCTGGAGAAAAGCGCTACAGCTTTACAGGATGAGCAATAGGTTAAGGCAATCCCTGATATATAACCTCAGCACGAAGCAAAGTGCAGCGTCGTGCTTTTCTACGCTTGTAATCCCAGGAAGTTCTCAATCATCGCTTGGGTGTCGATCGCCGGATCAGATGGAGCGAACCCGATCGCATACCTCAGCTTCAGTTCGGATATTGTCGTGCAACGAGTTTAGGGCTGGAGTGACTGTAACCATGCGGTCAACTCTGCGACACTGGAAAAATCCAAGAGGGCTTCCCCCAATTCCTCCAGTTGAGCCAGCGATAACGCCTGGATCTGAGCCTCGGCTTACTCTAACTCAACTCCCTCCAAGACAATCAGCTACTAAGCTGGAAAAATTGCGGCAGCGAGGCATTAATTCGGATGAGTTGTAGCGATCGAACAAGTTGGCTTTTGCATATCATAGCCGTAGCCAGCCTGGTTAGGACATTGCCCAAGGCTGAAAGGCAAACGGTCAATCAATCCTGACTCAGCACTCAGTCCTCAAAACTCAGCACTTAGCTATACAAGAGAGAAGGAAGGGCTGGGGCTGTCGCCCTGTGATTAAAGAATGGAATCCAAACAGCCCTATCCATGTGGACATCATGAAAGATGCAGATGGAGAGCGTCAAAAGACGGGATGTAAAACATTGCGAGTTGTTAACTAATGCGATATGCAACTTCTTTCCATCTCTTGTGGGATGGGCATCTCGCCCGTCCAGGTTGGAGTAGGCATCTTGCTTGCTCCACCAGAAATCAAAGCTTATAGCCGTAACGTTGAACATGGCGTTAACGAGTGTTTTCTGTAGAGATTCAGCTTAGACCAGTTTAGGGTGAGTCAATGTAAACTACCGATATAGTCTCAGATTTATCGTGCATGGCTCCTCTGCCCCATCATTCTCCAAAACACCTTTCCCTCGGTCATCTAGAAGCCGAGATCCTGGATATTCTCTGGGAACTGGGTTCGGCAACGGTCAAGGATATTCACGATCGCATCCTGGCTGACCCCGATCGCGAACTCGCCTATGCCTCCGTCACTACTGTCTTGCGCCGTCTCGCTGAGAAGGGTTGGCTGGCTTGTGATAAGCACGATCGCGCCTTCCAGTGGCGTCCGTTAGTCTCTCGTGATGAAGCGAAAATGTTACATGCCCACAATCATCTGCGCCAGTTTTTGGCAGTCGGGAATCCAGATCTTGTGGCAGCATTTGCAGATGATCTCGATCGCGCCAGTGTCGATCAGCTAGACGCCATTGCTCAACGCCTCAAAGCCGCTCGTCAAGCCAGGGAGGAAAAGTAATGCATCTCAGCTTAATGGTGATTGCCATTGCGATCGCCTGCCTCACTCGTCTTTGCAGATCCACCCCATCCCCTACCTGGACAGATCGCTGGCAACACACCCTCCTGACATTCCTGTTCGCGCCTTTGCTGTTATTCATGACGGCTGTAGCGGTGTTATGCATGGGAACTCAGGGGCAAATGCTAGGGTTGCCCGTTGGCTGGATTGGCTATCTGTTGGCGTTGACGTTCTTAAGTTCTGCTGTCTTGATGCTGATTGGGTTGGCAGGGCAGGGATGGCGATCGCTCAAGCAAATTCGTACCTATCCTCAAATTCAGATCAACGGCGCAAACGGGCGTATTCTGGAGACTTCTTGCTTGTTTGCGGCTCAAATTGGCTTCTGGACACCAGAACTCGTGATTAGTCAAGGGCTTGTGGCTACACTCAGTCAAGAACAGCTTGACGCCGTCCTGACTCACGAGCAAGCTCATGCCCATCACCATGATACTTTCTGGTTCTTTTGGCTAGGCTGGATTCGCCACCTCACGGCATGGCTTCCCAATACAGAACCCTGCTGGCAAGAACTCCTCTTACTGCGCGAACTTCGAGCCGATCGCTGGGCAGCCGAGCGAGTTGATTCGCTGGTCTTAGCCGAAACACTGCTACAAGTGATTAAATCTCCCCTGACAGACGCACAGCATTATTGTGCAGCATTTGGTGAAACCGTTTCTCTCAATCGCTTAGAAGAACGCATCGAAGCATTATTGACCCACTCAGCACAATCTTGTGAGACAAGACGGCTAGTATGGATTGGATTACTGTTCGCATTCCTTCCTTTGCTAACAGTCCTATTCCACAGCTAAAGATCCCTAAAAACGATCGAACACTTACGGATTTTGTGGATAGTATCTGAAAATCTGATTGAACAAATTAATTCAAAGGTTTTCAGTTGAGCTATGTTTCTTCAAACATTTAGTCTCGCTACCGCATTTATCTTCACACTGGAGAATCCGCGTTGTTCTCGGTTTGATGTTGTAAAAACAGGTGAGTAAACGATGTATCCCACGTATCCAACAATGGAAGTGCGCTGGTTTCTACGAGGAGCGATTCCAGATTCGATTCGTGAATGGTTTCTGCGTGAATCGATCGCCCCCTCTGACCCAGAAAGCCGCGAAGATTGGTACGTTGCTTTGCCGAACTGTGCCGATGTAGGCATCAAGCTACGACAGGGGAAAATTGAGATAAAGAAACGCATGAGCCATCGAGGTGTCCAGAAGCTTTCAAAACGGAGCAAAGGACGAGTTGAAAAGTGGGTAAAGTGGAGTTTTGAAACGAATTCTAAGAATCAAGAATTACCAGATATTCTTACTCCTGAAACAGCTTGGATTGCGGTGAAAAAAACACGCCAGCAGCAAGTGTATGAAGTGGCAACAAATGGCGATGTGAGGGCGATCGAGTCTGGTACTCAAGTCAAGCAAGGTTGTAGTCTAGAAATCGCAGAATTGTTCATTCAAGATCAAGATTGGTTTAGCTTAGGGTTTGAAGCCTTTGGGCAAGATGATACGGTGGAAAAAAGTCTTGAACGGGTCACAGATCGCGTTTTGAAGCGGTTTGATTTTTTCCCATTAAAAGCAAGATATTCGTTGAGCTATCCCAAATGGCTAAAAATGATTCTGAATGATTGAGAGCGATCGATCAGATTACTGTGATTAAACTAAATAAATCTATGACACAAACAATTCAAGCCTCCGCGATTCAGATTGATGATTTGGAGTCAAAAACTGGCATTCAAGAAGTTCATGATCAGCAATTTTTTGGGGAATGGCAAAGGGATCTACCGGAAATTGATGACTGGGAAAAACAAGCCTTAGATCGACTCAAAACAGGATATCTAAATTTACTTAAGAAGCCCCCGCTTTTGGAAAATGCGGTTAGGATGGCAATACTGCATCCATTGCTATTTATTGCAGGGTTATACCTTGCTCCCTTTCAAGCTAAGCCTGAAAAATCTTTAACGATTTCTCTTGAGGATGAAGATAACACGATCGTTGAAGGAAGAATGGATATTTTGGTATTAAAGGAACAGTTTTGGCTAATCGTGATTGAGTCTAAACGGGCTGGAATTGCGATCGAAGAAGGGATTGCTCAACTTCTCGCTTATATGCTCGGTAGCCCAAAATCAAATGAACCGATTTTCGGCATGATTACGAATGGCGGGAGTTTGATGTTTGCGAAACTCATCAAAGGTAAGACATCTCAATATGCGCTGTCTGATATGTTTGTGTTACGCAAACAAGAAAATGAACTGTACCAGGTATTGAAGATTTTGAAGCGTTTAGCGGCGATCGTTGAATCAGCCCCAATCCTCACGTCTGATTTCTAAAGAAGTTTCATGCTTTACGGTAGTCGCTTTGCATTTGCGTCAGGATAGAGTCAGGAGAACACTAGACGATCGCAAATTCAGCATGATTGAGCATGATGTGATTATTGTGGGTGGTGGATTAGCCGGAACCAGAGCGGCTGTCGAAATTGCCAAAACTGACCCTCGCTTGAGTGTCGCGGTCATTGCCAAAACTCACCCGATTCGATCGCACTCTGTTGCAGCACAGGGCGGCATGGCAGCAACTCTTAAAAACGTAGATGAAGCCGACACTTGGGAGGCACATGCCTTCGATACGGTCAAAGGGTCTGATTATCTTGCGGATCAAGATGCGGTTGAAATCCTGACTCGCGAAGCCCCCGATGTGGTGATTGACCTGGAACACATGGGCGTATTGTTTTCCCGTTTGCCGGATGGTCGAATTGCTCAACGGGCGTTTGGCGGACACTCCCACAAGCGCACCTGCTACGCGGCAGATAAAACCGGACACGCGATCCTGCATGAACTCGTTAGTAACCTGCGTCGCTACGGCGTCCAGATTTATGACGAGTGGTATGTCATGCGCTTGATTCTGGAAGAGGGACAGGCAAAGGGACTCGTGATGTTCCGCATCCGCGATGCCCAGATTGAAGTCGTCCGAGCAAAAGCCGTGATGTTCGCCACAGGCGGCTATGGGCGAGTCTATAACACCACATCAAATGACTATGCCTCTACAGGCGATGGATTGGCAATGACGGCTGCCGCCGGACTGCCACTGGAAGATATGGAGTTTGTCCAGTTTCACCCAACCGGACTCTATCCCGTGGGTGTGCTGATTTCAGAAGCCGTCCGAGGCGAAGGTGCCTATTTGATGAATAGTGAGGGCGATCGCTTCATGGCAACCTATGCCCCTAGCCGCATGGAACTGGCTCCACGAGATATCACGTCGAGGGCGATCGTTAAAGAAATCCGCGCTGGACGAGGCATTCATCCCGATGGTAGTGCTGGAGGTGCCTTCGTTCATCTGGATGTACGTCACCTCGGTCAGGAACAGATCATGAGCCGGATTCCTTTCTGTTGGGAGGAAGCGCATCGGCTCGTCGGAATTGATGCGGTTCATCAGCCGATTCCCGTCCGTCCTACGGTTCACTACTCAATGGGCGGTAT
The DNA here is from genome assembly GCA_012033255.1 of Cyanobacteria bacterium RU_5_0. Lineage (GTDB taxonomy): Bacteria > Cyanobacteriota > Cyanobacteriia > Elainellales > Elainellaceae > JAAUSF01. The sequence continues at coordinate 11,393 of JAAUSF010000010.1, forward strand.
TCCCACCAACATCAATGGACAAGTTCGCAGCAGTCCAGATGGCTTAGTAGAAGGCTTTTTTGCAGCCGGAGAAACCGCTTGTGTCTCCGTGCATGGGGCAAATCGATTGGGCAGTAACTCGCTGTTGGAATGCGTCGTGTATGGACGAAGAACCGGAGCGACGATCGCCCAATATGTCCAGGATCGCAAATTCCCCCATGTAGACGAGCCGCGTTACATCACCGAAGCACAGCAAAAAGTTCAGGCGCTTCTTGATAAACCGGGACAATATCGCATTGATCAAATCCGCCAAGCCTTCCAAGACTGCATGACGGAATATTGCGGCGTTTTCCGATCTGAATCGCTAATGCAGGAAGGCTTAGAGAAACTAAAAGCCATTCGTCAACAAGCCGAATCGATTTACCTGGATGACAAAGGCATCCTCTGGAACACTGAACTCACGGAAGCTTTAGAGTTACAAAGTTTATTGCTCGTTGGAGAAGTGATTCTCGCTAGCGCCCTCAATCGTCGAGAAAGCCGAGGTGCCCATTCACGGGAGGACTATGTCGATCGCGACGACCCCAACTTTCTCAAACACACGTTGGCATATTATTCTCCGGCGGGTGTCGAGATCCGCTATATGCCTGTCACAATGACCAGATTTGAACCGCAAGAGCGAAAGTATTAGTGTATCTCTCAACTCTTCCTTTTCCGAACGCGCTGCGCGCATTGGTCAAGGACGGTTTCAATCTTGCCCTGATGAGCATCCCGACGAGGCACCGAAACGGTATAAGCACGGGACTTCCCGCGAGTCAGTTAAAATGATCCATTAGATGATAAGCTGATCCACACTTAGTTTGCATCAGTGGACGGGCAAGATGCCCATCCCACAAGAGCAATGTGAATTTATCTTTTTCTCAGGTAAATCTCATTTAATAACGCTTTAATAGGGAGCGGATGCCTCGTCGGATGAAACTCATTGTCAGACGATCGCCTCTATAACCACAGACACTCACCCGTTCCTTATTCCCTTTCATCCTTCATTCTCCATGTCTCGACTGATCGGGCTAAGTCGCACTAGAGCATTCCGCTTGGGTTTGGCAACCCTTGGTATTGTACTGCTTTGTCACTGGGTTCCGATCGATCTTCTCTTCGATCCAGAGGCCTTCATTAAGCACATTCACATGGAGAAGGCGCGAGGGGCTTGTATCTTTGTTATTGCTCAAGTTTTAGCAACCGTGTTGGGGATTCCTGGCACGGTTTTGGTGATTGCAGGGGGAGCGATTTTTGGGTTAATGTGGGGCACGATCTGGTCAACAGTAGGCGCAACCTTGGGAGCGATCGCGGCATTCTATGTAGCTCGATATCTCCTACGTGATCGGATAGAAGGCTGGCTCGGACACCACAATACTTTAAAGCGGCTAAATCGGGCGGTTTGCAGCCATTCGCTCAGTTGCGTTTTAGCGGTTCGCTTTGCCCCAATCTCCCCTTTTAATCTAATAAATTTTTTATTTGGACTAACCCCAATTGGCTTAAAACCTTACGCGATCGGCACCTTCTTGGGCATCATTCCGGGGACAGCCGCTTACACTGGATTAGGCGCATCAGGTCGAAAAATAGTGCATGGTGAAGGAATCTTGCAACTGTCGATCGCGCTGTGTGGGCTTGCGTTGCTATCGATCGCACCGATCGTCTTTAAGAAGCTTCGACAGAGTTAAAGGGTTTCCGGATCGAGCTTTCTCTAGTGGAGTCCCCCTTTACGCCAGAAGAAGCGCTGAATCCAGATTATTCGCCCGATTAGGAATGGGTTGAAGTAACGAAGCGATCGGTTGGATGAAGGGTAAGTGGGTCAGGCAACAGGGCGATCGTCGTCTACTAAGGTGCCCGACTCAGTTTGATTTTTGGACGATACATAGGGGCAGACCGATGTGTATATCCGATCGGGTGGGGTAGACCGATGTGTATATCCGATCGGGTAGACACATAAGTCTACCCCTACGATTCATTTTGACGGATTCTCAGGATGTAGTTGATCTTGCTTCCATAGATGGGGGTTTTTAATGATGTAGTCACGAACTCTTTGAAGCGATCCTCCATTACGAATAATGCGTTCGTAATAATTACGCTGCCATAGCTTTTTGTTGAAGGACTGCCAACCTTTGTGTTTTACTCCTTGGATGTAGTCGTTGGTGGTCATTGTTTTGAACCACTGCACGATTTCAGGCAGGGGTGCACCTGTGTCTGTATCTTCGGGGTGGACACCTTCGGGGTAGACACCTTCGGGGTAGACACATAGGTCTACCTCTACGGATGTTGGATGGGTTGATGGGGGGTAGGTGTGTGGAGGTGTTCCTGTAATGACGATGATGCCGTGGAAATGATTGGGCATCACAATAAATTCGTCGGTTTTGATAGATGGGAATTTTTGATTTAATTCCAACCACCAATGTTGAATCATTTGACCTGCTGGATTGGGGTTCATAATACCCCCAGAGATGTTTCCGAACAAGCATTCACGGTGTTGGGTGCAGATGGTGACAAAATAGGCTCCAGGTGTTGAATAGTCGTATCCCTGTAGGCGAATGGAACGGCGATGATGTTTATCTGGTTGGTAGGGCACCTCAATTCTCCAAAAAAGAGGACGTGTTCCCTAATTGTTCCCACCCTATAGGGGCAGACACATAGGTCTGCCCCTACCCATGCATTTTTGGGGTACACACGGGGGGTTGTCGATCGGGTACACACGGGGGGTTGTCGATCGGGTAGGGGCAGACCTACGTGTCTGCCCTGCCCATGCATTTTGGGGGCACACACGTAGGGGGCACACACGTAGGGGGCACACACGTAGGGGGCACACACGTAGGTGTGCCCGTACGGTTGAAAAATGGATATGAATATTGCCCTAGAAAATTTGATCGCGCTTCGTGCGAAAGAGAGGAAAAGAAGAAAAAGAGCAAAGTTAAAAGGGTAAAAGGATAAAAAAGAATCCTGGGCTAAACACAAACTACCCGAAAACCAATGCTGATGACCTGAAACTCTGGGGCGTTGCGGCTACGATCGGCAGAACGGCAGCGATCGGGATTGCGGAGCCACGAACCGCCGCGCAGCAGCCGCGATCGATTATCATTTCCGTCTACCCAAGTACTGCCATCGATCGACGCACCTCGTAGTGCATATCGTAAAGTCCAAATGCATTCGGGGGAAACCTGCTTACGTCGATCGTTGCTCCACGATATTTTCCGGCTGGTTCGGATCGAAGGAGGGTACTGTTGTTGGAGCGATGGACTGGGGAGCGGTGTCACGGTGGGCTTCAGTAACTATGGAACCGATGGCTCCACGCCAGCCACCTGGATTTCTTGGTTCTAATCGAGAATCGGCTGCAATTGCTGTTCGGTAACCACGCCGGGATTGCCCCGACGCCACGGCAACCATCAACAGAAAATTTACAGGTGAAATGTTTTCTGCTTCATCAGAAGCGGTTAAGCCTTAGCAGGAAATGGGTAAGCGATCGCCGCGAATGAAGAAACTTGATTAATTTATCCAGGTGATTTAATCTGAGCTTTATGCCAGGATTGGGATAGGCGAATACCACCCAGGTTTGGGGATTCTGGGCTGAATGTTAGACGATCGCCGCTTCTGGTAATCCGCCTTTCATCCGGCTCAAATAGTCAATCAAGTTTTCCAATTGTTGATCGGCTTTTAAGATGCCCAACCCTCGCACCGTGACTTTGTTGGGCGTATAAACAAAACGGGTTTTCAAGTATTCGGGCAGATTTTCTTTCAGCAGATTCCAGGCGGGTTCTTCCATTGGCGTTTCTAAAACAATGTGCTGTTTGCCTTCCGGTTTGATGCGGCTGAAGCCGAGTGATTTAGCAGCTTGCTTCAGTTCCATCACTCGTACCAATCGCTGAGCCGCAGAAGGAATTGCACCATAGCGATCGCTCCAATCGGCGGCAATTTGCGCCAGTTCTTGTGAGGATTGAGCCGATGCCACCGCACGATATGCACTCATCTTTTGATCGAGATCGGGAATGTAATCTGCTGGGATAAAGGCAGTCACATTCAGATCAATTTGCGTATCATCGACTTGGGGAATTTCTTGTCCACGGATTTCCTTAAGTGCTTCTTCTAACATTTCCATGTAGAGATCAAAGCCGATCGCATCCATTTGTCCGGATTGTTCCGCACCCAAGAGATTTCCCACGCCTCGGATTTCCATATCACGTACTGCTAATTGATAACCCGATCCGAGTTGGGTGAATTCTTGAATCGCTCTGAGTCGTTGTCGAGCCGTATCCGTCAGTTGGCTTTGTTTCGGATAAAACAACCATGCATGTGCTTGAATTCCGGCTCGACCCACACGACCGCGCAACTGGTAAAGCTGTGACAATCCGAAGCGTTGAGCATCTTCGATCAGAATCGTGTTGACTCGCGGAATATCTAACCCAGATTCAATAATGGTCGTACAGACGAGAATTTCCGCTTCGCCATTGCTAAACGTTAGCATGGTGGCTTCCAGTTCACCTTCCTGCATTTGACCGTGGGCGATCGCAATTCGGGCACTGGGCACCATTTCTCGAATCCGACCGGCAATTTCTTCAATGCCTTCCACACGCGGCACGACATAAAAAATCTGTCCACCGCGATCGAGTTCTTGTCGAATCGCCGTTCGCACAACCTCCGGATCATAGGGCGCTAAGTGCGTTTTAATCGGACGACGAGACGGCGGTGGGGTCATAATCAAGCTCATCTCTCGCACTCCGGAGAGTGCCATGTAAAGCGTTCGTGGAATCGGAGTTGCACTCAACGTTAATACATCGACTTGCGTTTTGAGAGATTTGATTTTCTCTTTTTGGTTCACGCCAAATCGCTGTTCTTCATCCACAACCAGTAATCCCAAATCCTTGAACTGAACCCCTTTCCCGAGGAGTTGATGCGTTCCGACGACGACATCAAGTTCGCCCGTTGCCAATCGTTGCTGAATCTCCTTGCGTTCTTCAGCCGTGCGAAAACGGTTTAACAACCCAACTTGAATCGGGTAGGGGGCAAAGCGTTCCTTGAGCGTGTGATAGTGTTGCTGCGTCAGAATCGTGGTGGGCGCGAGGAGAGCCACCTGTTTTCCGGCCGTGACAGCTTTGAAGATGGCACGGATAGCAACTTCGGTTTTCCCGAAGCCAACATCGCCACAAACCAAGCGATCCATTGGACGCGGATTTTCCATGTCTCGTTTGACATCTTGAATCGCTTTAAGTTGATCCGGGGTGGCTTGGTAAGGGAAGGAATCCTCCAGTTCTTGTTGCCACGGCATGTCGATCGGATAAGTAAACCCTTCTTGTTGGGCGCGTTGAGCATAAAGCTGGAGCAGGTCGATCGCCACTTTCTTAACGGCTTTGCGAACCTTGCTCTTCGTCTTCTCCCACGCCTTACTCGACATTTTGTTGAGTTCAGGAACTTTGTCCCCCACTCCCCGGAATCGCGACAACGCCCCCACTTGATCTGCCGCCACCCGCAACAACCCATCAGCATATTGCAATACCAAATACTCGCGGGTTTCATTGTTGATCGTCAGGCTCTCTAGCTTCAGAAAGCGACCGATCCCGTGATGCCGGTGCACCACATAATCGCCCAATTGTAGCTTGTTCGGATCAACCTGTTTAGATACCGCCTGGCGACGCTTGCGGACATAGGTTGGAGTGGCTAACGTATGCTGTCCGAAAAACTCTCGATCGGTGACTAAAACGAGTCGGAAGGTCGGCAGAATAAACCCTTCTAACTCCGCCAGCCCCGAATACTTTACTGCCACTGGAACACGCTGCGACTGAAGCTTGTCGATCGCCAAATAATCGCGTGGATTGGGCACAAACTGCGCCGGACAATCATGTTCTTGCAGTAGAGCCACCGATCGCGAGGGTTGAGCCGACACTAGCCAAATTGCAAAATTCCGCTCTCGCTCCTGTCGCAACGTCTCCGCCAACTTTGCAAACTGATGTGGGATTGCCGGAACTGGGCGACTTGACAAATTCAGCCCATTCTTCTCCTCCGCCAATTCGGAAAGGTAGAGGCGATCGAATTGTTCTATAACCGCGATCGAGTCATTGAAGGAACGATGAATCTTTGGGAGTTCTTTGTTCTTTGTTCTTTCTGCTTCATCCTCGCTGTCTCCCGATAATGAATGACCACCGAGCAATGCCCACTGTTCTTCCGCAGATTCAAACCACCGATCGCTGTGTGCCCGACACTGTTCAGGTTCGTCGATCGCCACCAACGTATTTTTTGGCAAATAATCTAAGAGTGAAGCAGGCTGAGCGAATGCCACACCCAAAAATCGCCGCATTCCCTCCAATGGCTTACCAGACTGCAATTGCTCTAATTCTTCTGGCGAGAGGAAGGAAGAAGGATCTCCCTTGTCTCCTGGCTCCCCCCTCTCCCTCTCTCCCCATCCCCTCAACCTTTCCGCAATGATCGGTCTAAAATCCGTGGTTGTCAGCACCAGCCGAGTGATGCTGTCGAGAGAACGTTGCGTGGAGGGGTCAAATTCGCGGATCTGATCGAGTTCGTCTCCAAATAGCTCTAATCGCACGGGCAGTTCTGAGGCGACCGGAAACACGTCGATGATGTCTCCGCGACGGCTCCACTGTCCCTCGGTTTCGACGAGAGAAACGCGATCATACCCTAGCTGAGCCAACTGCTGACTGAAGGCTTCTAGATCAAGCTCCATTCCTCGATTCAGCGTAATGCAATAGGGACGGAAGGCTTCAACCGGAGGCAGATGAGGCTGGAGCGCACGTTCTGTAGTGACGATCGCAAAGGGCAAAGGCATTTTTCCAGTTTCATCCTTCATCCTTCCGCTTTCATCCTTGACCAGATCTGCCAACACCTGCAACTGTCCCCAGGTCATCTCCGACTCTGGATCAAACGGTTCATAGGGCGATGCTTCTGAGGTGGGGTAGAAGTGCATCGTCTGCCAACCCATTGCATCCAGTTGGGTTGCCCAGCGTCCGGCTTCCTCCAGGGTTGCAGTAACGACGAGCAGATTACGCTGCTGGCTTTGGGCGAGGGCAGAGGCGACCAGTCCTTTAGGGAGTCGAGGGATGCCACTGAGCATCAGAGAGTGTTGCTGATTAAGTTTGGTCAGCAGTTCGGTGGTGAGGGGCGATCGCCCTAGTGAGCGGGTAATCGAGGAGAAAGCCATAGGATTGCAGCAGAACAAGGTGAAGTTGGCACAGTTAGGGATTAAGTGTATCGTTATTAATTTTTACTATTCTAAAATTTCCCTCTAAGACTGTTAGGGTTGGTAGGCTCTATCCCCCGACACAAAATTGGGTTGGCAGGTGATCAGGGATTTTAAAGTTTAACGCGATAATTTAATAGCTACATCAAGCAGCAAATTTTCGCCAGCATCGCCTCCATACCCTCTGCAATGCAGAGCGTCCTTACGCTAAGAACCTGTTTGACAAAGATTCGATCCCCTCTAGCCCCCTTAAAAAGGGAACCGAGCTATCAAAGTCTCCCTTTTGCTGGCGAAGCCGTCCCACAGGGTAGAAGTGAGGGGTAGATGGGTTGAGGGGTGGAGGGGTCGATGGGTCGATGGGTCGATGGGGAAGTAAAGGCAAGCGGTGTTGGATGTCCACTCATCCACCCCTCCACTCATCCACTCATCCACCCCTCCACTCATCCACTCATCCACCCTCCACTCATCCACTCATCCACTCATCCACTCATCCACTCAAGGTTGACACTCTACTAGATAACATCACAAATCGCATTCAACTGAAACCTGCTCATCGCTTCAACGCTAGAGTTAACCCATCTGCGATCGCAGCATACTCAATGTGATGCGCTCATCATGATGTAATTTCTGATTTAAATTATGAATGACTTGAGTACGATTATCGTGATCGCTTGGATCGGCAACTCGTCCTGACCAAAGAACGTTATCAATCACAATCACTCCACCCGATCGCACTAGTTGAAGCGATTGTTCATAATAATTGTCGTAATTGCTTTTGTCAGCGTCGATGAACGCAAAATCAAATGTATTTGCCTGTCCTTCTAACAAGAGATGATCCAGCGTTTCGATCGCAGGTGCAATTCGCAAATCAATTTTATGAGCCACGCCTGCGAGTTCCCAATAGCGACGGGCGATCGCCGTATACTCCTCATTCACATCACATGCAACCACCTTGCCATCGGCTGGTAATGCTAATGCCACACACAGCGAACTGTATCCGGTAAACACACCCACTTCTAATGTTTTTTTAGCTCCCATCAGTTGCACTAACAACGCCATAAACTGCCCTTGTTCTGGTGCAATTTGCATTTGGCTCATGGGATGATTGACCGTTTCCTGTCGCAGCGTTTGCAGGATGTCGGGTTCTCTCAGGGAGACAGAGAGGAGGTAATTGTAGAGGCGATCGTCCAGATTCAACGTTTTATTTGACACGCAGGGGACTCCATTAAACTTCTAGTTCATGTGAACGATTCGGAGAGGTTTAGCAACATCTTGATTGCTGATGTCCCCATAAATTCCACCTGTAAATTTTTTGTTGATTTTACAATCGGTCGGGGCAGACCCATGGGTCTGCCCTCTAATCCAGGGCAACCACACCGGGATTGCCCCTACACCGGGCAACCACACCGGGATTGCCCCTACACCACACCATCCATCAACAGAAAATTTGCAGGTGGCATAAATTTGGTCGATGAAAGGTGGCTCCGTCTTGCTCCCTAACTGAATGATAACTTCTGCTCCAGCTTTGAAAACATGGACGTGGCAGGGAAGATAATCATTGGGATAGAAAGCTTTTTATCGTCTCCAGGACGATCGATCTCTCTTGCGAGGGATCGATCGTCCTGTACCATTCATTCCATGTAATAACGAACTAGAATCCGAATCACTTCACCCTCGATCGGGGAAGGCAAGGGCGGACTCCATTCGCCTGCTTCAGCGAACTGGGCGACATGCAGTTGATGAATGAGCAGATCGACGCCAGCCGAGACACCGCAAACCAGGATGCGGATCGGCTGTTTACCTTCAGGCGCATTTGGAATGGATGCCCGGAGGAGTTCCGGGACAGATTTTGGATGTATCATGGTGATCAAATTGATGAACAAACTGACAGGCGATCGCTCAAAGTTTCCCAGGCTAGGGGTTTTCCAGGCTAGGGGTTTTCCAGGCTAGGGGCGATCGCTTTTTGGTTTTGCATGAATGAGTATAGGTTGAAGCCACTCTTTTTACAATACCTCGCAATAATTAATTAGCATCTGACGCTATCGAATCAGCGACGTATAGTTCGTGATGCTAGCATTTGCCTGCAACATAACAGCTAGGTTGGGCAATGGCGTGGTGATTCGCTGGCGATTGGCAATTGTGATGGCTGAGCGCGATATACGTAATAAAGATCTAGCTCGGCTCACTGGTTTGCATCCAACCAGCATTTCTAGACTGAAAAATGAAAAACGCTTTCCCAAAATTGACGAATCGACTCTTAGTGCGCTCTGCAAAGCGTTGAAATGTCAGCCAGGAGATTTGATGGTCTACGAGGAAGATGTGCCAGAGAAGTGAACTTCGCAGCCCAATCCAGTCAGCAATAAGCGTCAAATACAGCAGTTTTCAGTTGAATGTGATATGTGAAGGGGCACAACATGCTGTGCCCGTTTCATCCCTCATCCTTCATCCCTCATCCGTCCTTCGCTTCGTCTTGCTCGGCTTTCCAGAATTGCTCTGCGAAGACAACCGCAGGATGAATGGGAGCTTTGGGCTTGGTCTTTAGAGTCATGCCTGCTTCATGGGGAACGCGATCGCCCTTCGTGGAGTTGCATTTCTCGCAAGCGGTAACGACGTTATCCCAGGTATGAGTCCCTCCCTTCGATCGAGGAATGACGTGATCTAGCGTCAAGTTTCGAGTGCTACCACAGTATTGGCAGGTGTGGTTGTCCCGGCGCAGGACTTCCCGCCGATTCACAGGAGGCACCTTCCACAACCGTTCTGGATTCCCTATCGTCAGACGAATGTGTTCTGGAACATGCAGGACAAGGCTAGGAGAACGGACTTGCCACGTTTTAGTGCTGCTGAACTCTAAAGATTCTGCCTGTCCCGTGATCAGCAAAGCGATCGCTCGTTTGATGTTGATCCGGGCTAGAGGCAAATAGTTTCTAGAGAACACCACCACTGAGTTTTGCAAGACGGATGGGATCTGATGAGGCTGTGGTTGACTGTCTGGTTGAGCAGGCATGGGATAAAGACTCCTTAAAAATGAACCCCCGCTACTTGGTTTTAGAAGCGAGGGTGGGAAGCCGATTGGTAGGTTGCCCTATAGTGGTGCAGCATTTTTGCACCTCCCGCTTAGAATTAGTCGATCGAAATGAAATCTACCTTCATTGTTATAGTTTTGGGTTCCGACAGCAGATTTACCCCAGGCGAATAAATACAGTTCTTTGCAATTTAATTTGCCAAATGCTGATTTCCCACTCTCAGACAGCGCCATCCGTACCGCGAATTTGGCGATCGGTCGGCAGGGTGTCAGGCTAAGTAGAGGGTGGGAAGAACGAATCATTGAAGGCAACACTCTCGTTTTGCGATCGATATGCTACAAGTGTAGTATATCCTGGTTTGTTATCTGAATCAACATTTTGGCTTGATCCCATTCCGGATTTGAGCAGGATTCATACCATTTTCAATCAAAAGTATTACAGATAGTCGGGGCAATTCGTGAACGATTACAGATTTAGCCCCAAAAAGGCAGGTCAATGACCTGCCTCCCAAGAGCAATTGATACTATCTCTTTTGTGAACGTGACAGAGGATGATTCCCCTAATCCCCCTTAAAAAGGTCTACCGTGTACACACAAGTGACGACAACAAAATCGACGGGTAGAAATCATAGCTGTAGTCAGCTAAGTTAGGACAGGAACATTTTTGTGGGGCGGCTTCGCCACCCCACAAAAATGTCCTAACCAATAGGGCTATCGCTATATTATCCAGAGGGTGTCGGGATAAGCAGCACAGAAGGTTGAGGTAAAACGGTGCCAAAGAGGATCTACTTAGCAAATCCGTATGGGTTTTCTCAACAGCAACGAGACATGTTGCTCCCTCCGATCGTCAAAAGACTGGAATCCTTGGGGGCTGAAGTTTGGGAACCATTTGCGCGAAACAATCAGATTGATTTTTCTCAGACTGAATGGGCATATCGGGTGGCTCAAGCCAATTTGCAGGATGTGAAAGCGTGTGACGGAATTTTTGCGATCGTCAATGGCACACCCCCTGATGAAGGCGTAATGGTGGAATTGGGTGTGGCGATCGCGCTCAACAAAGCCATCTTCCTGTTCCGAGATGATTTTCGTCGCTGCACTGACAGTGAACAATATCCACTGAATCTCATGCTGTTTGCTGGCTTACCCGAAATCGGGTGGGAAGCGTTTTACTACACCTCTGTTGAAGCGATCGCCTCTCCTCAAAAGGCACTCTGTCAATGGTTGAGGTTTGAATCCAATTAGACAAAACTGAGTATGGGCACGGCATACCGTGCCCCTTCGCATCATTCAACCGAAAACGGCTATCAATCTTTGCTCCTTAGAATTAAATAAAGACTGAATCTGTAATGGTGTTCGGACTTACCCCAATCAAACGCGCTAAGTTATCTCCTCCACCTCTAATCATCGTGTTGCGACCTTGCCGAACGATCGTCAGATCATCCGCATCTAAACCGCCCAGTAGATCCATACGATCGTCTGCTTTGAAATCTCTGACGATGTTGAGTCCGGGTCCTCGTCTCATCACGAAGATATCTGCACCCGCACCACCGATCATCGTATTCGTGCCTCTACCACCGTCAAGCCGATCATCGCCAGCTAAACCGCGCAGTCGATCGTTTCCATTCAAGCCTCGCATCACGTCATCCCCTGCGGTGCCGACCATGTTGTCATTGCGTCTGCTGCCTGTAATCGTGTCTCCTGACTCTGATTCTGATTCTGCGCCTCGCTGAAGTTGTCCTCGAACGGCACCGCCCGGAAACTGGGTTGTATGGACATTCCAATACAAACCAATGTCATCATTCGCTGATGCATCACGAATTTCGCTGACAAAGTTGTTGAGCGGCAGAGTGGTATTATCCGATTGCTCCCAGATTCCCGTAATTGTCACAGAATCATTAGAATTCTCGACAATTCTAAAATCATCGTCATCTTGGTTTTGAGTTCCCGCTCCAAACAAATTCAGCGCAACGGGACCATTCACACCCCGATCGCCATCGTGAATATGAATCAGGGTGACATCATCGCCCGTTCCGGGAGTTTGTGCGCCTGTGCCAAGCACCTGACCGAAATCGAGTCCAGCGACAGTGAGGCTGTAGCTCAGGGCATTCCCCGCTTCATTGAGGCTCAGCGTCGAAGTTCCCCTTGCCGATGGGCTGCCAGTCGGAACTTCTTGATCTCCCGTCAGCGATGCCGACAGCGAAATCGATTTGCCATTTCGAGAAACACGAGTTCCAGTATTTGGGTTGGGGGTGTCGTGCTGATGATCAGTACCGTGCTTAGGAGTCATGCCAGATGTCATGATGTTCTACCTTGTTCAAACTATATGGAGGTGAAATGAGACAAACCGCTCAGACGTTGCTGTGCAGCAGAAACAAGCGGTTTTAGAACCACAAAAACCGAAGACAGGCAACCCATTCTTGTAGGGACGAATCGCCGTTCGCCCTTACAGTAGATACAACTAACGACAACAATTGGCTGCTTAATTAGAACCAGATAAACTACGACGATTCTAATTAGTGAATACAGACTACCATTCTTGAACACAGGATATATAGCCGTTTTCAGATGCATTCAACACAATCAACCTTGTACGGGCACGACATGCCGTGCTCCTTCGCGTATTGCATTCAACTGAAAATGGCTGTAATCGCTAGACGGACTAACTAATCTACAGAGATGCAGTGGAAATGGATTTAAATTTCACCTGTAAATTTTTTGTTGATTTTGCCCCGACACCACGCCACACCTCAACAGCAATTTTCTGTAGGGTGGGCACTGCCCATCAAACCGTAAAATGCTTCTGTGCCAAACCTTTGTGGGCAATGCCCACCCTACGATTTGGGGTCATTCATCTGCAAACTGCTGTAAATTTGGCGCAACGATCGTCTGATTTCTGTAAGCCATTGCCCATTACCAGTCAACCACAAAGGCACAAAGAGATATCGCCATCTCCTCAATCAGAGGCGTGAGACAAAGCCATCAGGTTGCACAGCTTATAAACTGTCCTCGCACCGACGTTTCCATCCCACTCTCCATTGCCGACTTCAGAGACATCAAAGCCAATAATCTGCCGTCCGCTATTCACGACTTCGCGAAACAAACAGAAGGTTTGTTCTAATTCTAATCCGCCTGGAACAGGTGTGCCTGTATTCGGACATAGCTTGGGATCAAGTCCATCAACATCAAAACTGATGTAAACGTGATCCGGAAGTTCTATGACAATTTGCTTGCAGAGATCCAACCAGGGAACGCCAGCATAAAGCTTTTGCTTCAACAACGGATCATAGTATGCTGAGATTCGTCCTGCCGATCGCTCAATCAAACGCACTTCATCATGACAGAGATCACGAATGCCAACTTGAACAAGTTTAGACACTTGTGGTAACTGAAGTGCATTGAACATAATCGACGCATGAGAGAACTGAAATCCCTCATAGGCATCTCGCAGATCAGCATGAGCATCGATATGCAAAATTCCAAAGTTTGAATAGCGATCGGCTAACGCTTGCAGATATCCCAATGGCACACTGTGATCGCCTCCAATCACCGCGACTTGTTTCCCGCGATTCATTGTCGTTTGAGTCTGTTCAAACAACCATTGATTGACGGCTTGACATTCCTGATTAATTCGTTGCCGAACTTGAACCAAAGCCGGATCATCTTCAACTCGTTTGCCTTGCTCTAGATGCGCGATGATTCGATCCGCCTCTTGCCTCAATTCCTCATTCTTTTGCTGAATGTGAGCAGGAATTTCAGCCATAAAAATTCCCTGCTTCCAACCATCAGGATAATCAAAATCATAGATATCGAGTTGACGAGATGCCTCTAAGACGACTTTAGGACCTGTGGCAGTGCCAAGACCATAGGAAACTGTGACTTCCCAAGGCATCCCAAATACGATGATCTGAGCAGCGTCATAGTCAAAGGGAAGCCCTAATAGGTTGCCATTATCTAGCCCAATCCCACTGGGATCAAAAGTCTGGAGGATATCTTCTTGAGTCACCATTGAACCCGTCCTGAATCGATCGCTCTTTTCAGTCTACTCTCTCGTGACTGGCTCAGTTCTTCCCTTTTTCAAGGGAGTGGAGGGGTGGAGGGGTCGATGGGGGAAGTAAAGGCAAGCGGTGTTGGATGTCCACCCATATCACCCATATCACTCATCGACCCCTCCACCCCTCCACTCATCCACTCCACAATTTCGGGGCGCTCCGCGCCAAAGGGAAGAGAAAAGAATAGAGTGAATAGTGCAAAAGTACTATAGTGCAGAGGGCTACTTAAAAGTCCCCGCGGCACGACAGACAACCCGAAAACCGAGGCCGTGGTCGTCGTCGCGCCCGTCCGGATGAGTGACGTAGCGAAACGCAGAACGGCAAAGCCTCGGAGAGTTGAGCCAGGAACCACCCCGCAACGACCGATTATCATTCTCATTCTCCGATCGCCAAGGACTATTCCCATCTTGCTTGAACGCCTCTGGTTTTTCGGCATAACTGTTATGCCAGGGATCAGCACACCATTCCCAGACGTTGCCGTGCATATCATACAATCCGAAGGCGTTGGCAGGAAAACTGGCGATCGGGGTGGTTTTACCCCGCTTGACTCCTTTGGGACCCTTATTGTAGACGTAGTCGCCATCATAATTTGCCAGCTCGGTGGTAATCGTCTCGCCAAAGCAAAACGGGGTTGTGGTTCCAGCACGGCAAGCATATTCCCATTCTGCCTCTGTTGGTAAACCATACTGTCGTCCCGTCTGCACCGATAAGCGGGCACAAAACTCGATCGCGTCATGCCAAGACACGTTCTCTACCGGACGATTCTCCCCTTTGAAACGGGATGGATCGGGATCGAGATCCTGATTTCTTTGAGGTAAGGTGGCTACTGCCCGCCACTGCGCCTGCGTAACGGGGGACTTGCCCATGAAAAAATCGCTCAGGGCCACCTGATGTTGAGGATCTTCTCTACCTGTGAACCGATCGGGTTCATCCTGCGGCGATCCCATCTGGAAGCGGCCACCTAAAACTTCCACCAGTTCCAGGGAGATGCCATCACCCAGGTCTTCGATTCGCTGCCAGCCATAGCCAGGAGCCTTTGTAATGACCCACTCCGATGCTTGCTGATTCTGCTTCTGTCGAGACTTGCGAGATTTCGGATCAGGTTGTCGTTCAATGGTTGCTGTCTCAAAGTCAAACCGCTGCAACGGTTCTACCTCAACAGTAGCGACCTGATAGCAGTGTTCCTGCAAGGGCGGAAAGCTTTGGGTTGTGGATTCTGGTGGCGATGGGTGAAGATAGGCGGCAAGTCGATCGGCTTTTGCTCGATAATCTCCTCCCAAGCGGCGCAGAGTACTGAGGGCAATTTCGGCAAAGGGCTGAATTGCCTGCTGCTGGTGTAGCTCTAGCCGAGAGTAGTCAGCCATCAGAGCCGCAAAACTTTTCGATCCCAACCCCAATCGCTCCGAGATATACCCGGAAACCGTATCGATGACTTGAGTGGTTTTGGAAATGGGGACGGCATCGATCAGCTTTTCCCGCACGGTTTCCGGAAAGCGATAGTGGGTGGGCGGCTGGGGCGGATCGGAGGGCAGCGGAACCTGATCCAGCAATCCGCTCATGAATACTTCGGCCACATGAACCTGACGCGACTGAGGCAACAACGTCTTTTGAATCAAATGCACCACGGGCAGGCTCACAGGCACCGCCGCCATTAATCCAGCCAACTTTTGCGCCATGATCGATGCGGTCGCACAAAACTGCTGCACCCGTTGTTCTGGAGTCAAATGTTCTGGAGTTAAAGAGTTGGGTTGGGCAGAAATTCCAGACTGCGGCATGAGTTCATCCAGGGCAATTTTCAGTCCAGCAACGCTGGCATCCCCCACACCTGTGGTCACATTCGCCCAACGGCTCAGAGGTTCCGGTTCCAGACTGATCACTGGCAAAATGACAGACTTCTGCCTCCGACCTCCCGCCTCCTGCCTCCTGCCTCCCGCCTCCTCTTCTTCTTCTTCTCTCTCTGGATACAGCGGCAGCGCCCCAGCACTCAACACCGCCTGGGTTGCTCCAGGCATAGCGGCATGAAGGCACATGGGTTGCCCAATCCCTAGTGCTGTTCGCGCCCACAGCCGTTCTGGAAACAGTTGCACGATCGCCAGGGGCACGTGTTTCCCTAACCGCTCCAACCACATATAGATTGGGGAGGCATCCCACAGGTCAGACGTGCAGTCGCTGACAATCCAGATAATCCGTCTGCCGGTGGGGTCGAGCAAGGCATCCGCATGACGGGCACGGGCGGAAGTCGGAGTAGATTGCCAGTTGAGGAATAGCTCTAACTTGCCGCCTTGCTCTCCTCGCAATCGCCAGGTGCGAATTTGGCGAAAGGCTCCCTGCTGTTCCACTAACACCTGCAACTCTGCGATCGTGTCTTCCCAGAGTGTGAGGGAGGGACTATCTTCTACGACGATCGCCAGATCAAACCAGCGTTCGGGGGCAGGCTCCAGCACCGGCGACAATACCCCCTGCTCAGCAATTTGAACGGCAGTGGCTTCTTCATTCAACGATCGCTGCGTCGAAGAAGGGATCTTCTGCATCAGTGGACGCAACGCCCGCGCCAAATCAAGCCGCGATCGCAGAGCATTGGCCGCAGGCACCTGTAGCGGTAGACCTGCCCCTAAACCCGATTGTGGGCCAGATTGCGGCTCAGGCGGCGGCGGGTAGACCGCCGCTTTGGGTTCCTGTTTTTGGGGTGGCGAGGAGGACGGGGGAGAAACCAGGTCATGGCTCCGTTGCAGGGTTACAGAACCATCCGTTTTTTGCAGTTGCTCAGTGGACTGGGTTTCTGGCTGAATTTGGTGCGCTAACCAGAGAATATCCAGCAGATCTTCCGTATCCAGCCCGCTCTGGTGTCTGGCATCTAATTTTGCCCACTCCTGCCGCAGTAAAGCCGCAAAGCGTTGAATCGGATCGATCGGCTCAGGGGTCGCCATGCTCGGTTCATCCTACTTATCGAGGGGGCGAAACAGCTTGTCAATCAAGCGATCGGGCGCTTTTTGTTGGGTAATTAAATAGACTGCATTCAGCAGTTGATCCGTAGCGCGATCGCCACTCCCACTCTCGCGTTTTTTGTGAAATTCATCAATCAACCCCTCTGCTTGTTTTGCCAGTGCTTCATCAAGCTGGGTGGCAACAATTTGGCGCAGGCGCTCCTCGCTGGGTTGCTGAATATCTAGTCGCAGACAACGGCGCAAAAAGGCCGGCGGAAACTCTCGCTCAGCATTGCTGGTGAGAATCACAAAGGGAAATTGTTGACAACTAACCCGTCCCCCCTCAATGGGCACAGTCGCCTGGTCGATCGCTTCCGGTTTATCCCGGTAAGCCGTCTGCACTGTGACGACGGGTTGTTCCTCCGCAATCCGCTCTAGCTCAGGAATGCTGAACTCTCCCTCTTCAAAAATATGCAGCAGGTCATTCGGCAGATCAATATCGCTTTTATCAATCTCGTCGATCAGCAACACACGAGGCTTATCTGATTTTAAGAAAGCGGTTCCTAGAGGTCCCAGGCGAATATATTTGCCAATGCGACCCAGGATCTCTTCCTTGGGAATGTCTTGCTCTTTAGACAACTGAAAATCCTGCAATCGCCCGATCGCATCGTAGTTATACAGACCATCCTTCAGCGTCGTGCGCGTGGTGATGGGCCAATACAGCACTTCTCCCAGGTCTAACTCATAGGCAACCGCATAGGCTAACGACGTTTTGCCCGTCCCTGGTTTACCCGTCACCAATAGGGGTCGCCGCAGATACAGCGCCGCATTCACCATTTCAATCTCCGCCTCACTGGGATAGAACGTGGCTCCCCGTCGTTGCTTTTTAGTAGCCTGTTGTTTCGAGTCTGCTTCAGGTTGCTTACTAAAATCCCGCCAGCGCGGTGGATCTGGCAAAGCGGCGATCGCTTCAGGTCGCGGTTGATAAGACTCAGCCGTTTGGTTTGGGTCACGCCCTTTGAAGATGTACCAGTCTTGACTCATAGTTGTGCCGGAGAAGAAAACAGAAGGCACTATTGTACCCGTCTGAATTTTACCGTTCAGGCAGACATTCTCAGTCGTGGGGGTTGGATTGCTCCAGGTGGAACCAGTTTGGGGTCTTCCCAGATTAAGCCGATATTCTCTCCCATGTGGGGGTTACTCTGATCCTGTCGATCATGCGCTTCCTTTCTCAGCCGTGTCACCCTGGCAGGTAACTCTGATAAACAATACCCCAACAGTTGAGAATATTCTTGTTCACTGTTGGGCACGGGCTGGTGGAGCCAGAGTGCTACAGATGCCCCTGTACCGACCAGGACTGAAAAGGGACAGGGATCGTTTTCTGAAACAGGTTGAGGCGGCTGAAGCCGATGCCAACCCATCACCCGATTTGGAGACAACTCACCGAATAGGCAGCCAGGCTCCTTATTGTCACCACAAATCAATCGGTCAGCAGCAGGGCTGTGTTGCATCTTTTCGTCTTGAATCTTTTCCAAAACGCTCCACTTCCTTTTCCATAGAACCCTCATTTGGGGAGTACATTGCCGTTCATCCAAACGCTCAACCAGCCGCAAAACGACCCTATAGCGAGAACCCACGGACTCAGGCCTGGGATTAAAAATTGTCTTCTGATCCGCAGACCATTGATCCACTTGCCAACGTAGACACCGACGAGATAGAAAAACCTCCACTTGCATCGCAGGTAAATCATCTTGCTCTTGGGTTAACTCTCGAACACTTTCATTGAGAGCATCCTGCAAAACGTTCTCAAGCTCAGACTGACTAACTTTTTCATCCTCTTCTGCTGCAAAACGTTGAGCCAAGTCTTTGAGTTGTTTCACGCCTGTCCAAGCGGCAGGGTTATAGTGTTCGCGGTTTGGAATCAGATATGCCTGGGCAAAATAGCGATCGCTGTTCAACTCTGCCTGCACCCAAAACAGCAGGTGAGGAGCCAGTCCTGTTGCCTGTTGCGCCTGCTGAATTCCTTTTTTCTGCCTGACTGCTTCCAACAGAGCATTTGCGTCTGCAACCTGTTTCTCCAACCACTGGAATAGTCTGGGCTGTATGAGTAGCCCTAACTCCGGCAAAGCCAGGTAGCCAATAAATTGGGCGATCGCCCGATAGCTACTACCCTGTTCAGTCATATTCTGGACTTGCAGAATCGCTTCCTGAAAAGTTTTTGGATAGGGTTCTGTAGAAATTTCAGGTCTGACCAATCGATAGGCTCTTTGCCAATGCGATTCAAGCTTGGCTGCTTCAGGCAGCAGCAGACCGAAAAGGGCGATCGCGTCCAGTGCAGGTTTGAGCTTTAGGTAGGGAATCATGAAGCCAACTTTGGCATCTTCCCGATCTTTATCACGGGCAACCGTCATACCGGCGATCGCGCCTAACGCTTCATCCCAAACTGGCGCACCGCTAAATCCTGGTTCAATGGCTAAGCCCTCAGCTTTAGTATCTTCCATCTGAATCCAGCCGTTAGTCCGTTCCCCCAAGAATTCCCCTTTAGCCCATATCCCATCTGAATGACCGTCTGGAAATCCATAAACGTGATAGCGATGCTCCCGATAGTAATCAGATTCCGGAAATGGCAGAGGACTTACCCTGTCTGGAATTGCCTCTAAAATCTTGAGAACGGCTAGATCTTGATCGTTCAATTTCCATAAATCTGGCAGAACTTCCGCGTTTTGAAATTGCTCTTTCGCCACAAAGGGAAAATCAACCTTAATGAGTTTGCCTGCTACAACATCTACCGCAACCCCCTGTGGCTTTGTCCCTAGGCTCAAACATTGAGTGATAACGTGGGCACAGGTTAAGACATAGCCGTGATTAATATAGAACCCTGCTCCAACAACTTTATTGCCCTGATGAAACCGAACCAGTCCTGCTTTGTATCCTAATTCTTGTTCTGCGGTGAATTTTTGTTCTGCGGTGCTCATGGGCGGCGATCGCTTACTTATTCCACTTCAACGTCACTTCAAAGCTGGCTTCAGTACCTGCACAGATCAGCACCCCAACATCGGCAGTCAATTTAAAGCCAAACTTGATTTCTACTTCATCAGCAGGAGTCGTTAATCCAGACACTAACCGATGAATGACGGCATTCGCCACTGGCTTGACTTTATCTAATGCTTTCTCAAACGTTCCCGCTGCACCCTCGGCAATTTTGTAGACCTCTTCTCCTAACGCAGCCTCTTCAACAGCAGTACCGGCAGAAGGTTCTGGAACCTCAACGTAAACTTGAGTGCCATCTTCTAAGGTAAATTCAGCGATCGCCTGTTTATTCATTAGTTCAGATTAGGTTATGGGTTATGGATAGTTAAATCTGAGATGCCACAACTACATTTCTGCAATGTGTTACTGGCATCAAACCGCCTCGATCGAGGCTATCTCATCCGTTATATCTTCAGATCTATCTTCAGATGCACTAGTCGTCTGTCAACGTTGAAGTGAGGGGTTGGGAGTGGAGGGGTGGATGGGTCGATGGGGGAAGCCAAGGCAAGCGGTGTTGGATGTCCACCCATACACTCATCCACCCATACACTCATCCACCCATCGACCCATCGACCCCTCCACCCCTAGCCGTAGCTTACTCATCTGAAAATTGCTGTAGTTGCACACCGCGTAAAGTGTTATTCGACATCATTATTTATACAGATCAACAAAAGCCCTCGAACATGTGTTGAGGGCTGGAGTTCCTGAAAATCGTCACTGCTCGAATCATGACAATCCTTTACGAAAACCACAAGGGGGGTGTGACCCATCAGGGGGATGAGGGGATGAGGAGATAGGGGATGAGGAGATGATAAGTAGCCCTTTTATCCGATTACTCTATCACCCCATGCCCCACAAGCGGCACGATTCCGGCTCGATCGAGGATCTGCGGAATGAGGTCTTCTCGTTTGATTGCCATAATATGAACGCCTTGACAGAGTTGACGTGCCATTTGAACTTGTTCGGCAGCGATCGTCATGCCCTCCTGCAAGGGATCAGAGGCACTCGCGAGGCGATCGATGATTGACTGAGGAATCTGGACTCCGGGAACGTTACGGTTAATGAATTGGGCGTTTTTAGCCGATTTGAGGAGGAAAATACCCGCCAGGATGGGTTTGTTGCAACCCACTGCAATCTGATCCATAAATTTTTCTAGTCGATCGAAATCTGAGATTAATTGGCTCTGGAAGAACTGCGCCCCAGCCGCGAGTTTTCGATCGAAACGACGTTGCACCCCCGACCAACTTGGACATTGCGGATCAACGGCGGCCCCAGCAAATAGGTCAGTTGCGCCATCAGTGAGGGCGTTATTGTTGAAGTCTAGCCCCTGATTAAGATTGCCAATTAGCTTCAGGAGGCGAACTGACTCTAACTCAAAGACTCCTTTAGCATCAGGATGATCACCTGCTTTGACCGGATCTCCAGTGAGTGCCAAAATATTACGGATACCTAGAGCTTGAGCGCCCATCAAGTCAGCTTGCAAGGCAAGAGCATTGCGATCGCGACAGGCAATCTGACAAATGGGTTCTAATCCTTGCTGTAGCAAAATTACGGAGGCAGCTAGTGATGACATCCGCAGCACTGCCCGACTACCATCCGTAATATTGAGCGCGTGAACTCGTCCTCGCAGCATATTTGCCATCTTAATCATGTGAGATGGATCACCTCCTTTCGGAGGCATCACCTCTGCCGTGATCAAAAATTCTCCTGACTGCACGGCTTGACGTAAGCGCGAAATGGACTTAGCGAGGGATGGAGGAGCGTAGGAGTGTAAGTCAGTCATAACAAGACGTTAGACACCTGATTGAACTCAGCAGAATCCGAGGGTAGATTTGAGCGATCGAGTATAAAGTATTGTTACCTAGTATGCCTTAGTTGATTATTCTCAACGTGAGGATACCTGGATTTCGTATTTGCTTTACGCCAACTTAACAAAGGGATAACCAATATGAAACAAACTGCACTTAATCTCCTCCCTGAAGAACCTGTGTCTCATAATCCAGCTATCAAGAAAAAAGTGATGTTGCGCCTGGGAGACTTACCTCACCTGACAAATTTCTCTCAAGCCCGCTTTGCTCCGGGTCAGATAGCGATGGCTCATGCCCATCATAATATGTGTGAAGTCTTCTTCATAGAAGCTGGAACAGGCATCATCTATATAGACGATCGCCGGTATCCCCTCGATCCAGGAGTCTGTATTGCCGTCGAACCCGGAGAAGTGCATGAAGTGATCAATAACGGCTCAGAAGAGTTAGTACTTACCTATTTTGGATTGCGCGTGGGGGATGGGTGATGGGGTGGATGAGTGGATGAGTGGTAGGGTAGATGAGTGAATGATTTGGATGAGGAGTAGGAATGGCTAGACAAGATACTCTGCAACTAATTGATTTGCCCATTTGCCCCTCTACCCCTCCATTTTACTCTTCTACCCATTCCCCCTCCCCCATCCCTCCCCCACAAACCTCGCTATGTCCCTAAGAGTCGGTCTAATCGGTACGGGTTATGCAGCACGACTGAGAGCCGAGGCGTTACAAAAAGACGATCGCGGTTATCTGGTTGCGGTGGTTGGTCATACGCTGGATAAAACTCAGGTATTTAGCCAAACCTATTCGGCAGAGGCTCTCCAGTCTTGGGCTGAATTGGTGGAGCGATCGGATGTTGATTTGGTGATGATTGCAAATGTCAATCGGGATCATGGGGCGATCGCACGAGCAGCCCTCCAGGCTGGAAAACATACGGTAGTGGAGTATCCGCTTTCTCTGGATATAGCGGAAGCAGAGACAATTATTCAACTCGCAGAGATGCAGCAGAAGTTGCTCCATGTGGAACATATTGAACTGTTAAGTGGCATTCATCAAGCAATCAAGACAGCGTTACCGGCGATCGGCACTCCGTTTTATGTGCGGTATAGCAGTCTTAAACCAGAACGTCCTGCTCCGCAAAAGTGGACCTATGATCTAGACCTGTTCGGATTTCCGCTTGTTGGAGCCGTTTCACGAGTGCATCGCTTAATCAATTTGTTTGGAAAGGTGGCTACGGTCAGTTGTCGAGCTAGATTTTGGGGAAGAATGGCACCATCAAATGCCTACACGGCGTGTCTTTGTACGGCTCAACTGGAGTTTTCTAGTGGATTAATTGCAGAGGTGATCTACGGTAAAGGAGATGCAATTTGGCAGCCGAGTCGATCGTTAGATATTCACGGGGAGCAAGGGGCAATCTTGATTGATGGAGAACAAGGAACGCTAGTGAAGCCCGATCAACAGTTTCCGCTCAGCATGGGAACTCGTCACGGGCTATTCGTCAAAGACACAACAATGGTGCTAGATCACTTAACTACAGGCACAGCGCTCTATGTTTCAACTGACGCCAGTTTATATGCTTTGCGTGTGGCGGATGCGATTCGTCAATCTGCCGTAACGGGGCAAACGATTCGCCTAAGATAATTTTCATTCTGGAAACGATAGTTTTGAGACTGTAGCCATCCCAAGGCGGCTGTCATGCGGCTTTGTGAATGCGATCGCCGCCTTTACTCCACTAACCAAGCTCAACCTCGATTTCAATTAATCCGCCGATCGCAAATCACCCAAGCGGTTGAAGCCAAACAGGCGAGTCGATTCAGGACTGGCAGTGCTACTTGCAATCAGTTGGAAGGCAGAGTTCAGGCGCTCAGCCGCTTGTTCGGCGGCCTCTGCACTGGGTGCTTCAATGATTAAGCCATCACTGAGACGAGGATCGTCTAAACATGAGCCGGGTTGCATTGCCGCGCAAACCGCAAAATCTCGACGATCGCGCGTGAAGCCAGAGGTGATGAAGAAATTATCGAGGTTGAAATCAAGGATCTCAAATCGTTCAGAGACGGTATGGCAAGCCGCAACGCCATCTAGATCCGTCAATTCTTCCCATTCGGGTGTCCAGCGAATCACATTCGCTGTCGTTCCATCCCGCCGTCTTACCATCGTGGCTGGCGTTCTGCCGCTTTCATCACAGAAAAACCGGGGTAACTCTGGGGCAGTACCCGATTCATCGACTGTCACCCACAGATTAAATTTACCGGGATCACGACTGCGTGTTGTTGTGGCGATCGAGTAAGTTCCATCTGAGGGTAATGTGTACACGATCCGGGCATTCCGACTACCTGCGCTACTGTCGTCTTCCGCCACAATTGTGTCATCCGGGTCGAATAACGTCAGATACGCATCCAACTCCGAACTTGACATCATCACAATCACCTGTTGACTTGCTCTCCCCTCAAACTCATAGAAGGCAGAATAGAGAACCCCATCGTCATCATCGTCATACTCGTTTTTGGCAAATCGAGCGTTTCTTAGCCACACTTGTGGATTCGGTTGTCCTCCTAACGTGAGCGTGGTGGAACGGGGGATCAAGAAACCGAGGATGTAGGGGCCGCTCGATCGCGTTGCCGTACTTGAAGCCCGAATAGTGTAAGTGCCATCAGCAGGCAGCTTCATATAAATTCTGGCACTAGGAGTTTCACAACAATCATTATTTTCCGCAATCACATTGCCCTCAGAATCAAGCAGCGTCACGATCGGGTCAAAATTATAGTAGGGGCTGTTCATTGAGATGATCACTCGTTGCCCCGCCGTCCCTTCAAATCTGTAGAGATCAAAATAACGACCATTTCGCTGCTCATCACGGGCACCCAATGTTCCGGAAACCAACATACTGCGACCTTGCGTAGCCGGAGAGAGTCTCACAGTATCCGCTCTAGCAACTTTAAAATTGCCCAGAGCTAGCAAGGTAGAAACGAGGGTTCCGATCGCTAAAGTGGCAAAGAATTTCGGTGACATCATGGTTTTTAAATCGGTATGGCAACCCAAATAGGGGGTTTTCTAATCCATTCCACGGTCACTCGCCGATCATCAGGATTGTTTAAAAATCGGGTACCTCAAAATAAGGAACATCCGGCTGGGGTGGTACAGGATCGGCGGCAGGCGGAACGTAGGGTTCCGGATCAGGTGGCGGTGGATAGTAGGGTTCTGGATCGGGTGGCGGCGGATAGTAGGGTTCTGCCGGTGGAACATAAGGTTCCGGATCGGGTGGCGGAATATAAGGTTCCGCCGGTTCCACGGGCGGTGGTGGATCAGCCACAGGTGAAGGATCAGAGGCGGGTGGAGGTGTTGCCTCTGCACTAGGAGATGGACTCGGTTTAGGAGGAGTAGGGCTTGGAGTGGGAGATGGGGGAGCGGTTAAATTGGATTCCGGATTTGGGCTTGGAGTAGTCGTGATCGTGGGCGTCGGTTGAGGTTCAGGATTTTGTGCAAAGACGAGTGCATACACCAGTCCACCACCCGCCAGTAGAAGGGCGATCGCCCCACCAATCAACAGCAACCGTTTAGAGGCTCCTGGATCTTTGCTAACCGCTAACGGATTAGACTGCGGTGATCGATTTTGTCCAGGCAACGGAGTCGTTTGAGGTCCAGCTAGATTTTGAGGCTGAGGAATCGGTGAATATCCAGGTTGACCATATTCACCAGGGGAACCGTAGACAGGCTGACCATAGTTCGGTTGGCTGGGTAACGTCGGACTGGGCTGACCATAAGGAAATCCATCTGGAGCCGTCTGGGTTGGCGGAATACTCGGAATCGCCTCCGTTGGCATCACAGGAGCAACAGATTGCGTTTGAGGAATGTTCGGAATGGATGGAGGAGAACTTGGCGTTAAGCCAGCTTCTTGACGGGGAGGCGTGATTCCCGTTGCCGGGATTGGGGGAGACAAATGGGGCAGGGGCGCAGGCGTCCCAGGCAGAGGCGTGGGAGTGTAGGGGATGGGAGCCGGTGTTTGAGGGGCGGGTAGAGGGGTAGGATAAGCCGGAGGAGAAGCCTGAGATGGAATGATTGGATTAGTTGGCAGGGGTGTGGGGGTATAGGGAACAGACCCAGGATAGCTGCCTGTTGACACCTGAGTTGGAGGGAGATACCCAGGACTGATTCCAGGAGGAGCAAGGGTCGGAGTATTGAGGTGATGGAGAGCTTGCAGAACCTCAGCCGCCGTCTGATAGCGATGCTTGAAGTAATGCCGCACCATTTTGTTGAGAATGGCAGCAAAACTATCACCGACTGTCGCTTGGTCTTGCCAAACCACTTCCCCGTCTTCATCTTCTGGCAGTTCAGTCGGCATCCGTCCGGTGAGTGCCTGGATACCGACCATGCCAACCGCATAAATGTCACTGCTAGGGCGAGGTTTACCGCTCGATTGTTCGGTGGGCATATAGCCCGGAGTGCCGATCGCCACAGTGACACTCGCCTGTCCAACCAGCGTCGGTTGCTGCATCCGCACCTGTTTCACTGCGCCGAAATCAATCAGCACAATCTTATTGTCGTGTCCTCGTCGGATGATGTTATCAGGTTTAATATCCCGATGAATCACATTTTGACTATGAATAAATGCCAGGACACCCAAAATCTCCTGCATTAGCAGAACCACTTGCGGCTCTGACCAGCGTTGCCCCATGGGTAATTCGACGCTGAGGGGATGTCCGTCGATAAATTCTTGAACCAGGAAAAATTCTTGATCCTGTTCAAAATAGGCCAGAAGCCGAGGAATCTGATCGTGATTGCCCAACCGCTCTAAAATTTCTGCCTCCGTTCCAAACAGGCGTCTGGCGATCGTCAGCACAGCCGGATCAGTGCTGGCAGGTCTTAGCTGCTTGACCACACATTTAGGGTTGCCCGGACGCAGAATATCTTCAGCGACATACGTTCGACCCATGCCGCCTGCACCCAGGACGTTAACGATCTTATAGCGATTACTTAATGTAGAACCTATCATGATGCAGACGGCATCCAGCGCCCGGTAATGAATAGATTAGAAGGAAGGGAAGCATTGAAGGAACCTGCAGAAGACTACAGCGTCTATCAACGTAATTTCGGTTACTTTATCAAGCCATCACGGATCACCCCTTTGTGTAATGTCCTTTACAGCCCCAATTATCAATCTCTGATACTTGAAAAGCCCTGATGACAATCTGCGGTCTTAGAGGAAGTTTGAAAAGTTCTCATTGATCTATTCAACCACCGTGTATACACAAGTGGTTGAATCTAACCCAACCCCTGCCGAACCGCCCCCTAACCCCCAATGCTGGGGGAACCGAACCGATCAAAGTCCCCTAGAATTGGGGGATTTAGGGGGCAAGACACCGTTCAACCCCAACCCGATCGACTTGTGTGTACACGGTAGCCTTTTGAAAGGGGGCTAGGGGAGATCAAGCACGTTTTGATACTTTTCAAACATCCTCTTTAAGTTGAAGCCCTAAGTTAATAGTACTTTCCTAGTTTACTGTCGCACATCGGGATAGTTGGGAGAAGTTGAGTTGCCTTATCTTTACCTTCGAGTCCATTCTAATTGGCGATCGCCACTCTCTGAAATGCCAGATTTAGCCGACCGACCAATTCACGAGCCGCTACTTCATCCGGTGCCTTCATAATCAAGCTGTCCACTGAACATTGCTCTAGCTCTTGAGAAGCCGGAACCGCACAGACCACAGGTTGACCATTGAGGACACTCGAAGTAATATACCATCGCTCGAAGGTTGAATCGAGGATTTCTAGCCGCCGAGAGATAACGCGACACGCTGTTTCAGGTGAAGTGGTACCTATCGACGTTTGATGAATTGGATCGAAATCTACAATGGAATACCCTTGGAGTAACGATAACCACTCATCTGTCCATTCAATGAGCGGCATGATATTGCCATCGCGACGACGGGCGATCGTCATCGGCACATCACTTTGTTTATCACAGTAGAATCGCGCAGTATTGGACGCTGATTGTGAATCATTGACAGTAATCCACATACTATTTGCAGCGCCTTCACCTACATCATTTTGAAAGGACGCTTTCACAGTATAGGTGCCGCTCATTGGTAAGATAAAAACAATTCGAGCATCTTGATTGCCACCACTGTCATCATCTTCAGCTAACTTGTTGCCATCCACATCAAACAGGGTCAAATGGGGATCATCTGATGCTCCACCACTCATTGAAATAATCACTTGTTGACCTGCTCTTCCAGCAAATTCGTAGTAATTAGAGAAGCGAGATTGAATGACATCGCTAATCACAAAGGCTTGAGGAATACTTTGCTGATTTAGGGTTAGAGTGATTGGTGTTCGCACCGATAATTGATAAGTTCCAGTTGCCTGACTGTTAGTATAAACCTGTATGGTATAGACTCCATTAGCAGACAGATTGTAATCAATAAAAGCACTCTGATTTCGATTCGTTGAATTATTTGCTTCAGCTAAAATAGTGCCATCTGAATCAAGCAATATCAGATACGAATTTATCTTTCGACTCGCCATCGAAATCAGAACTCGCTGATTCGTGATTCCTTGAAAGGTGTAAGAGTCGTAATAATTCCCTGTATCCGGAAACCGATCGTCGCTTAATTCCAATGTTCCAGCGATCGGGGCATTCGATTCTGCCAGTTCGAGCATCTGAGTATCCGCTCTCGCAGAGTCAGAGGTATTGAAGGTGAACAACGTAGAGGCGATCGATCCGATCACCCAAGCAGTGACGAGCTTGAACGACATCATGGCTTACCCAATGGAATACGTGAATGGAACTCCAATATGCAGGTCTAGGAGCCTATCCGATTATTTTGTATCGGTAGATTCCCCTAGTCAGTTTTCTAGCCTGAGTCTAAAGGGAACGTCAGTTGTTCTAGTTATGGTAGCCACTGTACCAGTTCTTTGTCATCGGGTCGTATCTGGTAACACTTACCGAAACCGAATTTGGGCGATCGTGCCTGCTAATGCAATTCCCTCTCCTGAGATGAGGGTGCCGCACAGATTACATGGCGATCGTTGCTCCCAATATTCAAGACTCCAGATGTGATATACCAATCGTCAAACCTCAGAATTCAAGCCCTGAAACGCTTGCCTGACTTGCTCAACCTCCAACTCTAATGCCTGAGCAATTTGTTCAATGCTAAGTCCAAGAGCTAAAAGCTTGGGAACCGTTTCCAGTTTGCCTTCCAGTTTGCCTTCCAGTTTGCCTTCCAGTTTGCCTTCTGCTTTCACGTCTTGAAAATACCGGGTTTGCTTCAACTCATTCAATCCAAACATGGTTTCTATCTCCTGGCGGCTTAAGTTCTTCAGTTTGTAGACCACGATCGTTTCAATTAATTCTAGAACTTTTCGTTTGAAATCTCGATCGAGGGATTCTTGTTGCATTCGTTGAAACAACCTATTTGCCTGATCGATCGTAGTAATCTCATCTGCAATCACGAGTTGCACAATCTCCAAACTAAGGGCTTCATCGGTTTCTTCTGCTAACTCATCTAAATACACAAACTTGACTTGCTGGCTCATTAGCAGCCCTCGATACTGTCTGGGTACCGATGGATCGAGTTCACGGCTAGCAAATATAGCCACTGCACACCAATCATGACTGGGTTTGTATTGTCCTAAATACAGAAAGATCTCAGTGAAAAATCGCCAATAGAAATCCGATTTGGGCTGAAACTGCACTTCAACAAAATAGATGGGTCGATCGATTGTCGGCAAAAACACACCATCAAATCGGAATGCCAATTCTTTAATTTCTTTCGATGAAAACTCGTAGCCTTGTGCATTGTCTGGTGATTGACCAATGAGTTCAAATAGCAAACCGGGAAAGGTCTGAAATAGTTGATAAAAGATTGTGTCCGTTTTCAAGGATTCAGATTACTCACTAGAGATCAAAACCTCGGACGATCGAGGGATCGGGGCAGAAGGTGAACCAGGTTCGGGCATAGGTGCGGTGACAGGATCATAGTATGGCATAGGGACAGGCGAAGGCATGGCAGTCAGAATCGGGCTAAGTGTGGGAGTTGATGGAGGAGTGAAGCCAGGAAGCGCTGTTTTCAAGCAGGTCAGGGCTTCTGCGATCAGGATGGGATCGCCAGAGGCGAGGTAGTTTTGCATTTGGGTCAGGTGAGCCGTTTGATAGTGATGGTCTTTGAAGCGATCGATCGCTTCTCTTGCCGCACTGGATGATCCCTTTCCGGCATCGGGTAAAGAATTACACCCTGTTGATTGAGAAAATTGGTCTACGCGATCGTTGAAAGCTTGACTGAAACTGGAATTACTATCTGTTGAGGGGAATAAGCTTGTAGAACTATGACGGTTAGATGCGGTTTCACAGCAATCTAATCCGTCTAGTTCAAATGAAGTGGGGGGGTTTGGGGGGGGTTCCACAGATTCCACAAGATAACTAGGGTGCCAGAGGTCACGGTGTCGGTAGAGGGAACTGCCACCGATACCAAAGCCAGTTAATGCTTGGAAGCGGGCAGTTGTAGTTGTGGGCAGAGCGTTCGTTTCGAGGAGATGCCCGATTGCCTGTCGGATCTTTTCTCGCGTTGCCTCGGATTGGCGTTGATTCCAAGTTGGTTGTTCTGTGACGGGTTCCGTAAGTTGCGGCGTTTCACATTTGCCATACCGCGACCCGTAGTGGAAGTAGCGACTATTTTCAACGCATCTTGCCCACTCAGCCGCCCGTTCTTCAATCTCATGCTGATGACAGCAGCATTCTTTGTAGCCAGGAAGGGACTGAGCGATCGCCACAATCTCGTCAACCAAGGCTTGTCCGGATAGGGGTTCTCCGCCAAACAGAACATGATGGAACACGTAAGCCCGCATCGCAATCCGTCCTAACAGTCGATTAGTTTGTCCGGAACCTGTCCAACCAGCTTCAATCTCAGCATTGAGATCATTGATAAATTTCTCCGCTCGACCAGAGACTCGATAAGGCTTGCGTTTAACTTGCTTAAGAATCTGCCTCAGCGAGACAGTAGATAAATCATTGCGGCTTTGGGCAAATCTCCAATGCTGAACAAAAGAGGAACGATCGCCCCAAATTGGCTGAAAATCAGCGTTTAGTAACCATGAACCAGCTTGTAAAGGCAGACGATGAGCATTAAACAAACTTGGACGGCTCTCAACCGCATAGAGTTTGGGATTGGGGAACACTTCTAGCTGCCCTGGAGTCACTCGAAGCCCCACATTTTCCAGAAGCGTGGTTACGGCTACAGCTAACTCCCAAGAGTTCTGTGCTGACTCAAATGGAAAGTAGAGATGGATGCCACCGCTATCGCTAGAAGTACAGGCAATATAGCTGACTAGTCCTAGCGGTTCTAGAGCATTGAGAATCCGTGAGATAGCCAACCGATCGCGCTGAGGATGGTAAGCACTCCCTACGTCAATATCAAGAAGGCAGTAGTGGGTCAATGAACCGAACCGAACCCCAAATAGACAGGAACCCTGGCGAACCATTCGATCGGAAAGGGGATGACGGCTTTCGGTGCGCCAATTGGGTTTGGTACCGAGTTCGGGATAGTCGGCATAGATATAGTCAAACCGATGAGGAAAGAGGGCAAGAAACTCATCATCCCACTCTCCGACATACTGGAATTTTTGAGCAGCAGCAGATATAGCGATGCCGCACCTCCAATAACGCTACGAATAGCGTTTAATCCTGTCAGATTTGTTTGGATGAGGTTGGGTAAACGATCAGACTGATCGCTTAATTAGAATGTCTTATCCAGGCTGAAATTGAGAGAGACTAAGCTCTTCAAAATCGCAAGGTGATGTCATACGGAGAATCAAGCAAGGCGATCGGGAGAACCCGTGAATGCTTACGGATGAGTTTGTCTCACGCTAAAGGCTACCTACATAAAGCGATCGAGGTTATTTCTTGCAATTATTCGGTATGAGACAAAGAACCATGACTAGTGACAGGATACGGATAACGTTGTCTCAGTAGTAGTAGTGAGCAGTGCCCACTCTACAAAATTAGGTTTTTGGATCGGCTCTAAGGCACAAAGAAAGCACTTAGGAGATTTCCGACAGATAAAATACCTGCGTAGGATGGGCAAAGGCATCCGTGCCCATCCATGATTCTGGCTGACGATGGGCACGGGTAAGACCCTTTGCCCACCCTACGAATTGGTAGATTCTTTGCTGGAAATCTCCTTAGATGAATGTGTCTCAGAGGTGTAACAGTTTACGGAGCTTGGGGTCGAGTTCAGGAGTGATGAACCGATCGACCCGCTCTAACTTGCCGATGTAATCTGCACTTAAACCTAAGAAACCCCCTAATTCTTTTCGGTTCCAACCCAGCTTTTCTCGACCATCGCGAATTTGATCTCCGGTGAGTTCTTTGACTGGTAAGGCTTCCGATGGCTTTGGCTTTTTGGGTTCAGTGATCTTTGCCAGCAAACTTGGAATCGGATGCGGCGGTTTGATAGTGAGTTTTGCTTGAAATAGACGATCGATCACTTTGAGCTTGCGCCAATCTTCTGGTTTAGGGGCAGTACTTCCGGGTTGCAGCCAATCAGGGTAAGTGACAGGATCAAATTCAATTTGCCACCCAAGGCTCATAAGCAACTTGAGAGCATTGTTCCAACGGGTTTTTAAATCTCTGGCTTTATGCTTGTTTTGTAAGGCGCGATCGATTTCTGGTTTGGGTAAAACTTCCTCAATCAAGTGAATGACACGGTAGCCGTAAGGATTTTGATTTCTAACGCGAACTCTGGCATCTAGCGTGAGTTGAATCGCTAAACGCAAGGCTATTTCATGATGATACGGATCGATTTGCAAAATATCTTTTGCAAGATAACCAAACTGATAAAGAGCTTCCTTCGCTCGGCTACCCGCTCGATTCAAAAAATGTTTTGTCCATAAGCCAGGGCGAACCGTAATGTAAACTTCTTCTGGTTTTTCGATCCTTCCTGTCGTCCAATCCATTTGTCCGTGGGGATCAATCAACACGTCCCACATGCGACCGATCGGAGTACTAGCATCAACTTGCCGCTTTTCGTGTCCTTCAATCCAAACCGATTTGACTAATAGGCAAGACAACGCATAGGCGGTAGTGGCTACGGCATTTCGTTTGTCAGGCAAACTGGTGTTGTGATTCTTATCCCAGCCTAATAGTTGAATAATATCGCTTGCTTTTAAAGTAAATGTGCTATTCCAGGGTTCATTTTCCTCCATCGTTCGAGCAGCAAAAATCAGTTGAAGTTTAACGGTATCAAACCCGAATTTATTAATAATTTGCTCCGCCGCTTCCCAAGGAAGAAGCGCAATGTCACCAGGGTTGGTAATGTAATGTTCAATGTAATTGTTGGGGTTTGTTTTACTACGATGCTGAAAAATAGCGAGTTTGGCATCTGTTTTTTGTTGCCACAAATCAGGACGGAGTTGGGCACGAATACTGCTGGCGATCGGGATGGCTGTCGGAATGACAGCGACTGGATCTAGCGCAAGGCTGGTTTCAGTTCTTGCTGGAGGTTTAGGTTTCAGTCCCAATAATTTTTCAATATCTTGAAGTGAGCAATCCGGCAGATTCAGCCCTTTGATCGTTTTCTTAGTAAGATCCTGACATGATAGCTGCCCAAAAAATTCAATTCGTTCCTGAAATGCATCCGTCTCCAACGTTGCCAAATAGGACTGAATCGATCGAGTGAGTTGCTCATCCGTAAGGGCACTAAACGCCTGAGTTCCTATTCTTGTTTCCAGACTAGCGATCGCCTGAATGACTAGATTTGTTCCGATCGCGTTTGCCAATTCCTCCCAAAAGCCAGCATAAGTAAAAAATTCAGATAGTGAAGTCCTCAAATAGGTTTTGATTTGCTTTTCATTAAAAACAAATTCTATCCTGTCTCCTTGATTGCGATCGTTAACTCGCTTGAGATGAGGAAGATTCTCAATTGCCTCAACTCCTTCCATCTGGATCACAGCCTCAAGTTTATGCTGATAGACCTTAAGAAGATGTTGAAAAAGCTGTGCGGTTACTAACTCCAACAGAGACGATCGATCGCGTAGAATTGTGACTAGATTGGCAAGGTAATCAAGCGTGAGAATACTGCGAATAATTTTTGCAGGATGATGGTTTTGAGCGATCGATTCTAAACTTTCAAAATCGTCATCAAATTCATAAATTCGATCGTCAACTTGCTTCTGTTGTGTCATCACTTGCAAGAATTGAGTAGAAATTCAGACCCATTTTAGATTTTAGATTTGAACTGTTTCTATTCCCTTCATTCTTCATTCTTCATTCTTCATTCTTTCCCCTTTAACAGCTGCAAATAACGCCGAATAATCTGCATCCGCTAAGCCGCTATCACAGGCGATCTCCAGAATTTTACGCACTCCTGCGAGACTGTCAACTTGAAGGCCGAGGGCGATCGCTTCATCCAAAAATAGCGTCATGTCTTTGAGCAAATGTTTGGTTGGGAAGTTAGGATGATCATAATTGTTGTCTACCATCCGTTGAAGTTTCTTGTCAAAGGTTGGAGCATAGAGCGCACTTTTGCGTAAGATTTGCATAAACGTTTCGACTTCAACGCCTTGCGCTTGAACGAATCCTAGGCTGAGCGCGAATGCGGTTGTCAAGGAGCCAATCAGTTGATTTAACGCCAGTTTAAGTGCGGATGCAGATCCCACTTCACCGATCCGCATAGGGATACCGAAGTGTTGCAAGATGGGCAACCATCGATCGAACTGTTCTGGCGTTGAACCCACCATCACTTGCAGTTTGCCTGCATTAACTTCCGAAATGCTGCCCAACACAGGCGCTTCTAAATAGGTTCCTCCTGCTGCCATAATTTCATCCTGGATGTGATGGCTCTGGCTAGGGGCGATCGTTCCCATCTGGATCACCGTGCGATCGTTCAAATATGGACGTGCCTCCTCAGATAGCAACATCTCACGGATCGCGTCTGCGTTGGTCAGCATGGTCATCACACCCTGACACGATTGCAACAAGTCAATGACAGAGGTCGCAATTTCAGCACCAGTCGATCGCAAGGGTTCCAGCTTTTCAACGGTGCGGTTATACACTACCAATGGTACATTGGCGGCGATCAGACGTGTCGCCATTGGCAGTCCCATCAGTCCTGTCCCGATTAATCCAATTTTGATCGTGGAAATGTTGATTGGTTGCACCATAAGTCATTTACTTGCTGAGTATTGGAACAGAATTCAATGTAGCTACAATGATGCCCAAAATTTGCTCGATCGCGCTGATGTAATAATCATTCATATCAATAAAAACGGAGTTATTAACGAGTTTGAGAAACTTCCAATCCGTTCCAGTGGTGACAGCGCCATAAATTGCATCTGTTGGGTTTCCCTGTTTTTGGTTGAATATTTGTGCAGCAATCATAGTAGCAATGCACTGTCCCAAGCCAGATTTGATACTTTCATTTTTCGCCTCTACGATAGTCATGACAGGGTTAGTGATGTCATATTGTTCGGGCGATCGACTCAAGATAAAATCACATCGCCCCTCCAAGCCCTTGTCAGCATCAACATTAAATTCTGAACCAGAAAATACACTGATCTGATACTGGAAGTATCTTCTAACCTCAATCAGAACAGGCATAATTACAAGTTCAGAGTGTGCCTTTTCCGTATTGATGGCAGTGACAAGCGGTAAATGTTCTTTGAGGATGAGTGTGAGATAATCGCTAGGAGGAATTGGCTGAATCGTAGAGAACAGTTCAGTATTTTCGTAAAAAATTAATCCAAAGTTGGCTTTAATTTTACTAAGACTGAAATTGCTATACGCCATTATTACCCTCCCTAGGAAGTTTTACAGCCCGTCTTTTGACGCGATCGTCCATCTCACTCACCATAGTATGGAGCATTGTGTGCAAATCGGCGTTGCTGAAGAATGGGATGAAACGATTTACATCCCCAATGGTAGGGGTAGGCACAAGCCTACCCTGGAAGATTTCGGACACCCACAAGGGGATGCCTCTACCAACCATCCATCACTCCATCACCCCCTCATGCTGGACTTACTACTAATCACAAGCTTGGGTTTTCTGGGCAGTTTTGGGCACTGTGTGGGGATGTGCGGTCCCATTACCGTGGCATTTTCGTTGTCCCAGAAGCAAGAGACTCCGCCGAGTGTATGGCAGCAACTCTGGTTTCATGGGCTGCTTAATCTAGGGCGGATTCTTAGCTATGCCTTAGTCGGGGCGGGAATTGGCTGGTTGGGGTCGGTACTGATTGCAGGAGGGCAGTTTGCGGGAATTGGCAGTGTTTTACGGCGAGTGATGTCGCTGCTGGCGGGCGGAATGTTGATTTGGTTTGGGATCACGCAGATTAGTCCGGGATGGTTGCCTAAGATGCCGTTGCTCAATCCGATGGTCAAAGGGGGATTGCACGATCGCCTCAGTCAGGCTATGGTGAATCTTTCGTTCCAACGTTACTGGTGGACACCAGCCCTGCTAGGCATGGCATGGGGGCTGATCCCATGTGGCTTTTTATATGCGGCTCAGATTAAGGCGGCAGAAACCGGGGATGGGTGGAAGGGCAGTTTGACAATGCTGGCATTCGGATTGGGTACATTGCCGATGATGTTAGGCGTTGGCATGTCTACGGCATGGCTCAGTCGCGATCGTCGCAGTCAACTGTTTCGGATGGGCGGCTGGATAACCTTGGCGATCGGCATGCTCACCGTGCTGCGAACCGGAAACACAATGGTAGACTACACCGGACATGCTGCCTTGATCGGTTTAATCTTGGCGTTGATTGCTCGTCCGATTGGTCGCTTATGGGCGGCTCCGCTTCGCTATCGTCGAGGATTAGGAGTAGGCGCGTTCGTGCTTGCTCTGGCTCATACAGTACACATGATCGAGCATACCTGGGGATGGAACCTGCACGCTCTCGTCTTTATGCTGCCTCAGCATCAGTGGGGAATTTGGTTCGGAGTCGTGGGACTGCTACTGATGGCTCCGGCTGCTTTCACTAGCTTTGATTGGGCACAGCAGCGATTAGGGCGACGATGGCGATCGATTCATCTTTTGGCAATTCCAGCCCTGATCTTATGTGCCGTTCATGCCGTCTTGATTGGGTCACATTATCTAGGGCGATTGCAGTTGAATATGTGGAATTGGGGACAAACGATCGCGTTAGGCATCGGGGTTCTGGGCGTATTATTGATGCGCTCACATTGGATATGGTCTTGGTTGGCGCTGGAGAAATTTTATGTTCCACCGAATCAAAAAAAATAGGCGGCTCAGGTTCAGTTTCAGTTGGATGGTGATGCTGATTCTACTCGTGGCTCCCGCGATCGCTCACCAAGTTGAAATTGCCGGTGAGGTAGGTGGCACTGTTCATATTGAACCCAACGACACCCCTCAAGCTGGAGAGCCTAGCCTCACCTGGTTTGCCTTAACTCGTCAAGGTGGCGAACTGATTCCACTCGCCGCGTGTGATTGTCAGTTGGCGGTCTATGCCCAACCTCATTCAATGATACGCCTCCGGTTCAGGAGCCTCCCTTAAGGGCAGTGTCCGCCGAGGGATATGACGGGATTCCAGGCGCAGACATTACCTTCCCACAGGTTGGAGCGTATGAACTGGTGCTGCGAGGTCAACCCATTCCCCCAGAGGAGTTTCAGCCGTTTGATCTGAGGTTTTCCATCACCGTAGCCGCAGGACAAGGACAGCGATCACCAAGTCCCCAGATTGAAACGATCGAATCGCCTTCACCAGCCGCGATCGAGTCTCCACAGCCTGACCCGACTCAACCTGAACGATCCTCTGGGCTAGCCTGGATTGTTCTGTCCATTTCTCTAGTGGCGAGCATTGCCATTGGGGTGTTGTTGCGATCGATTAAGGTGAGGCGGAAGTAGGGGGTACAGCATGTCGTGCCCTGATTTCTTGTGGGGGAGGCATCTTGCTATTCTTTAATCCTTGAAATCAGGTGCTTTGAAATCTGGCGCAATATGGTTTGTGGCTGGGACAGGTTGAGTCAGATAGCCAGAGATCCACGCTAAGGTCACACCAATCCCAAATCCGACGATCGGTACCACGAGCTTGAGCCGTTTACGCAAGTGATCCTGGGAAAGTGGCGAGTTTAGCTCAGCGAGGGCTTGTTGTTCGATCGCCCGAACATTACTCTCACTCAAATTGAAGCTGAGGGCCTCCTGGTTTAACGATTCTCGGACAGCATCCGGGAGGGGATAGCGTTGACGAACGGCTCGGATGAAGCGATCGTGATATTGATTCCAGTTAGCTTGATGAGTTTTGATAATTCGGCTTTGGATCAAGTGAGCCACTTGGATATCTAATGATTGACTGGCAGACATTTGATCGAGTTGCTGTTGAGTCTCTTGACGGAGTGGAAATTGTTGCCAAACCGCTTGGATCACTCGATTTCGGTAAGCCTGGACAGAATTTTGATAGCTTCGGCAAAGGGTGTCTCGAATCAAATTAGCCAGATCCGAGCGAATGTTGAGAGTTTGAGTGCAATGCTGGAGAGACTCTCGAAAGTCTTGCACGGAAACGCGATCGTCATTGCTCGACAAATAGTGTTTGCTGAGGCAGTCAAGACACACTTCTTCATACTGCTGGATCTTGCGGCTGTAAGTGTTGGTCACTTCCGTTTTGATCTGTTCAATAGCGGTATCGCTGAGGCGAGGAGGGGATTGCAATTGGCGGATTCGTTGACACTCTTCATCGCTAATGCGATCGGCCTTGTGAATAAGCATCGTCAGTATTGTTTCAAATTCTTGCTTTTTGTGTTGATAGGCTGTCAAAACGCTGCGCTTGATTCGCAAGACAATATCCATATTGAGTGGAATAGAGTGTTGATTCTGCTGTATCCACTGCCAATCTGCATCTGTAAGAAAAATTTCTTGATAAGCAAATTGAGTAATAATCTGTTCAATTTGCTGTTTTTTCTGCTGATAGGTAGCGATCACTTGTTGCTTGATTTCAGCAATGACCTTTTGATTCAGATAGGGTAACTCTTGCCATTCCCGCATCCACTGACAGTCATCTTCACCCAGGCGATCCTGTTGGTGTAGCAACCCCGTAATCGCTTGCTTAAACTGTTGCTTTTTGTAGAGATATTTCATAGCAACGTTAATCTCAATCTGCGCCACAACCACGGTAGCCAGGTGGGGGTGAGGCTGCGATCGGCGAATCCGTTGACTATCCTCTTCGGTCAGGCAATCCCGTTGATGCAATTGATTGGTAATCGCTTGCTCAAACTTTTGCTTCTTCTGTTCGTAGGCTTCAATCACTTGTTGCTGACAAAACAGAGCCATCTCGTCATTCAACTGTAGCGCCTGCTGAAGCCGATTCAACTCCTCGCGAACCTCACCTCCTAACCCATCAAGTTGATAAATTAGTTCGGTGAGCCTATCCTCATACTGTTGAAGTTTCAAAGCGTAAAGCGACATAGCTAGATTGAGTGCGAAACGTTAAATCAGCGATAGCTCTATGGCTAATGGGGTATGCAATACGTAGCTTTCAACTGAGTGGGTCGATCGCTCATATAGCATTTGATCAGGTAGCATTTGATCAGGGCAACAACCCTGTGAATATACGTAAAAAAAAGGGAATGTCAAATCTTGAGTTGTGAAAACACGATCGCATTTCTGTATTATTACTGTTAAAGTGCAACTTTGCAAAATCTTTAAGGTGTTTTATTACACTCAGCAAATTCTGGCGATCGAATATTCACTTCCCTCTAGGAATGCTATATTCATCCTTGAGTATCGTCAATCAGGACTATTCACTGGATCAACAATAGGATTCTAGTACGTGATGCATTGGGGCGAACGGCTGTTCGCCCGTACACAAAATATTTATTCAACAGAAAGTTTAGGTGGATGAATTGGCAGGTTGAGCGCCACCCATGCGAATTTCGGAACAGAAAGATGCCATGCTGAAGCCGCCAAACCGCTTGAGAATGCTCGTGCGGAGTCGCAAATTAGGGCTGGCAAACCACAAACGCTCTTCAGAATACATCGTTTCATATTCAGTGATTAGGGTCAGAGCGTTATCGTTCCCCATCACATAGCGACCTGCAACCGGGGCTTTCTCGGCATACCCCATTTCCCGCAGCAATTTTCCTTCGTTGGGATTTTCTGGATCAGCAATGGGTACCAGAATGGTGGAACCCGCGTGTTTTTCTTCATCCCATTCCATTGTGCCGTCCCAAGTGACTCGTGCCCCGCACAATGCCAGCGTTAGATCAACTTCGTACTGCTGACACAGTTTCACGACAGCCGGATCATCTTTGGGCAGCATTTCAATCACCAGATCCGACTTGCCTCCCTCCGATTGTTTGAAGGCAAGATGATGACTGGTACGCTGAGAAAACCATTTACCAGAACTTTGCTGGAAAAACTCGACAATATCCATGAGGGCGATTTAGAAAATAACGAAATTCTAACAGTTCTTAATATCCTTCATCTTATCGTGGTGGTTTACAACGCGATCGCTCCTAATTGAAAGCAGTGTAGGTTGGCAAGAGCATCTCTCACTATAAACTCTTCCTATTTTCTGCTGGGCGGTTGCAAAATGCATTGTGCATCCAGGATAAACAACTTACTGTTTTGACCTTGAAACGCCATACATCGATCGCGCATTCTCTTCAAGACTGGAGTGCCTTGTCTGATGTTACGTTTTGCCCGATCGAAGGCTTCAGGGTATTGTTTGAGCCAACTTTTCTCTAAAAATTTTAATTCAAATGAGTCGCGATGAAGAAGCCAATAGTCAATACCATAGTTGCGAATGAAGCGTTTGAGTTCTCCAGGTTTGAGGCTATATTCAGCTTGGATCAGATCGGTGGCTCGTTGCCGAAATTGGTTGGCGTAACCGACATGATAAGGGATAGCATATTCTCGACCTATCAGGATCGATCGCTGAGAATGAGTGGGGAGATCGCTCACTTCTCGCAGCGTGGAGGCAATGAGGATATCTTTGGGCTGTTGGGCGAAAAATTGATAGAGTTCGGGATAGTTGCCTTCCTGGTAATTTGATTTTGGAAAAGTAATACCGATCGTGGGTGCAATCAGCAGGAGGATTCCCAGTAGGCCAGTGAGTCCCCCAACCATCGTTCGTTGGAATGCCTTTGGTTGGGCTTGTGGTCTTAGCGACTGCAATCCGGCATCCAGCACGATCGTCAGGGTGAGGGCAGTGGCGATCGCAGGGTAAACCGCAATGTGTAGGCGGTGTAGCGGCTGGGCAAGTGCAGCTTAAATAGAAGCAGATGAGCCACTAAAAATAGTCCGAGAGCAGTCGCGACAATTTGCAGCAGGATACGACTGTGATCAGTGATTTGGCGAATAAGGGGAAAGCGATCGGGGAATCGGAGCAAGAGTGGAAGGAAGCCGCCGATGGCGATCGTGACGGGTCGAAATGCCGGAAAAACTCCACTGCGCTCAGCATAGAGCCAGAATGCCCAAGTATCCTGGATAAAAAATTTGCTGCGTCCATCTTCACTGAATTCGGCTAGTCCTCTGGCTTCTGTGGCGGTAATGGTAGGACCATAATCATTAGCGGTCAAGGCATAGGGCAACATGACCAGAAAGGCGACTGCCAACGCTGCGCTACAGAACCAATAGTCTTTTTCTTCGGTAGAGAGTTTGAATCGTCCTTGTTCCCATCGCAACGGTTGCAATAGGATGATGCCAGAGAAAACAAAAACATACTGCGGATAAAATAACCCTTCGAGGGCGATCGTGACCAAACACGGTACAAGTTGACGGTGCATCAAATAGTACAAGAACGCCAGAAAGATTGGCGGCATGAAGCCTCTGGGACTTGCTGATGCAATATCATCATGCGTCCATACCACTTGTTCAATGAGCAGTGTTCCCAAAAAGGCGGCAAACGGGACAGGTAAGAGTTCGTAGCATACTCCAAAACCATAAGCGGCTGTTACTAGTCCCAATGCCATTGGTAAGAGTTTGCTCAGCAGCAATGGATCGATGCCAAATGTGGCAAAAAATCGGTAGACGTTCGTATAGCCCCAGGGCGCGACCGATTGAAAATAATCCGCTATTCGATCGTTCGGGAAAAGTGCAGGATCGAGAAATCGCCGCATCCAAAACACATGCTGACGCGCATCATCTTGCACGACATACTCAGTACTAAACGCTTGCTGCAATGCTAAAATTCCGCAGATTACGGCAACCATGAGGCTGAAGCTGAACCAAAAGGTCAGGTTCGATCGCGATACCTTCGTTGCTGTCATCAAATTCAAAATGCTACCCCTCACGTCTCACATAAAATCTGCGTTGCTGAATGATGGGATGAAACGATTTGCACCCCCAATGGTCGGGGTCGGTCTTGTGCCTACCCTGCCCAAAATACAGGTTGCGTTCACTACTATAAATTTGTCTTCTTGAAAGACAGTACATTGTTCAGCGACCCGTGCCAGGGCAGGGGTTCTCTGTCGAAATTGCGGTCTGATTTCTTTTGCAACGATCGGAAATTCTTCAAAAACGGGGTTGGTTTGCAAGTATCGCGGACGGAATGACAAATCTTCTAATAGCCAAAAGTCTACGCCATACGTTTGAATGAATTGTTGCACTTGACTCAAGTCAGGACTGTATTGGGCGTTGATGAGATCGATCGTGCGTTGACTCATGTCCTGGTAGTAGCGTGAATGATAGGGCAGAAGATAGCCTTCACCGCCTATCAAAATCGATCGTCGCGAGAAACTCGGTATCTTGTTAACGCTAGGAGCGATCGAGGCAATGATCGTATCTTTGGGCTGTTGTGCAAAGAATTGATAGAGTCCTGCCTGACGACCAATCACATAACTGGTGACAGGGAGAGAGGTGTCATCGACTTTAAGAAAGAAAGGACAGAGTAACAGCACAATGCCCAATCCGGCGGCAGTACTGATCGCAATCGGCGATCTTTTGGTGGAGACGATCGCCCCATCCTCTTTTGTTTCACTGGAAGTTGGCAGAGAGCGGAATCGAAGCAACGCCTCTAACACTAGAGTCAAGGCGATCCCAGCCGCCAGAACTGTAATAATTCGCAGGCTGTGTTCGCTGTAGCGATTGGGCAGATGTAACCGAAACAGTAAGGCATGTGCCGTGAAAAACAGACCGATCGAGACGAGCAGCGTTTGCGGCAGAAGAAGGAGATTAGGACGAATCTGCTGGACGATCGGAAACTGAACAGGTCGCATCAGCAAAAATGGCAGTAGTAATGCCAACCCAATAGGCGGCAGCAGCAAGGCTCTCAGAGGATTAGCTTCCGCGTCTTCGAGGTCAGGCAGAAAGTCATAGGTAATCCAGCACCACTCAGACGGTAACATCCCACTGCGCTTGCCGCACAACCAAAAATCCTCAAAATCATCGGTGAAAAACGCCGACCAATGACCAGGCGAAAAAGCTGGAATTGCTCTAGCTTCCGATGCCGTGATCACAGCGCCAAACTCAGAATCACCAAGTGCATAGGGCAACATCACCAAAAATGCGGCTCCTAAGCCAGCCACTGAAAACCAATAGTCGGTTCGATCGCTTGATAACCGCAGTCGCCCCTGTTCCCATTGGCTGAGTCGGATGAGCAGAATTCCGGCATAGACAAAGACGCACTGCGGATAAAACAGCCCTTGCAAGAGGATTGTTCCTAGACAGGGTAATAGCGATCGGCGGAGAAGATAGTATAGAAACGCCAGAAAAATGGGATAGACAAAAGCGACTGGCGTTGCGGAGACAATATCATCTCGCATCCACAGGCTCAGGTTCAGCAGTAGCGAGGTGAGGAATCCGGCAAAGGGGATGGGCAGAAGTTGCAAACACACACCAAAAGCATAGACTGTACTGATTAACGCCAATCCTAGCGGCAAACATTTGTGCAGGAACAACGGATCGATTCCTACCCACGCAAACAGGTGATAGAAACTGGAGTAGCCCCAAGGCGCAACCGACTGAAAATAATCTGCAATCAGATCCCCTGGAAATAGCGCTGGATCGATAAATCGACTCATCCAGAATACGTGCTGACGCGCATCATCTTGCACGACATACTCACTGCTAAAGGCTTCTTGTAGCGCCATGATCGGGAAAATCATCGCACTGATCAGGCTAAGACCCAACCAAACGATCTGGCGCGATCGAGGGGTTTTATCGGTAGGAGTAAAGAGCATGGGGTACAGAGCAGTCATGAAGAATTTGCATCACATCCCTGTTGGTTTGGCGTATAGCACATAGTCTGAGTTGCGATGGGCGATCGGCAGATCTAATCGGTGTTTTCTTACCGTTGCGAAGTAGGTT
Organism: Cyanobacteria bacterium RU_5_0; assembly: GCA_012033255.1. Lineage (GTDB taxonomy): Bacteria > Cyanobacteriota > Cyanobacteriia > Elainellales > Elainellaceae > JAAUSF01. The sequence continues at coordinate 55,674 of JAAUSF010000010.1, forward strand.
GCCTGATATTTGTCCATTAGTGCGATGACTTGATCGGTGGTCAGACGATTGTAGCCCTCTGTGAGTTGATCTTCAATTTCCTCGCGATTGTCTTGGGTCGGTTGAATGGTTGCCCATGTCGATCCTATTCCACCCAAGTCACCGAGTCGTTCATACCAATTGATGATTCCGAGTTTGGTTTGAGGCAGGAATTTGAATTTGGCGATCGTGGCGCGTTCGGTGAGCCAGGTGAAATCGATCCATTTGACGGGTGGAGAGATGATCTGAGCATCTGTGGGCGTGTTATTGCGAATCCAGGTGTAAAAATCGCGCCGTGTAGCATCAATGTCTTGGGTTTTCCCTGGAAACTCGCGCAGGGCAACGGCTTGATTGAAAAAGTTAACCGTGCGAGTGCTGAAAACAACGCTCAGCAGCACAATACAGAGGATGAGGACAATTTTTTGAGTTTGCCCGGTGAACGATCGCTGCAACACACTGCTCAGCAACAAGCCCGTACTCAGGGGTAGCATCACATCGCCCAAACGAAACGGATAATATTGCAACAATTGACCCTGTGTATCAACGGGCGCAATGATCAATCCCAGGACGAATGGAACCAGTGCCATCAGGGTGAATTGGGCGAGTCCGATGCTGGCATCTTGTTCGGATGTCAGGGTTCCTAACTGGCGATCGGCTTTCTGTGTCCGGCGAATGAGCGTCACACTCATCGTGAACAGAATGAGCAGCACGATCGGTCTGATCCATCGCTCTGATGCCCATGACAAAGGATTAAGGTGGTGAGGCAATCGCAGGAACACATAGATCGCAGAGGGTTGAATGACTCCTGTGACGGCTGGAGACGTTAACTGATTGAGGACAGGTTGGATGGCAAATAGACTGGCTCCCAGGTAAATTAAGCCAATCACTCCCCAGTGCCAGGGCTTTTCTGACGAGAATTTGCGATTGAGTAACAGCCAGCCGATCGTCGCCAAAAACACCCATCCGCCGACCAGCACATGCAAGGAGGTCATGAGTCCCATCAGCAATGCCATGCCATAATATTGCCCCTCTAGCAGTAGCCAAATCGCCAGAGGGAACACGCTGTAGGCTAGGGCTTTTGCTTCTAATCCGCCGACCATCCATTCATTGGCGATCGCGCCCTGTTGAGATCCGCAATTTACGAAGAGTTCACGACAACCACCATACAAGAACAGGCTGATGGCTAACAGTAGGAATGGCGTCGTTAGTCCTAGCTTGCGTCCGAGTAACACGATTCCAGTGGCAAACAGACTGTAGCAGCTGAATCGACCCACGATCGATGTAGCTAAAAAACCCCAAGCGGCAGCCATGTTGCCAAAGATCACTTGGAACAAGAAGCGATATCCGGCGGGTTGATTGAGATACCAATCTTCCGCAACCCAAGTTGGATCGGCAAAATGTCGAGCGAGAGGCAGCACGTCAGTCTCATTCCAACTGATTCTGCCCATAACCAGGGATAACAGAAGTTCTAGCGTGAGTAGGGCTAAAAGCACTAAAATCTGAACCCAAATAGGCGATCGATCAGGTTTGCCAACAGTGGCGTGGGATGACGGAGGTGTGCTAGATACCATGAATACTCGTTTGGATGAGAGCCATTGAATCGGTGAGGGGGCACTTCTCTTTGGACAGGGGAGTCAACACCTAAAGGATGTTTGAAAAATGCTATTCCTTGCTAAACTTGCCCCACTTCAGGAGGGATCAAACTCAAAGTCCCCCAGAATTGGGGGATCTCGGGGGCGAATGCAAAACGGTTTATGTTTCTCAAACATCTGCTTAGGGTGGAAGTTTCCATTACGAAGTTTTATCAGGAGATTGTAAAGAGGAGAAATCGGGTTTTGCTAAAGCTTACCTGATCCTGTAAACTTTTTTGGACTCAACTCGCTTTTAGGCTTGTGTGGTAGTTATGAGGAGTTAAAGAGGTGCAGGGATGGCGATTTACCTCCGGAGAGGCTGAGTCTAAATGCAGCCCGCTAAATCATCTCCATTTCCAGCTTGGTTTCGCTATGGCATCATTGTTGTGCTAGTGTTGGGCATCTTTTTCCGGTTCTACAACCTCGACAAAAAAGTTTATTGGATCGACGAGGTGAATTCATCCCTACGATCGCTCGGTTACAGCAAAACCGAGGTGGTTGATGAAATGTTCACCGGAAAAGTGGTCACGGCTGGCGATTTACAGCAGTATCAACGCCTCAGCCCTGATAAAACCTGGAGAGATACCTTCAATTCTCTGACAGGCACCGCAGAACACGCGCCTCTATACTTTCTGCTATCCCGGTTATGGGTGGGATGGGTGGGACATTCGATCGCCACGATGCGTTGTCTGGCTGCGATCTTTAGTGTACTGGCGTTTCCTTGTCTCTACTGGCTCTGTCGCGAATTGTTTGAGGCTCCGGGGGTGGCATGGATCGCGATCGCCCTAGTCTCTGTTTCCCCATTGCATATGCCCTATGCTCAAGAAGCCCGTCCCTATAGCCTGTGGACAGTGATGACATTGCTCTCTAGCGCAGTGCTGCTGTGGGCAATGCGAACAAAGACTCGTGTGAGTTGGGTGACTTATGGGATGACGATCGCCCTCGGACTATACACTCAACTGCTGTTTGGAGCCGTGGCATTGGTGCATGGGATCTATGTTTTGATCAGGGAACAATGGCGATTCAGCAAGACGACGCTCTCTTACGGATTAGCCGCTGGAATTGGATTTCTTAGTTTTGTGCCGTGGATTATCAATTTCATTCACAACCTTGAGAAAGTCAAAGAGTCTACTTCATCTCTGACAGGTGGCTATTCGCTGAATTACATGATCGATCGCTGGTTTTTGAGCATCAATCAGGTATTGCTCGATCGAGAATTAGGTGGCTTGAATATCATTCTGGTCTTGCTGACTATTTATGCTTTCTACTATCTCTGCCGTCATGCGCCCAAGCGATCGGGGCTATTCATTTTGACACTAGTCGCTGTCTCGTTTTTAGTATTGGCGCTACCCGATTTGATTTGGGGAGGAAGGCGATCGTTGCGAATTCGCTATCTGTTTCCGTTCTTTTTAGGCATTCAAATTGCATTGGCTTACCTATTCGCGACTCAAGCAATTTGGGCGAAAACCTGGAAGCAGAAGATTTGGCGACTGGTGATGATTGTCTTGATCGTGAGTGGGATGATATCAGCCAGTGTTAGTTCACAAGCCACCGTTTGGTGGAATAAAAGTGTTCCGCGCAGCAGCTACTATCCGTTGTTGGGTGAATGGATTAATCGAACGGCACAGGTTGAGACTCCGATCGTCATCAGCGATGGCTCTCCCACGGATACCTTAGCCTTTAGTTATTGGCTGAATCCAGAGGTGAAGATGATGCTAGCACTGGAACCTCGGAAGCTAAAGCTAAGGCAGATGGAGCAATTTAAACCGATCTTCTTGCTCAACCCTGAAGAACCTACGAAGAACTTTTTGAATCGACGCGGATATGATCTAACGCTGCTGTATGAAGACACCGTTGACCCGGAAGATATTGAACAACGGCTTTGGCTAGTGAAGCAGCGTGATCCGTCTGCACAATGATTTGATTCTCTGATGGCGATCGGGATCTGTATCTAGAGATAGAAGATTTGTTAGTAGGCACCTTCATAAAATCTCCCCTAGCTTTACGATGCGCTTTCGCATTTTGTTGAGCGAGAGAATTACATAATTAGGAGCATTTGATATGCGATACATGATTTCTAATTTCATGCAACAACTTCACAACGGAATTTTGCTGATTGTATGCGTCTGTCTATTCGGTATTTTGTTCAGTACTTTGAGTCAACCGAGCTACGCGGTTTCAACGCCCAAGCAAGCCCTCACAGAAATTCGCAGTGACCAATCAACACAGAGTCCCGAAGAAGCTTATGAAGAAGCGGCAGAAGTGATTGATGATCCTAAGATGGGCGTGGAAAAAGAATATGAGCAAAACATTGATAAATATTTTCAGGAACACCCTGAAGAAGGTGGATTGATTGAAAGCGCGAAAGAGCTTATCAATCAGGTGACAGGGGGCGATCAGTAAGTTGGGGCGATCGGCGAAGGGACAGGGCATCCCGTGTCCGTTGTAAATTTTTTGTTGATTTTGTAATCGATCGGGGCAGGCCCACGTGTCTGCCCTTTCAGCCAGGGGCAACCACGCAGGATTGCCCCTACGTGATGGCAACCATACCGGGTGTCACGGCAACCATACCGGGCGTGATGGCAACCATACCGGGATTACCCCGACGTCACGGCAACCATCAACAGAGAATTTACAGGTGGAAATTAGTCGTTCGACGTCATGGCAACCATCAACAGAGAATTTACAGGTAGGAAATTAGTCGTTGGGGTTTCTTAAACCTTTGGTTAAGGTGAGATACTGTCCTAAGAAGGGTAAACCGCCGATCGCAGGCAATAGATATCGTGACGTACACAATACGCCGAGCGCGGCTGCCGTTGCGGCGTCAAAATAGGGTTGATAGAACAGAATCAGGGCGGCATCGCGAGTTCCAATTCCGGCAAAGGTTAAGGGCAATAGACCTGCCAAAATTGCCAATGGGGATAGAGCAAGATTTGCTAGAAATGGCGCAAATGCCTTGAGTGCCAGAATGAAAAACCAGATTTGTAGGAGATGTAAAAACCAGGTGAAAATTGAAGTGAAAGCTATTTTGAATAAATGACGTTTGTTGCTCCAAAAGTAATCATGCATTTCTTGCCATGCGTAGCTCATTTTACCCAATTTTGCTCTCAATTTTTTAGGAGCAATTTTTTGCCCTAGCGCAAAGAAAGATTTGGCAAACTGCGGTGAACTGAGAATTAATAGTCCTAATCCCAATCCAGCCATTACACTGATGGTCATTACCCCAAACAACCAATCTTTTGCAGGGTAAATTAATAGCCCAAAGGCACACCAGAGCAGCAGTGAAAGCATATCACAAGTTTTTTCAAACACGACGATCGACAACGCCAATGACCCACTCAAATTTCCTCGATCTTGCATAAAATAAGCTTTGGCGATATCTCCCATTTTGGAGGGCAAGACCATGTTAAGCGTACTTGCGGCCAAGATCAGACGATTGGCTTCAATAAATCCTAATTGTGCATGGGGCGGCATGAGTTGTTGTAATCGCCAAGCCGTGATCAGAGTGATGGGAATGACCATGCTGAGACTGATCGGCATCCAGAGTCGATCGCACTCCCAAAACACCTGAATCAAGCCTGCAAAATTGATCCTCCAGTAGATCAGCAACAAGATAACTAAGCTCACACCAATTGAAATCAATCGTTTCATAACTCACGCTCCACGGTCAGGGTTTCTCCCGGAGCTAATTTTCGCACCTCTTCTGTTAAATCTAACCAGGGCTGTAATTGTCCGAGTTGAAAGGTTCGGCTCATCACGACATAAATTGATGTTTGATCGCAACCTATTCCAGCCGAAATCACAGCATCCCAATCTTGGGCTTTTAGTTCATCAATGACTGTCCAGTAACCATTTTTCCAGCGCAACTGGCGAGAAAATTGAAAAGGGGCATTTTTCTTCCCGACAATCAACACTTTTTGTAGCAGCGATCGAATTAAATTGGGGAAAAATCGTCCAATGGTCAACATCACCACGCGCAGAATCATTAAATTCAATGGTGTCATTTGTTTTTGCTTTGCCCATCCCAAGTTGCCCCGAATTAAAATGTCATTCTCCGCAACATCGACAGTGTAGTTACTTACTAAATGTCCGATCGCATTTTTCACGTTTCTTCCATGTTGCACTTGTAGCGAAAATTGCGTATCAGAGACAACTAATTCATCCTCTCGAAATAGTTTAAATGCACCGCCTTTATTGAGTGCTAGATAAAGTTCAGTATCGTCCCGTCGATCGATTAATAATTTCGCCTGCTTCAACCAAATACGCTCGTCTTGTCGCCTGGAAATACTGGGTCGATCGTCTACAAAATCGTGCCATGCTAATAAGTAGTTCCAGGTGTGATGTCCAATAATATGATCGTCGGCATAACAAGGCGCTTTATGGTTAGCAAGTCCCTGTAAAAAGCGATCGTTAATCGCAAGTGCGTCTGGCATCCAGCGCCCCACTAATTCAAAGCCATGCGGAAAGAAATTGTAGGTATTGCGACTGGTATATTCACCGCCATACGAGCCATCCGGATGCACAAAATAATCAGCTAATTTCACGGCTCGTATCAACGATTCCTGCAATCGCGGATCAGAATTGAGCTTATAAATGCGGGCTAAACACGAAATCGTCAGCGTATGATAACCCGGATCGCAGCCTTCGTATTCTTGAAACCAACCTTCTTCATTTTGCCAGGACAAAACTTGCTCTAACCGCTGCACTTTTGCCTTATTCCAGCGATCGGTTTTCAACAACCGCGACAATAACTCCAAGCACAACACAATTAAGGCTTGATGATTGGTCAACTGTCCGCTTTCCTGATGATGCGCTAACCAATCAGCACGATGGCTGAAGAAGTCGAGGAGCGATCGATCGTGCAATCCCAACCGCAAATAGCTTTCAATCCCCGCTAGCAGTGAAAAGGCGGCGGCTCCAGCCGCCCGTTCATAGGGGAAATAATCATCGCAGGAACCGTCTGCATGGGCGCTTTTAGCCGCGTACCGAATCCCAGCTTCTACCCATTGCTTAATCACAGGCTTGCGATAAAACGGATTTCTGGAAATATTTGTGCTGAATGCCAACGCCAACGGCAGCACGAATTCTTGCGCCATCCCACTTGGGAAATCAATAATTTTATAGTGCCAGAAGTTGCGATCGAAACACCCATAGGTTGGGCTGTGGGGGTTGCGATCGAGCAGCGTCAAGATTTTGGGGATTTGGGCAAGGGCTTCACGGGCGAACAGGTCTTTCTGCATGAACAGGAACCAGCGAAGAGACAACCATCACATTTCCAGACAGTTGCTATGGTACAGTACAACCCGTGGCGGCGATCGTCCCTGGCGATCGAAGAGGATATCTGTACTTGCCAACCGCCGTGCTTCCCGCCCAAAAATCACCCGATTATTTACAGGTGGAAAACTTGTTGAGCCGTAAACGGGAGGGTTTTAAAACTGGGAGATTGAATTAGGGCAGTGCCTTGAGATCTACTGAATTCAACATACTGACCATCCTTGAGTTCCAAAACCTCGATCGTTTCTGGTTCTGGGTTTAATAACCAGTACTCTGGGATACCACGCTCCTGGTATTGCATTCGCTTGGCGGTGTAGTCGCGTCTGTGATTGTCACTTCCTGGACTCACGACTTCGACCACCAACTGTGGATTGGGCATATCTAGCCGAATAAACAGCCGCTTCTGAGTCAGACTTAAATGCTCCTCTCGCAGAATCACCAAGTCTGGATAGCGTGTCTTGGGTTTGCCTGATACCTCCACTTCACAGGCATAAAGACAAATCAAATTGAAGGGGATACCTGCATTGACCAAGAGCAGAAATAGATAATGAGCAATTCTAGTATTGATTCCTGATTCAGACGGCAATTCAAACAACTCTCCATTTTCAACGTACTCACACCGTCCTTCTGGCAAGCCAAGCTTCACCCAGTCTTCAGCGTCTAGGCTAGCGTATTCCTCAAAGGTTAATCGTGTCTTTGTTTGTGTCATAGCGATCGTCCTTCTATCCCTCTACAGGTTTGGCTAGATCACGCATTCCTAGCTTTCCAAGTTTCATTGGATTGAGCTTCCCCTTCGCATAGTGTTACTGTCATCATACCAAGTCTCATTTAGCGCAACATTTGCAGGACGATCGCGATATTGGCGAATTTCTCAGCAAAGATATTTTCGGACATACTCCTTCAGCAACGGTGGCAAAGGAGAATAAGCCGATGGTTTGTCTGCGATCGATCGGGTTTTCAAAGCGTTCAGAACTTCCAATAAAACTTTTGTTGAAATGGAAGGTGAAAGTTGCGATCGGAGGTCTGAAAATGAGAGAGAGGCATCCTGGGTGGCCAGAACGCGCATCACTTCTTTTTCTAGATCCGATACTCCCCCAAGTTGTTGATCTAACAACTCACGAATATCATCAAACATTAAGATGTTGTATCTCAAAAATTCGGTGATATTGCCATCAAATAATTGTTGAATTGTTTTGGCAACAATCCCCAGAATCAAAGGATTGCCATCGTAATAGTTCACTAAGCTATCCCAGTCAGCCGCCGTTCCCTGGAATATTCCTCCAACCCTAAACATCTGTTGGATATCTGCCACTGACAACCCTCGAATCGATAAGGAGCGGATGCCGAACCTGTTTCCAGACAGTAACCAGAACGGTTTCAGTTCGGATCGACTGGTTAAGATCACACAACTCTGATGTCGTCCTTGCCCCAAATGTTTGAATAGATTACCGTAGGCTTCAACGTCAGACCCCTCCTGTTCTGTAAAACTCTCTCCAGCCATCGTGGGAGAGTGAGGTCGTTGCAGAATCGATTCGATGTGATCCAGAACCAACAAACAAGGAGAATGCCTCAAGAGGTCTATCAGGTGCTGAATCTTCACATTAATCGGTTCTGGTTTTGGTGTAGATTCTGATGTTGTTGGGGTTAGAGAGGTCAGATGACGGATTAAGTCATCTAAAAAATGGCTAAAGGAAATGGGTGAGTGCGATCGAGAGATCTGGCGGAGACTGCGCCAAATCACAACCTTGAATTTGTGCTGGATCTGCTCTACCAGTTTGGTTGCCAAGCACGTCTTACCGATACCACCCATGCCCAAGAGAGTGATTAGGCGACAGCGTTCCTCTAAAATCCACTGCTGCAAGGTTGCCAATTCTGCGGTGCGACCATAGAACCGGGGACGACATCCCCGGG
>JAAUSF010000097.1 GCA_012033255.1 Cyanobacteria bacterium RU_5_0
AATCAGGTGTATTATCAAAATGACTGTATTGAGGATGCAAGTTAGAACAGTACAGTGAATGAAAGTAACCCAAAGTTTTAGAGCTTATCCTAGCTCCAGAGTTGTCTAATCGATTGGGTCCACCTCAAGTCTTGAAGAGAGAAGTCGGCTTGAGACATAATGATAGCCTACGAAATCTGATGAGGGGCGATCGCTGTAATCTCAGAAAACCTCTTAAAATCAGTAATATTGAACGTTAGCAGGTGTGTTAAATTGTGGGTAATCATTGCTCATAGCATTTCATCTTCCCTGGTGTAAATGCTGTTGCGGCTAATCGCTTCATCAGATAAGGGCGGTGCTTGGAGCAAAGCATGACTTTGAGTCTAACGTACAAACCTCTCAGCCCTCTCGTAGGGGGGTAGGATCACAGCACTTGAAGGTTCTGAAGTTAAAAGCAACTGTTCAACCAGTGCTTTAATTAATTCTTCGACCAATTTTCCTTGTGCGGCTGCTTGGGCTAACAGCCGCGATTCAACTTCAGGTTCTAGTTGCAATAAGATCGCCATAATGTTATCTTCTTATCTAGTTTTCTCAAGTATACGATCTCTCCCCACCGCTTCCCCCAACAGCCGCACCACATCAGGGGAAAACACTACCCAATTGCAAATTCTGTAAACTTGCGTTTTGAAGGGGACTGAAACCCCAACACAATGTCTTGCTTAGGTACTCCCAACGCCACTAGCTCATCGGCAACTTGCCGTTCTGTTCCATTGTGTTGCAGCCAAATTTTGCCATCCTTAATATCGAGGTGCAGGATGCAGCCATACACACGACGATTATTTTGCCAGCCCACCTGAACTAACTGGCAAGAGCGGAATCCGGTGAAGCTGTGGATAATCAAATTCTGGAATTGCTGGCAGACCGTGATGCCACCCGCGAATCGAACTGTATCACAAAGGCGAAGATCATCTCACGCCTGAAGAACTGAACGAATACGCTCAACTCGACTGGTCGATCGTGCATTCTCCCTCCAAGCCCAATCAGTTTATGCCGACTCGCCTGGGAAACCTCCTGCGGGCATCCGAATATCGTTCCAGAGACAAGTACGGTCTTGACGCAATTTTCTTGCAACACGCCTCTGGCTGTTGATGCCTGATAGCACCCGCAAGGAATTGCAGGAGGCACGTGCGGCTCTTAACACTGCTGTGCGAATCTGTCTTTGGAGTCTCCTGTTCTTGGTCTGGACTCCCCTAACTTGGTGGTCGCTCCTCTTTGCTCTACCCTCTGCATGGTTAAGTTACCACATGATATTGAATACTGCTGCGGTCTATGTGGATCTGCTGGAGGCAGCTTTTGACGTACACCGTCATCTCCTGTATCAATCCCTCCGGATAAAGCCGCCTAAGAACCCAACGGATGAACCAAAGGACGGTAAAAAGCTAACCCAATACTTATGGCGAGAGCCAGATCAGTCAATGCCTGACTTTTATGATCCGCCTCAAAAATAGAAGCCTGGTGAAACGCACTATCCCTATGAATCCCACGAATGACATTGGCAAAAACCTGGGTTCTGTGCGTTGCGTGATTGGGCAGGGTTTGTGGGTCGTGGCGCTGCTCATTCGCGTCGTGACCAAGCTGGTGGAAGCGTGTAAAGCATAATCAGGACTGTCGCAGGACTGATTCGGGTTAAGGCTTTCCGGTTTGAGGATTCACAATAAAGCCGGGAAGCCTTACAAGTTCTTCTGCTTCCCACCAGATTGACGGGCAATGGCAATCGCACTTTTGCCTTTAATTGCACAAAGAGAAAGCCATGCATCACACCATCAGGAGCCAACCCGGAGAAGTCCTTAAAGTGAACCCCTTGCTTCAGACAGCAAAATCTGGTTTCTAAGGTGATTTTTCCTTTATATCACATTCCTTGTTTTGTTGTTCATTCCATTCTGCCTCGTATTCACCTGGTGTTAGATATCCAAGTGAAGAATGTATTCTCTTTTTTGAGTACACTTCCTCCAGAAATGTCCCTATCTGCTCGTATGCTTTCGCAAAGTTACGATACTCCGATAAATCTACCTCCTCTTCCTTAATTGTTCTCATTAACCGTTCTGCATAGCCGTTCTGCCACGCCTCCCTTACTGCTGCCATGCTGATTCTGGCTCCAATCTCCTTGAGCAATTCAACGCGCAAGGATGAGTTGCTGGGTAGAAGGAATCGGTTGAGTTGTCCTGGAATCAAGGATAATAAGGACTAGAGTTAGGTGACTGCCCATGACTCCACCACTGCTCAATAGCGAAGACCAGGTCACTGAGCTAGACATCAGCCATCTGGTCATTGAAGACGACACGCCTGTGGACAACTTCCAATCTGCCCAACAACAACGGCTATTAGTAGAACCGCTCTATAGCTCTAGAGCCTTGCCGATGCCGTTCCTGGCTGATGCCAATGTGGGCTTATTCTACAAACTCAAAGGCGAACCGATCGTCCCTGACGTCCTGCTGAGTCTGGGAGTGCAACGCCCCGAAGACTTTTCTCAGAGACAAAACCGCTCCTACTTGACCTGGGAATTTGGCAAAGACCCAGAAGTGTGCATTGAGATCGTCTCCAATGCCGAAGGAGACGAGTTACTCCTCAGCCACCGATCGCAACAGAAGGGAAAGACACGCGCCAAGAAGGAGCTTTACGCTCAGATCGGCATTCCCTACTATGTCGTGTTTGACCCCCTCCAGCAGATTCAGGGCAAGGCTGAAATGAATGGGGCACGGTTGCGAGTCTGGTCAATTTCCCCCGATGGCTATAGCGAACTCACCCCCCCTGAGGGGATTACGTCGATCGGGACTGTGGTCTGGTTGAATGCGATCGGCTTAGGGCTGAGGCTATGGGAAGGGCCGTTTGAGGAGGAGGTGACACGGCTGTGGTTACGCTGGTGTGATCAGGAGGGACAGGTGATTCCTACAGGCGCAGAAGGGAGAGAAATCGAACGGCAGAGAGCCGAAATCGAACGGCAGAGAGCCGAAATCGAACGGCAGAGAGCCGATCGTCTTGCCGAACGGCTACGGGCAATGGGAATTAACCCCGATGAAATCTAACCGCCACTGGTGGCGTTGAACCCGGAGATGCTGCCTCCAGCCAGACGATCGATGGCTTGATCTTGAACCGCCCCCATCACAAGAACAGGAAGCAAGGTACCCGCGTGGGTACTATCGCTATCTAACCAGCTTTTGATAATCTGGGAGGACAATTTATCCGCGATCGCCCGCAACCACCCATTGCTTTCCCCTGGCAAGGTGCTTATGGATAATCCATCCTCTACTTCCAGACAACCCGTTTCATCACCTAACCGACTTGGGCAGAACAACGGGAGCGCAACCGAGGATAAGAGCTATTTTTCTCCTCCACCTGCGGTGTCTCTTCCCAAAGGCGGTGGGGCGATTAAAGGTATGGGGGAGAAATTTGCAGCCAATCCAGTGACGGGTACGGGTGCAATGTCTGTTCCCATTGCCACCAGTCTCGGTCGTTCAGGATTTAGACCACAGCTATCACTTTCCTACGACTCTGGAGCGGGCAATGGAATCTTCGGCATGGGCTGGAATCTTTCGCTACCGTTGATCACCCGCAAAACTGACAAAGGCTTGCCCCGTTATTGGGATAGCAAAGAATCGGATGTTTTCATTCTTTCGGGCGCAGAAGATTTAGTTCCTGTCAGAAGTGCTTTTGATTCTCCTGATCGTCAATTTAAGATTCAACGCTATCGCCCACGGATTGAAGGATTGTTTGCCCGTATCGAGCGTTGGACGAACATTGCTGATCCTGGTGACGTGCATTGGCGTTCCGTCTCAAAAGACAATATTCTCACTCTTTACGGAAAGGATACGAACTCCCGCATTGCTGATCCAGAAGATCCTCGTCATATTTTTAGTTGGCTAATTTGTGAAACCCGCGATGACAAGGGCAATGCCATCCTGTATGAATACAAATCGGAGGATGGTGTGCAGGTTGACCTGACACAAGCACATGAACGCAATCGAGGCGATCGCGATGACTCACAACGTAAAACCAACCGCTACCTCAAACGAATTCACTATGGCAACCAGGTGTCGCTACTGGACGATAGGGGACATCGACCCCATTTCTTAACCAGGGCTGAAATCGAAAATGCTGGATGGATGTTCGAGGTGGTGTTCGACTACGGGGAACACGACTCCAATAATCCAATGCCTGATGACAGTAACGAGTGGCGGTATCGGCTCGATCCGTTCTCTTCCTACCGATCGGGTTTTGAGGTGCGTACCTATCGCTTGTGTCAGCGGGTGTTAATGTTCCATCACTTCCCAAATGAAGAGGATGTGGGGCGCGATTGTTTGGTGCGATCGACCGATTTCACCTATTCCCATGAACAAAACCCCACGGATGTTCGCAATCCCATCTATTCATTTTTGAAGTCGGTCATACAGATAGGCTACCAGCGCGATTCGGCAGAGGGTTATGTCCAAAAATCCCTGCCACCTCTGGAGTTTACCTACAGTGAACCTCTGGTTGACGAAACAGTCTATGAAGTCGATCCCAGTAGCCTGGAGAACTTGCCCGAAGGATTGGATGGTGCCCGGTATCAATGGGTAGATCTTGATGGAGAAGGGTTGTCGGGTATTTTGACAGAGCAGGGAGGCGGCTGGTTTTACAAGCGCAATCTTAGCCCGATTAACAGGGTTCAGAGCAATGGCATAGAGAGGATTGAGGCACGTTTTGCCCCGGTCGAACTGGTTGCGAGCAAACCCGCCGTTCCACTGGCTAGCGGCACTCAATTCCTGGATCTGGCAGGAGATGGACAACTCGATCTGGTCGCCCTTCGCAGTGCCACACCAGGGTTCTATGAACGCACGCGAGATGGGAAGGGATGGGAATCGTTTGTCTCGTTCAAGTCTTTGCCCGTCCTGGATTGGGATAATCCCAACCTTAAGTTTATTGACCTGGATGGAGATGGACACAGCGATATTCTGATTACAGAAGATGAATGTTTCGTCTGGCATCCCTCTCTGGCAGAGGACGGCTTTGGTGCGGCAGAACGGGTGCGCCAGCCCTGGGATGAGGAAAAGGGACCGCGCATTGTGTTTGCAGATGGCACCCAATCCATTCATCTGGCGGATATGTCGGGGGATGGGCTGACTGATATTGTGCGGATTCGTAATGGGGAGATCTGCTATTGGCCCAACCTGGGCTATGGACGGTTTGGGGCAAAGGTGACGATGGACAATGCCCCCTGGTTTGATGCCCCCGATATTTTTGACCAGCGACGGATTCAGTTGGCAGATATTGATGGCTCTGGCACCACGGACATCATTTACCTGGGCGGGCAAGGAGCGCAGATTTACTTTAATCAGTCGGGCAACGGTTGGGCAGCAAAGCGGGTGTTACGAAGTTTCCCCCCGATCGATCGCCTTTCCTCAGTGACCGTAGTGGATTTGCTGGGCAATGGCACTGTCTGTCTGGTCTGGTCTTCTCCCCTGCCTGGAAATGCTGGACGAGCCATGCGCTACATCAACTTGATGGGCGGAGAGCAACGCATCAAACGGATAGATGGAACTGAACTGAGGTTACGATCGCAAAAACCGCACCTTTTAATCCGAACAATCAATAATCTTGGTGCAGAAACGATCGTTCAATACGCACCTTCCACCCAGTTTTATCTCCAAGATCAATTGGCAGGAAAACCCTGGATTACGAGACTGCCGTTTCCGGTGCAGGTGGTAGAGAAAGTGACTGTCACGGACAAGTGGCGGCAGACGAAATTTACCAGTACCTACAGCTATCACCACGGCTACTTTGACGGTATTGAGCGAGAGTTTCGTGGCTTTGGTCGGGTGGAGCAAACCGATGTAGAGGATTTTGGCACTTTTGCGGCAGGCAACATTGATAGTCCCTACATCAGCAATGACCAGACGTTGTATCAGCCTCCGGTGAAGACGATCACCTGGTTCCATACGGGAGCGTTTCTGGATCGGGAACGTATCCTGGATCAGTTCCAGAATGAATACTTTGCGCCTTCATCCGATCGCTTCACTGAGAATGCCTTACCAGAACCTGATCTGGCTTCCCTGGATTTATCTGCTGAGGAGTGGCGCGAGGCGCTGCGAGCCTGCAAAGGCATGATACTGCGACAGGAGATCTATGAACTGGATGTGGATGCGTTGGCACGAGGAGAGGAGCATCGGGTCAAACTCTTTTCAACTGCGTTTCACAACTGTCACATCCAGCGACTCCAGCCTCGCGGTGACAATCGCCATGCGGTGTTTCTGGTTACGGAAAGTGAGGTGATTACCTATCACTATGAATTGGATTTGCGATCGCCCTCTCTCCAACCCGATCCGCGAATTGCTCATACCCTGAATTTACGGACAGATGAATATGGCAATGTGCTGGAGTCGGTAGCGATCGCCTACCCCCGCATTGGACGACACGAGGATAACAGTTTGCCAGAAGGTGCAGTATCGCTGATTGCTCAGGTACAACAGGAGCGGCATCTGGTTTCCACGGAAAATCGCTTTACCAACGATGCGATCGCTGCCGATTCTCACCGTTTACGTCTTCCCTGTGAGGTCAAAACTTACGAACTGACAGGAATTGCACCAAGGACAGGGTTTTACTACACGCTGACAGAACTGCGAGAAGCAAATATAGGAACTGACATTCCAGAAATTCCTTATCATGTCACACCTAATCGAACGACTCCGCAGAAGCGATTGGTGGAGCAGGTGCGAATGCTGTACTTCAGTGATGATTTGCGATCGCCCCTCCCTTGGGGACAACTGAACGCCCTGGCACTTCCCTACGAAACCTATAAACTAGCATTGACGGATGACCTGCTGGCGGCTGTTCTATCTGAGCAACTCACGCCAGAGATTCGCCGTGATCTGGACAATGCAGAATTGAGTGGTTATTTGAGCGGGACGACTCTGGCAGAACGCTTTCCAGATCTGGATACCCGTGGACAGTATTGGGTGCGATCGGGGATTGCTGGATTTGCTGAGGATGCAGCAACCCATTTCTATTTGCCGGAACGCTACACCGATCCCTTTGGCAATACCACAACCTTGCAATACGATCGCCGCGATCTCTACATCCAGTCCAGCACTGATCCAGTCGGCAATACCACAACCGTTGAAGTGTTTGATTTTCGAGTTTTAGCTCCGCGACGGTTGCGAGACATCAATGGCAACTACTCAGAGGTACGGTTTGATGCCCTGGGAATGCCTGTAGCGATGGCGGTGATGGGCAAGGGCAATGAAGGAGATAGTCTGCCAGAATTAGACGAGACATGGTTGAATCCCGATCGCGAAACCCTGATCCGCTTCTTTACAGGGGATTATGACGAGGCAGAAGCACGGCGGTTATTGGGCAATGCGACGGCACGACATCTTTACTATTTTGGCGATCGCATAGAACCCGACGGCACCATCAGTTATGGTCATCATCCCGCCTGCGCTGCCGGGTTAGTGCGGGAAATTCATCTTGCGGCTGAAGGGGGCGCAGCAAGTCCCCTCCAATCTGGATTTGAGTATTCTGACGGGATGGGCACGGTACTGGTGAAAAAGGTGCAGGCAGAACCGGAAAACGCTGGCGAACCGATGCGCTGGATTGCCAACGGTAAAACAATTCTGAATAACAAGGGCAAGCCGATTAAGCAGTATGAGCCGTATTTTAGTCCCAGTGAGCACCGCTTTGAGGAATCGATAGAGGTGGGTGTGACATCCATTCTTTATTACGATGCGGCTGGACGGCAGGTGCGAACTGAAATGCCCGATGGTACTTACAGTCGAGTGGAGTTTTCACCCTGGTTCATGGCAGCCTGGGATGCCAGCGATACGATTTTGGAACCGGGAAATGCCTGGTTCGATCGCTCCATCAACGGGACACTAGAACAACGAAGAGCCGCTCGGTTAGCTGCCATCCACGCTAATACGCCAACTGTGACTCATTTGGATAGTTTGGGTCGGGAAGTAGTGGCGATCGCCCACAACAAATGGCAACGAGATGAGGTCGTTACGGAAGAGAAATACGTAACCTATACCAAGCTCGATATTGAAGGTAAACCCCTGTGGATTCGGGATGCACGGGGCAATCGGGTGATGGAGTATATTAACCGTCCCGGTGCAGAAACAGACTATGTGCCCTGTTATGACATTGCAGGGAATCTCCTGTTTCAGCACAGCATGGATGCAGGCGATCGCTGGATGCTGATGGATGCAGCAGGAAAGCCCTTCTATGCCTGGGATGAGAATCAGCGAGTATTAGACGATGGTTCGTTGACTCCCGAACGGCGAGTCTTTCACACTCTTTATGACAGATTGCACCGTCCCAGAGAACAACAGTTGCAGATTGATGGTTCTCGCCAGGTGATTGAACGATTTGTTTATGGAGATGAACCTGGTTTGTTTGGCGATCGCCCTGAAGGTGAGACCACTGAAGCCCATGAACGCAATTTACGAGGGCAAGTGTATCAGCACTATGACCCCAGTGGTTTAATGACCAACGAGTTGTTCGACTTCAAAGGGAATTTGCTGGAAGCAACACGACAACTGACTCAGACTTACAATCAGGCGATCGTAGACTGGAATCGTGAAACGCCCTCCTCGGAAACGTTTACTCAACGCACTCGATACGATGCCCTCAATCGGATGATCTATCAGGAGAACTGGCATCGCGCGAATCTCACAGCCCCTCCACCTGCAATTTACAGACCGCAGTACAACCGTCGAGGCATTCTCGTTAGCGAAACTCTGACCGTGCAGAGACAGGAAACAGAAGCTATTCTCAACATTGAATACGATGCGAAAGGACAACGCACTCGGATTCAGTATGGCAATGGCACAACGACTCGCTATTTCTACGACACGCAAACCTTCCGGTTGGTGCAGTTGAGAACGACCCGTACCAGTCCGGGCGATCGCTTACCAACCTCACCCAGTAATTTGAGCAATCCCAATGTATTGCAAAACCTGTATTACACCTACGATCCGGTAGGAAATATCACCGAAATTCACGATGATGCTTATGAGCCAGTGTTCTTTAACAACCAGCGAGTGGAGCCACGCAACCGCTACACCTACGATGCTCTGTATCGGTTAATTGAAGCCACTGGACGAGAAAATTACCATGTCACCGAAGCACCCGATCGATTGGAAGATTCGCTGTTCACCGTCAGTTTCCCAGTGACAGATCAAGCGTTACGCAACTATATCCAGGCTTACACCTACGACCCAGTGGGGAATATCTTGCAAATGCGCCATATCGCCGATCGTGGCAGTTGGACGCGCCACTATGTTTATGCCAGTGATAATAATCGCCTATTGCGTACCTGGAAGGGCAACGATACGGTGAACGCAGTGATTTACGACTACGACACCCACGGCAGTATGCTCAACCTGGCGAATACGCTGGATGCCTACCGCCTGCGATGGGACTATCGGGACATGATTTATCAGACAAACCTGGGAGGCGGAGGGCAGGCATTTTACAGCTACGACAGCGAAAAACAACGCACTCGCAAACGCATCGAACATAACGGCAACCGAGTAGAGGAACGGCTTTACCTGGGCGGAATGGAACTCTATCGCCGCTGGTTAGGTGAAGGTGAGAACCGCAGGCTAGTGGAAGAAATTGAAACGCACCATTATTTGCAGATGCCCAGCGGGTGTTGATTGTTGAGGATGTGATAGATACCGATAATGCTGACCTATCTAAGGGTGTTCTCTACCGCTACCAATACAGCAATCATTTAGGCTCTGTGAGTTTAGAAATGACGGGAGATTCCTCTAACTCTCAAATCATTTTCTATGAGGAATACCATCCCTACGGCACAACAGCCTATCAAGCCAGGAATGCATCGGTACGGGCAGCAAAGCGGTATCGCTATACAGGCATGGAGCGAGATGAAGAGACAGGATTGAGTTATCACACCGCAAGGTACTATCTGCCGTGGTTAGGAAGGTGGTGTAGTACGGATTCAATAGGTATTAAAGGCGGAATAAATTTATTTTGCTACGCTCAAACTAACCCCATTTGTCTGAATGATGTCGTAGGTACTGATCCGGTAGATCGAACTCCTGCTGGAATAGTTGATCGTACAGAAAATTTGTTGCAAAACAGATTCTCTCGGGCTGACTTCGAGGGTGCTTTAGCAGAGTCACAGGGATATCAAATCCCTCGTCCAGGGAGGCAGGGAGGAGGGTGGTACGACCATTATGAAGATGTTCAACAGGGAGTAAATCAAGCTAGGAATATACTTAAAGATATACAAAGTATTCTTAAAGACGCTGGTACAGGAAATCGTGTCCGAAGGTCGCTAGAGCAAATAAGGGTAGTTATTGGTGAACGACTACGTTTAGCTAGACGAGTAATTGCCGTTGCAGATGAGTTACGAAACAGTCATCCAACGCGCCTTGCGGGAGTTCAAGGTAGACGAGGACCACTAGTCAGTGAACGCTTAAGATCTCTTGGGACAAGTTTGTTACCGAATGGAACCATAGCACCATCATTAGGAATTGAAGGCGAATCTTTTAGTCAAGAAGTTGCAGTAGTTACTAGACCTAGTGTTCGTCGGGAACTATCATTACTGCGAGATCATGCGACTAGGGCTACACAACCAGCAGCATCCGTATCAAGAACTCCAAATCCTAGATCTTCGGGAGGGAGTGGCTCTTCGGCAGAAGGCGGAGGTCGCACTGGGGGAACTGGTGGCACAGGTCGAAGCTCAGGAGTGATGAGATTTCTCTCTTCAGCCGGAACCTACATTGCTGCCCCTTTGGCAGTTCTTGATGCTTCTGGCTTAGCAAGTTTTCTCTCTGGTAGCCAAAGCCGCTATTCGCCAACACCGTTTACAACTTTTAGTACGACTCCAGCAGGATTCCCAGAAGGTACCAGAGTTTATGATGTTTTTGATTCAAATTTACGGACTGGAACTATTCATTTAGATCGAAACGGTGAAAGCTACATAGATTGGGATAACACACCGTACGTAGATCTTGACTATGGACATGGACCAACATTATAACAGCGCGATCGCCCGATCTTGTAGATTGGGTTGAGGTCACAAAACCCAACATCAGCATCAGGATTTTCAGGATTGGAGGATTAACAGGATGAGCAAAATGAGCAGAACGAGAAAATGGAGAAAATGAGTGAATGGACAGAAACAAAAAAAAGCAACAATCCTGAAAATTCTCTAATCCTGTCTGGATCAGAATTTACAGAATCGAAGGATTAGCAGAATTTTAAGGAGTCCAATATTGAGCAATTATCAAACTAATCAATTCTGGCAATTCTCAAATTCTGAAAATCCTGATACTGATGATTAAGAATGAACTCACCTACAAAATAATCGGCTGCGCTATGAAAGTTCACAACAAAACAGAGCAGGATTTGCAGAATTTAAGGATTAACAGGATTGAGAAGAAAAATTGGAGAAGAACAATAAATACAGACAAATGAAATAATTCTGAAAATTCTCAAATTCTGAAAATCCTGATACTGATGATTAAAAATGAACTCACCTACAAGATTATCGGCTGCGCTATGAAAGTCCACAACAAAATAGGACCCGGATTTCAAGAAGTGATCTACCAACGGTGCCTCGCCATTGAACTGGAGCGGGCAGGACTCGCCTTCGCCCGTGAACAAGAGCAGCCCGTCTACTACGATGGCATCCAAGTCGGCACCCGCCGCGCAGACTTTGTTGTAGAGAATCAAGTTGTAGTCGAACTAAAAGCCGTCGTGCAGCTAGAAGACGTACATCTAGCCCAAGCCAAAAACTATACCGTCGCCTACAACTTCCCCCTGGGACTCTTGATTAACTTCGGCAGCAAAAGCTTGGAGTACAAGTTGATATTTAATAACCGTCAGGATCAGGATTCACAAGATTAGAGGATTTGCAGGATTGAGTAGACAGGCATCTATGCAAAATCCTGAAAATTCTGAAATTCTGAAAATCCTGATACAGACAGAAAAAGGACATCAAGCCCAACACCAAATCCTGAAAATCCCAAAATTCTGAAAATCCTGATACAGACAGAAAATAAATATCGCATCTAGTCAAACTGCAATAACGCCACCATCTACCGTCAACAACTTCGTAACCATCCCCAGGTAAATTCAAATTCATCGGAGGTCACAATGGTTAACCCGCAGCCTTCCTTTACCGTTAGAGGTCAAGTTCGTCGATCGGATAACGCCCCCATCGGCAGCGGCTTCACCGTTCGTGCCTTCGATCGCATCTCCGCCACAAGCGAAGTTCCGTTAGGTCAACCTGTTCCTTTACAGCCCAACGGCACCTATCAAATCACTTACACCTGGCAATCTACAGGCGGCAGAAACGGTCCTGCACTGGTTGTGAAATTGTTCAATCCCCAGGGACAAGAACTTGCCTCACAAACAAGAACCGTTGCCACACGGCTAGAAACTCTTGACCTGACCTGGAATCTACCAGCACCACCCCAAACCTTCACCCTGTATTGCACCGTAAAAAATCAGGCAACCGGGGACAGCTTACCCGATCTGCAAGTTGAAGCCATTTTCCGGACGAACAACCAGACGCTCCTGACCCAATCCGGCACTACCAATGCTCAAGGCGCAGTTGCCATTGCGTTCGATCGCTCCCTCTTCAACAACCTGCCTCAAGGTCAGAGCATCGAAGTAATCTTCCAGGTTTATCAAAACAATCAACCACTTCAGACCAACACCACAATTTCTGATCTCCAACCTGAAAATCGAAAAGTCGAAATTTTAGTCACTATTCCAGCCCCACCCCGGAATTATTTAGTTCGAGGCACGATTTACCAGAGTAATGGTGCTGCGCTGGTAGGGGCGATCGTCCATGCCGATAATGTGGGAAGTAATGGTACTCGTCTCGGTACAGCCACAACGAACGACAATGGCTATTACGAAATTCGCTACACACTTGCCGCCGGAGCCAGTGATCCTGACCTGGTTATCCGGGTTCACAACGAGCAGGGACAGCAGATTGCAGCCTCACCCCCCAGAAACAATGCTCAACCTGAGGAAACGATCGATTTGATAGTTGCGATCGTAGAGCCTTCTCAAGAGGTTCGTGTTGTTAAAGGCACCATTCGTCAGGCAAATGGAAGCCCACTCGTCGGTGCAACGGTTCGTGCGTTTGACAAAGATATGCGCCGCGAACAACTGCTGGGTGAAAAGGTCAGCGATCGCGGAGGCTATTACGAAATCACTTACACCCGTAGTCAATTTCATAGGGCAGAGAAAGGCAGTGCTGATCTTGTCAGTAAAGCTTTTGCCAGCGACGGTTCCCCATTAGCCACTTCCCCAATACTATTCAATGCTGCGGCGATCGCAGAGATTGATTTGACCGTTCCAGCAGATGTAATAACACCCTTAACACTAATTGAAAAAATTCGACAAGAGACGGCAGATTTGCTCGATGGCTTGCAAGCAAGTCAACTAGAAGAGAACGAACAGCATCAGGATGTTAGCTTCCTGGCTGGAGAAACAGGCTTTTCAAAGAACGACATTGCCCGTTTTTCCCTAGCCCACAAATTGGCGCAACAAGCGATTCAACCAGAGTTTTGGTTCGCTTTACTGGGTGGATCATTTTTCCAATTCCGTGAGAATCAAAACCTGGAGCAGCAATTAGCTACAATCTTGAATTCTCTACCTTCTCTTGATGCCACGGCTGTCAGTAAAGCGCTTACCCGCAGCTTCAACCTCAAGGAAATTCCTGAAGGATTGCGAGAAAATATAGAGAGTTGGATTGCCGCATTTCTTCAATTTGCTGCTCGTCAGACAGTGAGCAACACGGCTGAACCATCGTTTGTCAAACTAGCACTTGAAGATGCTGGAATTAGAGGCTCAGACAAGCAAGAACAATTTGCTCAATTATTCAATCAATACAAAGCAATTACCCCAGAACTCACAGAGCGCCTGCAACAAAACAACTCCTTCACTCCAGCAGAAATTGCCGATATACAAACATCTTTCCAACTCAACGATTTGACTCGTAGCAACTTTTCGGTTGTTAAAACCATAAAAGAGGAGTTTGGCGTTCGTCAACCTGAACAGATCCGCACTTTGGCTAAAAAGAGTGAGCAGGAATGGGTGAATTTTGTCACAGCAAAGTCTGCAACGGGCAATCTCAATCTACCTGTGGAAGTGGGTGCAGTTGCCGGACAAGTCATCCTGCAAGAGGCAGAGATGTATGGCAAAATGCTCGATCGCCAGTTTCGCGAAGCCTTCCCTACAACTGCTTTTACGGGGGGATTGGAGCGAGCACTGCACAATGGAGGAACTCATGGCTTGCGCCGAGCACAGGATATTAATCGATTTTTCAATCGCCACGAAACCTTTGAATTGCTCAATACTTCTGTTGATCAGTTTTTACAGGAACGCATCGATCCAGACTTGCAAGAACTGGCAGAGGATGAAAACTTCCGGCTAGAGGTCAAAGCAGTGCAGCGGGTCTTCAAACTCGCCCCCACCTTTGAAGCAACGGATACCCTTCTAGCCGATGATCTGCATTCTGCCCAGAAAATCTATCGCATGGGCGAAAGCGAATTTGTCCGACGCTATGGCGATCGCCCCGGCTTCACTTCTGAAACTGCCCGCCTCGCCTGGAATCGAGCTGCGGATACCCATGCAGCCGTATTGACGATCGTGGCAGATTTGAAAGCCCTAGAAACCGAAGCCTTACCGCTGGCTCTACGGAACGACCGTACAGATTCGCCAACGTTAGTACCGCTGAACGTTCGAGCGGAAACGATAACGCTCCAATCTAATCAAAGTGCCTTCTCAAAATTCCCCAACTGGAACAATCTCTTCAAAACTGGCGATCTGTGTGAGTGTGAACATTGCCGATCAGTGCTCAGCCCTGCTGCTTACTTTACCGATTTGTTGATGTTTCTCAAAGATCGAAATACTCATACCGGCAATAGCACGGTGAAGGATGTTCTCTTCCATCGCCGTCCCGATTTGGGTTTCCTCGAACTCAACTGCGACAATACCCTTGTGCCATTGCCTTATATTGATGTGGTGTGTGAGGTACTGGAGGCGGCGATCGATTCAAATGATGAGAACGTCTTGGAACTAGAAGGTTTTACTGCCATACCCACTGATCCTGTGACGGCTCAAACTGTGGTTATGGCTGCCTTTCAAACTGCGTTTACTAGTCCAATCAACGCTGGTAAACAGAAAATTGAACTGGGTAGCAACTTTTCTCTCTCCCAGATCACTCCTCCACCCTTAGATTTCTGGGTGGTGCATACCGATGACGTAACCTATCTTTTGATCAGAAAACTTGAATTGCCTAACTTTTTTGCTGCAATTCTACCTAACACGAAGGCAAGTTCGGCAGAATTACGTGCATACCCGCAATACGTCAACCCAATCGTTTACAACTTACTGAAAACAAAACACTATCCAATGTCCTTGCCCTTTGACCTATTTGCCGAAGAAGTCAAAGCAGGGTTTCAAAAAGTAAATCTGCAACGTTGGGATTTGATGCGTACTTTCCAAGGAACTACTGAACCCAACAATCCTACCGAGGGTGACATTGCTGCTGAATATTTTGGCATCAGTGTCGCTACTCGTCCAGATGATTCAAGTTCTCCTCCCCCCAGTGAGAAAACTCTCATCTTCAATGCCGCTCCCACTGAACAACAAGAAATTTGGGGAGAGTCAGACGATACTACAAGCAATCATAATTGGCTCACAACATACACCACCATTGAAGGCATCATCGAGAATTCGGTATGCAATGTCAGATATTTCCTCAAAAAAACTGGTTTAGAGTACACCGAACTTTTGGCATTACTCGACCTGAAATTTATCAATCCAGCAGGTGATATTTTCATTCAACATCTCGATTCATCTTGTGATACAGACAAGAAAGTAATTCAGGAATTAGATGCACCAAAGCTCGATCGCCTCCATCGCTTCTTACGACTATGGCGAAAACTAAAGACCTGGAAACTGTGGGAACTGGATCTAGTCATTCGGCATTCCCGCATTGGTAATGGAAGCTTAAATGAAGCCTTTTTGATCAACCTGTTCTACTTCAGCGAAGTGAAGAAGAAACTGAGTAGCAAAGCAATCGTCGAACAGGTTTGTGCGCTGTTTGGTGACTTAAATACAGAAACTCGTTTTACCAAGCTCCATGAAAAACGAGAGGATGCTTCGTATCAAAATCTGTTTTTGAATAAACGGTTAATTCAGCCCCTCGACCCTGCTTTTGAAGTTTCTAAAGTAAATGTATCGGGTTCAACCTCAGAAAAAATATCAGGTCATCACCCAACCATCCTTGCAGCATTGGGTATCCAGGAAACTGATCTCAACTTGCTGAAAGGGCTAACTACAGTCAACAACTCACCTCACATCGTTGATAACCTAACTCTGAAAAACCTATCCATTCTCTGGCGACATAGTTGGTTATCCAAGCTGTTGAAATTTAAGCTAAAAGACTGGAAAACCTTGCTGAAGATTCTTCATCAAAGAACACTTGATTTCACTGACTCAAATGCAGCCTTGAATTTTTTAGATAACCCAAATGGTATTTTTTCCACCCCGAAATCAGCTTTTGAATTTCTAGAAAAAGTTGACCACTTAAAAGCTTCTAGTTTCACACCAGATGAACTGAATTGGCTGCTAGCGGGCGATCGCTCGGCTAAAGCTGCAACCAAAGAAACCGATGCCATTCGTTTTTTCACTGCCCTGCGCCAGGACTTGCAGCGCATCAAAGCTGAATTTGCGATCGCACTTCCCACAGATCAAGACGGATTGATTACCCTACTCACTTCTGTATTGCAAAAGCTAAACCGAAGTGAGACAGAAGTAGAAGCCTTTATCACGATTGTCAGAAATGGTGTAATCGTTAGTTCCACGCCAGCAGAATTAATCGTCAAATTCTATGAGCCAAAGTTTTCTGTATCACTTACAACGCTGCCGCCAACAATAGATTTTGAGACTCAACTCCCTCAAGAGCTTTTGGCTAAAGTTGTATATACCAGAGAAGAACGGCTGTTGCACTTCACAGGCATTATGAGCAGTGCTGAACAATCCACGCTTCTGGCTCTATCTAATGATGCAGCTTATGTGACTGCAATCAATAACCTCGCTGCTCAACCCCAAAGTCTCATTCCACCTGACGAACGGATTTGGCTTACAGATACCGACCTCGATGCAACTCAGTCTGCTAATGATACCTATGTTAAGCGTCTGACCCATGCGATTACCAAAGCGCTAAGCTATCTATCCAGAACCCTGACCAAAAATGCCATTGTCCAGCAAAGTAGCGCTCAATTGGGATTGACCGAAGCATTGACTCGCCACCTGCTAGCAAATTACCCCATTCTGCCCAATAGCCTGTTACAACACCTTGCCGAAAATTTTGCCCTGGATGTCGCAACTTTAAACGGCTGGTATTGGGCAAACCGTGTTGCCACTCTATTGAAAAGATGGAAAATCACCCTAGCAGAGTTAGAAAAGATTGTAGCCCTGACGAGCGAAGCCCAACTGCTCGACTTCATGACACTGCCGTTGGATGGTGAGGCGATCGCGTCACTAAATCATTTCCTGAAAACTAGTCGTCTCATCCGTCTACGAGATTCTCTGCCTGAAACTGAAATCACTTTACTCGAAGTACTGGAAAAACTGAACGCAGGCATTTACGCCACTGCCGCTGATTTTGCTACCGACGTGGAGCGACTAAACGAAGACTGGACTGCCACCCATATAGAAATCTTGATCGCCTCACTCAATCTCACTTATCCAACAGCTTATTTACTGGCAGAAACCTGGGAGCGTCTGCGTCGGGCGTTTTATTTTCTCAATAGTCTTAATGCTAGTGCCAACACAGTGAAGGCTTTCGCTGCCGCTGCCATGACTCTTTATCAGGCAAAAACTCTCAAAGAACTCTTGCGCTCAGAATTTGGCACGGAAACCTGGCTAACTCTGAGTACCGAAATTCAGGACGTTCTGCGCGAACGTAAGCGGGATGCCCTTGCGGCTTACCTACTGACTCAACCTAAACCCGATGATGCCCCCAGTGGCAAATGGGAAAACACAAATGATCTCTACGCTTACTACCTGCTTGATGTAGAGATGTCTTCCTGTCAACTTACCAGCCGCCTGGTGCAGGCATCCGGTTCAGTACAACTCTTCGTGCAACGCTGCTTTATGGGTCTGGAACCCAATGTAGTTGTGAAGGCAGATGGTGACGATGGTGATAGTGCCTGGCGCTGGTGGAAGTGGATGCGAAAGTATCGGGTTTGGGAAGCCAACCGTAAAGTGTTCCTCTGGCCTGAAAATTGGATTGAACCAGAGTTAAAGAAGGATCGATCGTCGTTCTTCAAAGACCTGGAAAATGAGCTACTGCAAAACGAAATTAACCAGGACACCGTTGAGAAAGCATTCATCAACTACCTGGAGAAACTCGATGGCGTTGCTCACCTGGAAATCGCTGGCTTCTATCAAGAAGACGACGGCGACAACACTATCATCCACGTCTTCGGGCGCACCCGTGGGGCAGAACCGCACCTCTATTACTATCGCCGCTACGACTACCGTCAGTGGACTCCCTGGGAGAAAGTGGAACTAGATATTCAGGGTGATTATCTAATTCCAGCAGTGGTAAATAATCGTCTGTTCCTGTTCTGGCCCGTGTTTACAGAAGTGCCAGATGAGCAGGGAAACAGCACTGTTTTCACACCTAATCCTATTAATGGTGCAACCATAACACCAGATGATAGAGGAAACAGTAGGATTACTACACCCAGTCCAAATCAGACAGTAAGTGTACAAAGAACCTGGAAAAAGCTAAGACTGCAAATGGCAGTCAGTGACTATCGGCAAGGCAAGTGGACACCCAAGCGCATTTCAACAGATTCTTCTGATGAAAGTGGAATATACGAGGTTGAAATTGTCAGGAAACACTACAGATTCTTTACAATCAACCTAAATGAGATAGATGGACGTTTTGTTATTCAGTATTCAGGTCATAGTCTTGACAGTAACGATAATGAAACAGCCTATTTGTCTGGTGCCTTTGAAATTTCTGGCTGTAAAGGCGTACCTGCAAGGACGACGAATGCCTGTAACTTCGTCCACACCATTCGACCAGAGCAGGACTCAGTTGGTGCAAGTACCGTATATCTGAAATGGGAAGAGTTGGAGCAATTGGAGTATGGCTTTGATGGTCGATTTTTCCAAAGCTATATCCCACCATTTCGTCTTACAAATACAAACGACTTTACTCTTGAGAACGTTCTGTTAGAGCCGTCTAACCAATCTCGGTTCATACCAGTCTTATTCCACACTCCGGATATCTTTAAAGTAACTCCACCCTGGCACTTGTCATTCTTTGACGAACTGTGGCTCAATGGTCAGCTAGTACCTGATCCTCAGTTCATCTCCAATGTTCAGTATTCTGTTCCTATAGGTACCTGGTTGCCATTCTTCTATAGTGACAACAACCACACTTTCTTTGTATTGCCCTCCTTCTTGTACGGTGTGACTAAAGGTGAAGGGAACAGTCGATTCTATTATCCAGACATCAAACGAGCAAGCAAACCAGTCTATGATCGATTAAATCAGTACTTAAAAAACCTTCTTGAGACAAAGAACTTCAACCTCTCCACCCTGACACCTGGTGAGCAGCAGATCCTTGGTTGCTTTATTCATCTAGCATTCCCTCAAGAACCACCCCCACCCTACACTGATGAACAATTTAAGAGTCTGCTCGATCGGTTTCTCCAGCAAGCATTCCCTCAAGAACCGCCTCCACCCTATGATCCTGATCAAGCTAGGAATTTGCTAAAAAGGTGGTTCACGCGACTCGCCTTCTACATAGGAGAAATGGGAACATATCTCCATTCTCTTCGGAACCTGAATACGCAGCAATTCCATTTCAAAAACTTCTACCATCCTTTCGTTTGTGACTTTGCCAAATTGGTCTACAATCCGCTCAGAGGCATCCCTGCTTTGATGAGTCGGGAAACTCAATTAAAGGATTCAGAATTCCGCTTCTTCAATACCTACCGACCAGCCGAAGCAGTAGTCGAGCTAACCAATGACCCAGAGAATCCCCATTCCGAGTACTACCCAGAAGAAACTGTAGACTTCTCACCCGATGGTGCCTATTCACCCTACAACTGGGAGTTGTTCTTCCATGCGCCGTTGCTAATTGCCAACTCACTGAGCAAAAACCAGCGATTTGAGGAAGCACGGGATTGGTATCACTTCATCTTTAACCCGATCGGCGTAGAAAGCTCTGTACCACTTCTGCCGGGTGATTCGCTGATGAGAAAATACTGGATCACTAAACCGTTCTTTAAGACCACTGAACAGGGTTACCTCGATCAACGCATTGACAACATTCTGCAAATGTTAGCGAAGGAAAGAAGTGGCAACAACCAGCCATTAACGGCGCTAGAGCAGCAGGTAAATGACTGGCGTACAAACCCCTTTGAGCCTCACCGCATTGCTAATTATCGTACCGTTGCCTATCAAAAAACGGTGGTGATGAAGTATCTAGACAACTTGATCGCCTGGGGTGACTATCTATTCCGTCAAGACAGCATGGAGAGCATCAATGAGGCAACGCAACTGTACATTCTGGCAGCAGAAATCCTCGGATCGCGCCCCCGGAAGATTCCGCCCCAGGCGAAGCCACCTGTAGAAAGCTTCAATGAACTGGAACCCGAACTCGACAAATTCTCAAACGCCCAGGTGGAGCTAGAAAACCTTGTTCCTGTGCTACCTGGCTATGAGCGAAACGGTAATGAAACAGCACCTTTACCCATGCTCTACTTCTGTATCCTACAGAATGACAAGATGTTGGGCTATTGGGACACCGTAGCCGATCGCCTCTACAAAATCCGCAACTGCATGAACATTGAGGGTGTTGTGCGTCAACTGGCGCTGTTTGAACCTCCGATCGATCCAGGTGCCCTAGTGAAAGCGGTCGCTGGTGGTGTAGACATCAGTAGTGCCCTTGCTGATCTGAATGCTCCATTACCGCTCTATCGATTTAATGTGCTATTACAAAAGGCAAATGAAGTTTGCAACGATGTAAAAGCCCTCGGTAGTGCTTTGCTTTCAGCTTTAGAAAAGAAAGATGCCGAGGCTCTCAGCCTGTTACGCCAGGGACAAGAAATCAGGTTACTAGAAGCGGTAAAAGCTGTCCGAGAGCAGCAAATTGAGGAGGCAAAAGAAAATCTAGAAGGAGTAAAGAAGAGCAAGGATCTGGCTCAAATCAGGAAACAATATTGGCGTTGCATAATGGAGGGATGAATTGAGGTGAAATCCGATGCAATGCCCTGAATGCAGCTCGACTCATATCCGTAAAAATGGACGGCGGCGCGGTAAACAAAATCACATCTGCGTAGATTGCTCTC